>CAXTMD010000001.1:0-2491 GCA_964245035.1 uncultured Chthoniobacterales bacterium
GTCCCGGGGGCGTTCGGGCGAGGCGGGTGGCGGCTCGGGCTTGGGATCGGGCATAGCGAAACGGACGGAATCGACAAATCAGGCTTTGCCGCGCTTGCCGGCGGCGTCCCAGATCAGGCGCGGGTCAAAGGATGTGGCGGCGAGCATGGTCAGGATCACCACCCCGGCGAACGCGAGCACGCCCGCACCAGGCCGGATCGTCATGACCGTGCCGAGCTGGACGACGCCGACGAGGATCGCCACCACGAACACGTCCACCATGGACCACCGGCCGATGAACTCCGTGATGCGGTAGAGCTTGGTCGTGCCGACCGGCCGGTTCCCGTTGCGGGTGGCCAGGCACAGCCAGACCAGCGCGATGACCTTCAAGATCGGGATGAGGATGCTCGCCGTAAAGATGATAATGGCCACCGGATAGTCGCCGTCCTGCCAGAACTGGATCACGCCGCTGATGATCGTGCTCTTCTGCGTGCCCTTGATGGAACTCTCCACGTCGAGGACGGGCAGCAGGTTAGCGGGCAGGTAGAGGATCGTGGCGCTGATCATCAGCGCCCAGGTGCGCGTCAGGGAGTCGCGCTTGCGCAGGTGCAGGGAGGCGCGGCAGCGCGGGCAGTAGCCCAGGTCGACGGGCACGACGTTGGCGCAGGCGTGGCAGAGGGCCAGCCCGCGCTCGGCGGCGGTGGGCACGGAAAAGTCCGGGGTCATGAGCGTTCCGCGCGGTCGAGGTGGTCCCACAACTCGCGGTAGTCGATGGTGGTAAACGCCCAGGTCAGGCAGATGATGAAGCCCACGAACGCCCAGAACGAGGTGCCGAGCGTCAGCTTGGCGAGGCTGCCGAGCTTGAGCAGGCTGACGAGCACGCCCAGGAGATATACCTCCGGCATGTTCCAGTGGCGTGCCTCGAAAACCAGGCGGCACAGCGCGGTCGACCCCGGCCAGCGCCGCCCGCCGAGCAGGGGCAGGATGAGGTAGAGCAAGCCGCCGATGACGATGACCGGCGACACGAAGATGAAGATTGCCACGGCGCTGGCCAGCGGCGGGTAGCCCGCGGCGTCCAACCCGGTGACGCTCTGCAGCAGCACCATGTCGCTCTCGCGGTAGTCGGAGGAGAGCGTCAGGAAGGGAAAGAGGTTGGCCACGCCGTACAACACGGCCGAGGCGAGCACCAGCGCGGCGGTGCGCTGAATCGTGTTGGTGTGGCGCGTGTAGAGGTTTGCCCCGCAGCGCGGACACACGACGCGTTCGCCCTCGCGCACCTGGATGGCGGTGAAAAGGGCGTCGCAGTCGTGGCAGGCGACGTAGCGGGTGGAGTCGGCGGACGGCATGGCGCGAGCGGTTGCACCCTGTAGTTCACCCTGGAGCCCGATGCAACCCCGGGGAACGGGAGGCCGATCAATCCGCCTGCCTACCCGGGGGCGAATCAGCAGGACGCAACCACTCCAAACTCCATGGCTACTTCCCCTGATTCCCGCCCCCTCGCCATCGTGACCGGTGCCTCCACCGGCATCGGCTACGAACTCGCCGCCGAGTGCGCCCGCAACGGCTTCGACCTGCTCGTGTCCGCGGACGAAAGCTCCATCGAAAACGCCGCGGCCGCTTTCCGTGCCCTCGGCGTAAGCGCCGACGCGGTGGAAGCCGATCTCTCGACCACGGAGGGCGTCGACAAACTGCTCGCCGCCGCCAACGGCCGGCCGGTGGAGTACCTCCTCGCCAACGCTGGGCGGGGCTTGGGCAAAGGATTTCTCGACCAGGATTTCGCCGCGGCCCGCAAGGTCGTTGATACGAACATCACCGGCACGGTTTACCTGATCCAGAAGGTGGGTCGCGAGATGCGCACGCGCGGTTCGGGCAGGATCCTCATCACCGGTTCCATCGCTGGATTCATGCCCGGTACTTACCAGGCGGTCTACAACGGGACGAAGGCGTTTTTGGATTCGTTCTCATTTGCGCTGCGGCACGAGTTGAAGGACTCGGGCGTCACCGTCTCCTGCCTGATGCCCGGTGCAACGGAGACCGAATTTTTTGAACGCGCCGACATGGCGGACGACACCAAGGTCGGCACGCAGAAAAAGGACGACGCGACTAAGGTGGCGAAGGATGGTTTCGACGCCATGATGGCGGGCAAGGGCGACGTGGTCAGCGGCTGGATGAACAAGCTGCAAAGCGCCATCGCCAACATTCTGCCGGCCGGAGTGATGGCCGAGCAGCACCGCAAGATGGCCGAGCCGGGCACGGCGGAGAAGTAGTGTGGTTTTCTGTGGCAAGTTGCCGCCACTCTCCTTCTGTCATCCTGAGGCGAGTGCAACGAGGCGAAGGACCTCGCCGCAAAGTGCACGTGTACCTATCACCTCACGGCTGAACAGGAGGTTGGTACTGAATCAGGTTAGAGATGAATAGTGAGCGAGTACCCGGCGGCGAGGTCGTTCGCCATGTGGCTGTAGCCTCAGGAGACCATCACGAGCGTGGGGGTATCATGCGAATGAGCCATCCA
>CAXTMD010000001.1:2501-8612 GCA_964245035.1 uncultured Chthoniobacterales bacterium
GAGCGCGCCCCGGGCGGCGTGGTCGTGCGCCGGGTGGCGCTCCGCTCAGGATGACAGAGGTTTTACAACCAACGTCGCCTAGATCACCGGCAATCCATGTGTAGGACCTTGAGCGGAACGCACACTTAAGCCGAGTAGCCACCCTCCACACGCGCCGCCACATCCTTGTAGGAGGAGTCCACCTCGTAGATTTCCGTCATGCAGGCGAGAGATTTCTCTTTCTCGCCGGAACGCTCGTAGACCGATCCGAGGCGGTACGTCACATCTTTCTTCAAGGCGTCCATGCTCCCGAGTTTAGTGCGGACATCCTCGTACTGTTTGAGCGCGAGCGGCAACACATTCTTGGCCTCGAAACACTGGCCAAGTAGGTACTTGGCTTTCTGACCGAGGTTGGGGCTGTTCTGCGCGCGCTGGAGTTCCGCGATGGCTTCGGTGTAGTGCTTGGCCTTGACCAACTGCTCGCCGAGTTCGTACCGGAAGTTGAGGTCCGTCGGGTTGCGCTCCACCCGGGCACGGGCGGTGGCGATCTGCATGTCTGCCTTCTGCTGCTGGAAGCCTTCCAGCTCACCCTGCACCCGGCTAACCGTTGCGCGGGTTTCCTCGTCCGCGTCGCCGTTGGTGGAATGCGTGCCGTGGTCCTGCAGCCAGCGTTCCCGTTCGCCGATCATGCGGTCGAGGTTTCTCATCGTCAGGTCGTTGACCTTGCGCAGCAGCCCCGGGTCACCGCCCTGGGTCAATTCGGTCGCCCAGCGGTAGTACGTGACGGCGTTCTCGAAGTCGTCCTTCTGCTCGTACAAGCCGGCGATCTTGCGGACCACGTCGAGGTTGTTCGGGTTCTCGTTGTAGAGGGCGAAGCTTTCCGCGAGCAGTTGGTCGACCATGTCCTCGCTTTTGACGAGGCGGCTCTGCTGTTCGAGGAGGACGGCTTCTTCCTTGTTCTTGAGCACGTCGCGGTAGCTCGTGCCCTCCTTGCCAATCTGGTCCCACCCGCCCTTGCGCATCGACGCGCGGGCGGCGGCGTCCTTGCCGCCCTTGATCGCTTCGATGTCTGCCGGGTTGAGCACACCGATTTGGGTGTAGACCTCGATGGCCCTTTCCGGCTGGTCGCTCGTGGAGTAGTGCCGGGCGAGTTCGTGCATGATCTTGGTGTTCTTCGGCTCGGCGTCACGCATCGTTTCCAACGCGAAACCGACCGTCTCGATCATGCCCGCCGAAGCCGCCGCGTCGCGCAGCAGCGAGTTGCCCTGGATGCTGTGGGGATCCTTTTCCAGGATTTCCTCGGCGGCCAGGATCGCCGCCTGCGGGTCTTTCTTGACCAAACCCTGCGACTTCATCACCTGAAGCGACCCACCGGACAAGCCGCTCATGAAGCCCTTTTTTTTCGCCGTCGCCAGCTCGGCGCGCCGCAGCCACTGCCGGCCAACCAGGAAATTGGGCGACTCCTTGAGAATGACTTGGATCAGGGAGATGGCGTAGCCGAAGTTGCGCGTTTCGATGGCGCTGGTGGCTTTCAGCCAAAGAGGGCGGGAGTTGGCGGGAAGTTCCTTTTCGGTGATAACAGCCATGGCTTGCGGGGGGTGTCGCGGGGAAATCGAACTTAACAAAACTCCCGTGGCGAAGCTACCATTTTGCTCACCCCGCCGGGGTACTGGGCAAAAAGCGAGCAGCCGGGCGGCCCCGAAGGACCGCCCGGCTGCTAATGCAATCTAACGCTAGTACGGAGAGGACTCGCTTAGTAGTCCATGCCGCCCATGCCGCCCATGCCGCCGCCCGGATGGCCAGCCGGCGCGGGCTTCTCCTTCTCGGGCAACTCGGTGATGACCGCCTCGGTCGTCAGGAGCAGGCCGGAGATGGACGCCGCGTTTTGCAGCGCGCTGCGGGTGACCTTGGTCGGGTCAACGACGCCGGCCTTCACGAGGTCAACGTACTCGCCGGTGGCGACGTTGTAGCCCTCGTTGCCGCCGCGGCCCTTGACCTCCTGCACGATCAACGCGCCTTCCTGGCCCGCGTTGTCGGCGAGCTGGCGGAGCGGGGCTTCGACCGCACGCTTGATGATCCCGAGACCCACGGCCTCGTCGCCGGTGAGCTTGAGGTTTTCGAGGGCCTTCTGGGCGCGGAGCAGGGCTGTGCCGCCGCCGGGGACGATGCCTTCTTCCACGGCCGCGCGGGTCGCGTGGAGGGCGTCCTCGACGCGTGCCTTCTTCTCCTTCATCTCGGTCTCGGTCGCAGCGCCGACGTTGATGACGGCCACGCCGCCGGCCAACTTGGCGAGGCGCTCCTGGAGCTTCTCGCGGTCGTAGTCGGAGGTGGTTTCGTCGATCTGGCGACGGATCTGGGCGACACGGCCCTGGATGCTGTTATTGGTGCCTTCACCCTCGACGATGGTGGTGTTTTCCTTGTCGATGGTGATGCGCTTGGCCTTGCCGAGGTCATCCAGCGTGACGTTCTCCAGCTTGATGCCGAGGTCTTCGGTCAGGCAGCGGCCGCCGGTGAGGACAGCGATGTCTTCCAGCATGGCCTTGCGGCGATCACCGAAGCCGGGGGCCTTGACGGCCGCGACTTGCAGCGTGCCACGGAGCTTGTTCACGACGAGCGTCGCGAGGGCTTCGCCTTCCACGTCTTCCGCGATGATCAGGAGCGGCTTGCCGCTCTTGGCCACCTTTTCGAGCAGCGGGAGCAGGTCCTTGAGGGAGCTGATCTTCTTCTCGTGGATGAGCACGTAGGCGCTGTCGAGGATCGTTTCCATGCTCTCGGCGTTGGTCACGAAGTAAGGCGACAGGTAACCCTTGTCGAACTGCATACCCTCGACCACGTCGAGCGTGGTTTCGATAGACTTGGCCTCTTCGACCGTGATGGTGCCGTCCTTGCCGACCTTGTCCATCGCGTCGGCGATGATCTCGCCGATGTTGGTGTCCCAGTTGGCCGAAACGGTGGCCACCTGGGCGATCTCCGTGCGGTCGCTGACCTTCTTGGAGATGCGGGCGAGTTCGGCCGTGATGGCCTCCACCGCCTTGTTGATGCCGCGCTGGAGCGAGGTCGGGTTCGCACCCGCCGTCACGTTGCGCAGACCTTCCTTGTAGATGGCTTCCGCGAGCACGGTCGCCGTCGTGGTGCCGTCGCCGGCGATGTCGCTGGTCTTGCTGGCGACCTCACGCACGAGCTGCGCGCCCATGTTCTCGTAGGGGTCTTCCAGTTCGATCTCCTTGGCGACGGTCACGCCGTCCTTGGTGATCGTGGGCGATCCGAACTTCTTGTCCAGGATCACGTTGCGGCCCGACGGCCCGAGGGTCGCCTTCACGGCCTTGGCCAGCTTCTCCACGCCGCGCAGCAGCGCGTGGCGGGCGTTTTCGTCGAATTGCAGTTGTTTGGCTGCCATAATGGTTTGTCTAAGTTAAGTAGGTAACTCTGCGGTAAATGTTTGGTGCTTAGCCGAGGATGCCGAGGATGTCATCCTCGCGCATGATCAGGTAGGACTCGCCGTCGATCTTGACCTCCGTGCCGCCGTACTTGCTGATGAGCACGCGGTCACCGGTCTTGACGGTGAAGGCGACCTTCTCGCCCTTGTCGTCGGTCTTGCCCGTGCCGAGCGCGACCACTTCGCCCTCCTGGGGCTTTTCCTTGGCGGTGTCGGGGATGATGATGCCGCCCTTTTTGGTTTCCTTCTCTTCGATGGGGTGCACGAGGACCCGGTCGCCGAGAGGTTGCATGTTGATAGCCATACGTGTGTTGGTTTCTGCTTGTTGGTGGGGTGTTTTGACCCGGCGACGAGGCTAGGTGGGTGATCGGGAAGACCACCCGCCACGCGTCGCCGCCGGGCGAAAGAATTGACCTTTGCTAGGGTCGGGACAAACGGGGGGTCAGACTGTTACTTCTGCTTCTTGTCCTCGTCAACCATCTCGAACTCCGCGTCGACGACATCGCCGTCCTGCTTGGGAGCCGCGCCGCCTTGCGTCTGGTCGCCGGCTTCTTCGGCCGCACCCGGCTGGGGCTGGCCCGCCGCGGCGGCCTGCTTGTAAAGCTCGGCGCTGACTTCCTGAAAGCGGCTCTCCAGCGTCTCGCGGGCGCTCTTGATCGCGTCGGTGTCGGAGCCTTCGAGCGCCTTGCGGACATTCGCGATGGCCTCCTCGATGCCTGCCTTCTTGTCGGCCGGCAGCTTGTCGCCGAGATCCTTCATCTGCTTCTCGCACTGGTAAGCGAGGTTGTCGGCCTGGTTGCGGGTCTCGATGGACTCCTTGGCCTTGTTGTCCTCGTCAGCGTGTGCTTCAGCCTCCTTGCGCATGCGCTCGATCTCGTCCTTGGTCAGACCGCTGGAGCCGGTGATAGAGATTTTCTGCTCCTTGCCGGTGCCGAGGTCCTTGGCCGAGACGTTGAGGATGCCGTTCGCGTCGATGTCGAACGTCACCTCGATCTGCGGCGTGCCACGGGGCGACGGCGGGATGCCATCGAGGTGGAACGTACCGAGGTTCTTGTTGTCGCGGGAGAGCGGACGCTCGCCCTGGAGCACCTTGATCTCGACGCCCGGCTGGTTGTCGCTGTAGGTCGAGAAGATCTGCGACTTGCGCGTGGGCACCGTGGTGTTGCGCGGGATCATCGGGGTCGCCACGCCGCCGGCCGTTTCGATGGCCAGCGTCAGCGGGGACACGTCGAGCAGGAGCACGTCCTTCACGTCGCCCTTGAGCACGCCGCCCTGGATGGCCGCGCCGACGGCGACGACCTCGTCCGGGTTGACGCCCTTGTGGGGCTCCTTGTTGACGATGGTGCGGGCCGTCTCGATGACCTTCGGCATGCGGGTCATGCCACCGACGAGCACCAGTTCGTCGATCTTGTCGGCGCTGACTTCGGAGTCGCGTAAACAGTCCTTCACCGGCTTGACGGTGCGGGCGAACAGGTCATCGGTGAGCTGCTCCAGCTTGGAGCGCGTCAGCGTCTTCTGGATGTGCTTTGGGCCGGTCTGGTCCGCCGTGATGAACGGCAGGTTGATGTCGTAGCTCTGCGTGGACGAGAGCGCAATCTTGGCCTTCTCGGCTTCTTCCTTGATGCGCTGGATGGCGTCCACCTGCTTGCTCAGGTCGATCCCAGTGTCCGTCTTGAACTCCTTGATGACCCAATCGATGATCTTGTTGTCCCAATCGTCACCGCCGAGGTGGGTGTCGCCGTTGGTCGCGCGGACCTCGAACACACCGTCGCCGATGTCGAGCACGCTGATGTCGAACGTGCCGCCGCCGAGGTCGTATACAGCGATCTTCTCGTCCTTCTTCTTGTCGAGACCGTAGGCCAGCGAAGCCGCCGTCGGCTCGTTGATGATGCGCAGCACTTCGAGACCGGCGATCTTGCCGGCATCCTTGGTGGCGTTGCGTTGCGAGTCGTTGAAGTACGCGGGAACGGTGATGACCGCCTGTGTGATCTTCTCGCCGAGCTTGGCTTCGGCGTCCGCCTTGAGCTTGGCGAGGATCATCGCCGAAATCTCTGGCGGGGAGTACGACTTCTTCTCGCCGTTAATGGTGATCTCCACCGCCACGTCGCCGTTGCCGGCGCGGGTGGTCTTGTAAGGAACGCGCTGTTCCTCGTCCTTGACCTCGTCGAACTTGCGGCCCATGAACCGTTTGATCGAGAAGACCGTGTTGGCCGGGTTGGTGACCGCCTGACGCTTGGCCGCTTGGCCAACGAGACGCTCACCGTTTTTTGTGAAAGCCACGATGGAGGGCGTCGTGCGCGCGCCTTCCGAGTTTTCTAGGACCACTGGCTCGCCGTTCTCCATCACGGCCATACAGGAGTTGGTTGTGCCGAGGTCGATACCTAAAATTTTTGCCATAAGGTGTGAAATGGGGTTGCGATTGTTAAAGCATAGGCCGTTCCCCATGTATTTCAATCTCACAAGACCCTTTACTTCAGGGTTTTATACTACATAAACCCTCAAGCACACGCCAGAAGTAGTGACACGATGTCTCACCAAGCTGGATCTGTGTCACAGTTGCCTGTGACACATTGAGCGTCGCGCCAAACCTTCAACTTTCGAGTTCCCAACCAGCTGCCAGCCGTCTAGAATGCCATTCCTCCGCTATGGCAATCTCCGACCCGGCCCCGTCCTTCGCCGAAACCGGCACGAGTTCC
>CAXTMD010000001.1:8622-19135 GCA_964245035.1 uncultured Chthoniobacterales bacterium
TCACAGTTACCTGTGACACATTGAACACCACACTACGCCGCGCAACTTTCGGGTTCCCAAGCGGCGGCCGGCCGTCTAGAATGTCGCTTCTTTGCTATGGCAATCTCCGACCCGGCCCCGTCCTTCGCCGAAACCGGCACGAGTTCCAAGCCGACTGTGGTCATTGGCGAGCGGGACATCGTTTTCAATTGCCCGAACTGCCAGGGCGAACTCGTCGTGGACCGCGACGGGGCGGGCCTTTCGGTGCCCTGCTCGCATTGCGGGTGCGCGCTGATCATCCCGGATTACCGCCCTCCCCCACGCACGAGCGGCGCAGCCACAACTTTCAATCCGCCGGAGGCGATTACCCCTGCCCCGGCACGCCACTTCGATTTCGACGGCAAGCCACGTGAGCATCTGGAGAGGCGCTTCAACGAACTGAAAGGCCAACTCAAGGAAAACCGGTCGCAGGACACCGAGATGCGCGGACACGTCAACCGTGCCACCATCGACCTGCATCGCCTGCAGCTGAGACTCAAGAAGCTGCAAGACCGCCAAGCGGACATTGACGCCGAACTGAATGCGCTGGCCGACTGGCTCGATAACCACGCTGCTTGAAGCGTTTGTAGAGCCCCTCACTCCGCCGGCCCAGCAAAACGACAGATCCAGCGGTCCAGGTCACATCTTGTCCCGGAAGGTCGCCAACAGGCGTTGCGCCCGGGAGGGATGAGCGGCAAACCCCGCATCGTCCAACGGCACGTTCAGGAATTCGTTGTAACCGGGCAGCGTGCGCAACGCCGGGTCCGTGAGGTTGCGAAAACCCATCGACCACCCGCCGAACTGCCGCTCCGTGATCATGTGCTCGGTCAACGTCAGCACGCCGCGGTGCCGAGGATCGCACAGAATCTTGGCGTGCAAGCGGCGCACGGTCTCCTCCTCGCCTTCGAGGACTTGCATGAAGTTGCCAGCCTTGTAGAGCAGCATGCCGGTGACACCCGCCGCCGTGTTGTTGCGGCGGCAGCATTCCAGCAGGGCGACCAGTTCGGTCGTTGAGAACAATTCCACCGCAGAACTGGCGTAGACCAGAGAGAACAGGATGCCGGTGGAGGCAGGAGGGTTCACGATGCCCGTTTGGAGAGCGGGTTCCGTTCCAACCTCCGGGTTGGCAGGGTGCCACGATCCCTATTCTCAGGTCGGGTTTTCCCCGATGTGAAAAGCGCACGCGTAAACCCCGGGGACACACTGCTCCTCGCGCCGCACCGGGCACGCGAGTACCCGCTCATACAGTTCCCTCTCCAGCCGGGCCAGGATCGGGTAACGACGCAGGATCTCCTCGACCGGGGAGTGGTGCTCCGTGACGTGCAGCCTGGGACGGTCGCTCCTGCCCGTGCGGGTCAACTCCGTCATGTAGCCCTCTGCGTCGCGCAGCCGCGCGAGGCTGTCCACCCGCTCGGCGAGGCCGGGGAACTGGATTTTACGCCGGTAGTGTTCGGCCTGCTGCTGGTAGATGCCGAAGAGCAGCTTCGTCGGTGCGGCGGGACCGTAGGTTTGCTGCACGGCTTCGAGCAAGGCGACCGTCATCCCCTGGCTCTCACCGGGGAACAGGTCCTGCGCGCGGCGCGTCAGTCGGTAGAGCATTTCCGGTCGGCCTTTGCCTTTGGAGTGGCGCCAAGTGTCGAGGTAACCCTCCTTTTCCAGGTCCAGGCAATGCTGTTTGACCCCCATGTAACTCATGTGGAAGCGCGCGGCCATCTCCTTGACGGCCATGCCGCCGTGGCGCTTGAGGGTGAGCAAAATGTCCAGCCGCTGGCTCCGGCCGATCTCGCGAATCAACTTCTGGTTCATGGGCGCGACGGCCCCCGCAGACTACCCTGCCGGGAAGGGGCGTTGCACGCAAAAACCGCTCGCTCAGTTCGTCTTGATCAAGGCGAAAGTCTTCCCTTCCGGACGCTCGACGTAGCAGGCGATCCCCTTGGCGGGGTCGGCTTTTTTCATCGCGTCGCGGAACGCCGCCACGTCCTTGACCGGCTCGTCGTCGACTTGGACGATGACATCGCGCGGTTTGATGAGGGCACGTGCCGCCGGACCGTCCGGGTCGATGGTCACCACCACGACACCTCCGCCCACGCCGGCCCGCGCCACCTGCATGCCGTAGAGCGCGCCGCCCTCGGGCTTCGGCAGGTCGGCGTCGCCCTTGGTGGTAGGATCACCGCCGTTGCTCACGGTCCGCGGTCCGTCCGTGGGCAGTTCGGCCGTCACCACGTTGAGCTTCACCGGCCGGCCGCGGCGGAGCACGGACAACTGCACGCTGGTGCCGATCTTCTTCAACCGGATTTGGTTCTGCAGCTCGCGATCCGAGTCGACCGGCGTGCCGTCGACTTCGGTGATCACGTCCGAGACGTGCAGGTCGCTCCGCACCGCCGGGGCGTCGGCCAGGATGCTCGTGACGATGACGCCCCGCTTGGCCCAATTGAAGTAGCCACCGTAGTCGTCGGTCGCCCGGTCGGAGTTGAGCGAGAGGATGCGCACGCCGATGTAGGGCCGGGTGACGCGTCCCTTGGCGATGATCTGGTCGCCGACCTCGCGCAGCATGTTGCTGGGGATGGCGAAGCCCAGGCCGCGGTTGAGCCCGTTGATGAGGGTGTTCATCCCCATGACCTTGCCGTCGAGGTTGACGAGCGGGCCACCGCTGTTGCCGGGGTTGATGGAGGCGTCGGTCTGGATGAAATCCTCGTAGTTGTCGGTGGGGCCGAGGTCGAGGTTGTTGCGGCCCTTGGCGCTGACGACGCCGGTCGTGAAGCTGTAGTCGAGGTTGTAAGGCACGCCGATGGCGCAGGCGATCTCGCCGACCCGCACGGCCTCGCTGTCGGCGAGTTCCGCCACGGGCAGGTCCGTGGCGTCGATCTTGACGACGGCGATGTCCGTCTTGTCGTCCACGCCGACGAGCCGGCCGGTGAACTGACGGCGGTCCTTGAGCTTGACGGTGATTTTCTCCGCGCCGGCGACGACGTGGTTGTTGGTCAGGATGTAGCCGCCGGATTGGATGATGAACCCGCTGCCCTCGCTCCGCGGCTTGCTGTTGCGCCGGCCGCCCGGCGCGGCGGGCGTGCCGCCGCTGCCGTCCGGCGGGCTGTGGAAAAAGAAGTCGGGAAAGTAGTCCGTGCCCCCCTCGCCCTCGCTCGACGGCTTCTTGGTCACGTCGATGATGACGACCGTCGGAGCCACGCGCTCGAACACGGCGACGAAAGCGTCGTTGAGCTGCTGGGCGATGCTCTTGGCCGGGGACGGCGGCACGACCGGCTCCGGCCGCGGAGCCGGGATGACGGCGGGCACCTTGTCGGCGGTGCCGGTACCCTGGGCCCTGGTGGCGGCCGGCACGCCGGCCAGCAACACCGCCGCGGCCACAAGACAGGGGAGAAGACCTTTTCGCATGTTCCGAACTGTGGTAAAATGCCGGGACGCACTCGGCCGGCGGCTGGATAATCCTGCCACGGCCGATGCTTTTGACAACCCCATCCGCTTCGTCTCCGCTTACCAATCCGGTAACCCACCACCTGATGAACGCCATCGCCCCTCTCGGGCAACCTTCCTCCGCTGCGGTCCACCCCATCCTGGACCCGGCGCTCGGCGACACCGCTGATTTCACCTCGCTCGCTCCCGGCCACTGGCCGGACGTTCCACCCGGTCAGTGGAACGATTGGAAATGGCAGCTCAAGAACCGCGTCACGACCCTGGAACAGTTGGAGCGTTATTTGGTCCTCACCCCGGACGAACGCGCAGGGGTTACCGTGGCCGGCAGCAAGCTGTCGATGGCGATCACGCCGCACTTCTTCAACCTCATCGAGCGCGACAACCCCGATTGCCCGATCCGCCGGCAGGTCATCCCCCGCCTGGCGGAGTCGCTGACCACGCCTTTCGAGATGGCCGACCCGTGCGGCGAGGATAGCCACATGCCCGTGCCCGGGTTGGTGCACCGCTATCCCGACCGAGTGCTGTTCCTCGTGACGGACCGTTGCGCGAGCTACTGCCGTTATTGCACCCGCAGCCGGGTGGTCAGCGGCGCGGGCGACCAGGAACTCCACACCAACTTCGAGGAAGCCATCCGCTACATCGAGACGCACCGGGAGGTGCGCGACGTGCTGCTGTCCGGCGGCGACGCGCTGCTGTTCTCCGACGACAAGCTCGAAGGGCTGCTCAAGCGCCTGCGCGCGATCCCGCACGTCGAGTTTTTGCGGATCGGCTCGCGGGTGCCGATCTTCCTGCCGCAGCGCATCACACCCGAACTCTGCGCGATGCTCGCGAAGTACCACCCGCTGTGGATGAGCGTACACGTCAACCATCCGCGCGAACTGACCACGGAGGTCAAGGCGGCGCTGGAAAGGCTGGCCAACGCCGGAGTCCCGCTCGGCAACCAGAGTGTGTTGCTACGCGGCGTCAACGACCACGTGGACACCATGCGCGCGCTGGTGCACAAACTTTTGCGCTGTCGGGTGCGGCCGTATTACCTCTACCAACTCGACCTCATCAAGGGCTCGTCCCACCTCCAAGTGCCGGTGTCGAAGGGGCTGGAGATCATCGAGGGCCTGCGCGGACACACGACCGGGTACGCGATTCCACAGTATGTGATCGACGCTCCCGGCGGTGGCGGCAAGGTGCCGGTAAATCCCAACTACGTCATCTACCACGACCGCGAGAAGGTGGTGGTCCGCAACTACGAGGGCAAGGTGTTCGAGTACCCCGAGCCCGCCACGGCGGAAATGTTCTAGCGCAAAACGGTGGCCGGTCTCGTCATCAAGCCGCGCGCCCGGATCTTCCACGGGCACGATTGGGTCTATGCCAGCGACATCCTCAAGGCGTTCGGCAACCCTGCGCCGGGCGAGGTGGTGTCGCTCAAGGACGGCAAGGACCGGCTGCTGGGCAGCGCGATCTACAACCCGGCGTCGCAGATCGTGGCGCGGCGGTTCTCACGGCAGCGGCAGGAACTCGATGCCGATTTCTTCCGGCGGCGGGTCGCGCAGGCGGTGGAATACCGTCGGCGGCGCGGGGTCAATCCGCGGTTGTGCCGGCTGGTCTGGAGTGAGAGCGACGGGCTGCCGGGCGTGATCGTGGACCGCTACGAGGACCACCTCGTAGTGCAGACCCTGACGCTCGCGATGGACCAGCGTAAGGAGACGCTGACGGCGGCGCTGGTGGAGTTGCTCGCGCCCAAGGCCGTCATCGAGCGCAACGACGCCCCGGTGCGCCGCGCCGAGGGGATGGAGACGGTCACGGGCGTGCTGTACGGCGAGGCGCCGTCGGGAGTTGAAATCGAGATGGATGGTTTGCGGTTTGCCATCGACCCGGCGCGCGGCCAGAAAACCGGCTTCTACCTCGATCAGGTCGACAACTACCGGCAGGTCGCCGCGTACGCCAAGGGGCGCCGGGTGCTGGATTGTTTTACCAACCAAGGAGCCTTTGCCCTGGCGTGCGCGCGGGCCGGCGCGGAGTCGGTGGTGGCCGTCGAGATCGGCGCGGACGCTGTGGCGGCTTGCCGGCGCAATGCCGAGCGCAACGCCCTGTCGGCGGTGGACTGGCGCGAGGCCAACGTGTTTGACTTCCTTCCTGTGGAGGAAAGACGCGGCGCACGGTACGACCTGATTATTCTCGACCCGCCGTCATTCACGAAGTCGAAGGGACAGCTCAGCGACGCCATGCGGGGATACAAGGAAATCCATCTCCGCGCGCTGAAACTGCTCTCCGATGATGGTTTGCTAGCGACGTTTTGTTGTTCGCACCACGTCAGCCCAGCCGAGTTCCGCGAGATGGTGATCGAGGCCTCTGTAGACGCGCGCCGCGCCGTTCGGCAACTCGCGCGCTATACACAGGCCGCCGATCACCCCGTGGTGCCGACGCTGCCGGAGACCGAGTACCTGCAAGGCTACCTCTACGAGGCGATGCCGGGGCGGTGAGCGTGTCATCAAACCCGGCTGGCCTAACCTCTTCTGTCCTCCTGAGGCGAGTTCTGCGAGCCGAAGGATGACAGAAGAAAAGCAAGCCGCCGGTTATTGGTGGCCTAGCCGTGGCTACAGTTGTGACGGAGGCCAAGTTTCGCCGAGCACCCGCTCCTGGGCCTGCCACATCGCCACCGCATCGGCCGGGTCTGCATCCTCGTGCCCATGCAAGTGCAGCAGCCCGTGCACGATATACCGGGCGACCTCCCTACCAACCACCTCTGCATTCTCCCGCGCCTGCCGGGCGGCAGTGGCGACGCTGATGACGATTTCGCCGTGAGCAAATGTGATCACGTCCGTCGCGCCCGGAACGTTCATGAACCGACGATGCACCTGCGCGATGATGCGGTCTGACACCAGAGAAATTTCGACCCCCGCAAGCCCCTGTAGAACCGGCGGCATCCTCCCAGGAAACGCTAGGCAACGTTCAGCCGCTTGCTTGGCGAAAGCCTGCAACCGCTCTAGTGGCAATGTCACTGCCCGTTGGCGATTGAATAGGCAAACTTCCACGCACGTGCCTCAGGTCGTCGCTCGCGCGGTGGCGGGGGCAACTTCCCGAATGCGCTCGCGCTCGCGCTCGCGCAACGCGCTCAACTCGGCCGCCGTCAGCACCGCCGACCCGGTGGGTGCCACGACCTTCTTCGGGTATGCAATGCGACGGTGCAGCATGCTGTTGAGCGTGAAACAGAAACTTTCCACCACTTCGCGCAGCTCGTGGAAAGTGAGTTCGCAGTCATCCAACTGGTGATCCACCATGCGGTCGTCGACGATCTCGTTCACCAGTTCCTCGATGCGTTGCGGCGTCGGCTTCTCCATGGAGCGCGACGCGCTTTCCACGGCATCAGCCAGACTGATGATGGCGCTTTCCTTGGTCTGCGGCAGTGGCCCGCTGTAACGGAAATTCTCGATGTGGACCTCTGGCACATCGTCCTCGTTGGTGTGAGTCTGCCGGCTCTCCTCCCGCGCCTCTTCCTGATGACGCAGGGCGCGGTTGTAAAAGTAGCGCACCACCGAATTACCATGGTGCTGCTGGATGATTTCGATGATGTGCTGGTTGAGATTGTACTTCAGGGCGAGATCCACACCTTCCTTGACGTGCGCGATCAGGATGAGCGCGCTCATCGTCGGCGCGAGGTCGTCGTGCGGGTTGCGCTCGGTGCGCATGTTCTCGGTGAAATAATCCGGCTTCACCAACTTGCCGATGTCGTGAAAATAGGCGCACGTGCGGCACATGCTGGCGTTTGCGCCGATGCGTTCCGCCGCCGCTTCTGCCAAACGCGCCACCGCCTGACTGTGCTCGTAGGTGCCAGGCGCTTCCATCGACAACCGCATGAGCAGCGGATGGTTGAGGTCAGTCAACTCCAGCCAAGACATCGCCGTGGTCAGCCGGAAGGTTTGTTCCAGCGCCGGCAACGCCCCGCTGACCAGCATCGCGGTCACCAACCCGCTGGCAATGGCGGCGAGACTCTGGTCGCTGACGACCGTCCAATCAGTCGCCGCCATGTTCGTCCAGTTCACTTCGACCAACCCGAAGCTGATCGCCAGCAGCCACGTGGCCAGGCCGACGTAGAGACCCGCACGGATGAACTGCCCACGGCGCCGGATCTGGAGCGTGACAAACACCGCCACAAACCCGCTGATCAGGCTCATCGCCAGAAAGATCGCGTCCACGAGGCTCCAGAGGATCGACCCCCACAAACTGACGAAAATCGCGGCGAAAATCCCCTGGTTCTTGCCCAACAACGCCGAGATGATCAAGGGAGCGAACGCGTACGGGAACAGAAATTTCCCGAAACGCTCCGGGAGCGCTCCACTGGCCATCAGAACGAGCAGCGTCTTCATCACCAACAGGTGCACCAGCAAGGTGCCGAACAGCAGCACCACGCGCGAGTTCTTCGCGAAGGTTTGCGGATGGTTGATCCACAGCTGCGTCAGCGCCGTGAAGAACACCAACAAGGCAAACAGGAACTGCTCAGCCTGCTGCGAACTACTCTCGCGCGGGCCGTTGCCATAAAAGATCAACGCCGCCAAGCCAGTCAAGAATCCGAGGAAGATGAGCGTCTTGACCTGCTCGCTGCTCTCCAGGGAACGGAGAAAATGGCTCTGGTTGGGACGGCGGCGCGTTTTGCCGCAGGCATAGCCTTTCTTAACGAGCTGGTTCTTCTTCAGCGACGCCAGGACTCCCAGGGGGTCTACCATAGATGACGCGGAGAGCAAAGATGCCTCAGAAAACCCGTTCTAACCAGCGTTTTTTCGCCGTCCGCGCTCATCGCCGCCCGCCGGAGCCGCTTCGCCGTAGCGATGGTTGCGGTAGGCGCGGATAATCTTCTGCACCAATTCGTGGCGGACCACGTCGGTTTCCTCAAAATAGGTGAAACCGATGCCCGGCACGTCCTTGAGCGCCTGGATGGCCTCCACGAGGCCGGAGCGCTTGTTCGACGGCAAATCGATCTGCGTACGGTCGCCGGTGACCACGCACTTGGACCCCTGACCCATGCGCGTCAGGAACATGAACATCTGCTCGGTGGTGGTGTTCTGCGCCTCGTCGAGCACGATGAACGCACCGTCGAGCGTGCGACCGCGCATGTACGCCAGCGGGGCGATTTCCACCATCCGTTTGTCCATGTAGCGCTGGAGTTCCTCGGCGTCGAGGAGGTGGTGCAGCGCATCGTAGAGAGGACGCAGGTAGGGGAAGATTTTGTCCTGCAAGTCACCCGGCAGAAATCCCAGTGCCTCGCCAGCTTCCACCGCCGGGCGGGTGAGGATGATCCGACCGACTTCCTCCTTGCGCAGCGCCGCCAACGCGGCCGACATAGCTAGAAAAGTCTTGCCCGTGCCCGCGGGCCCGATGCCGAACACCACGTCGTGCGAGCCGATGGTGCGCAGATACTCCAGCTGCCCGGCGGTCTTCGCTACCACCGGCGTTTTGCGGGCGGAGGTCTGCACCTTGACGCTGGAAAGCGCCGCCAGATCCGGCGGATTGCTGCCGGCTGCCTCCGCCACCGAGCGCAGGGCATACATGAACTCGTGCTTGCGGATGTGCGTGCCGCTCTGACGCGCTTCGTTGAGTTGCTCGAAAACCCGCCTCCCCCGCGCCACGCTGGCGGGCTCTCCCTCCAAACGCAACCAGCCTTCACGCGTCGTCGTTCTGACGGCCAAGCGGTCTTCGAGAACCTTCAGCAGCCCGAGATCGTTGGCGCAGAGTGCCTGCAACACGCGCGGGCTCTCGAATTGAAGAGTGTCGGTGGCCGTTTCTACGACGCCCACCGATCCGGTTACACCGTCGCCCGCGTTTTGCTGATCCTCCGGCACAGGAGAAAGATAAACCCTTATTCGCCCGAGGCTACTTGTAAGCGTAGACCAGACCCCAACTGGTCCGCTCCTCGCCCGATTTCTCGATCTTGACGATCAGGAAGTACGTCCCGGTCCGCTTGCACTTGACCTCTGCCCCAGCGTACGAGCCATCCTTTGACTCGTCCTGCCAGCTGTTGCTCTCCTCCACGAGGTTCCCGTCGCTGTCGTAGACATGGATCGAAACCTTGGCACCTTTCACGTCCGTGCCCATGCAAAACCAGTAGTCGTTCCCCTTGAAGAGTTGGTGGCTGATCGCCTTTGCCTCCTTCTCGGGCAAGTCGCCGCCCCAAGTATCCTCGCGCAGGGTGTAACCCTGCTTGATGTACTTGCCCATCGCTTCCAACGCGAAGGTCAGCGAGTCGTCCACGGTCGCGCGCGCCGACGGCAGAAACAGGCCGAGGGCGAGGGTAGCGACAAGCAGCAGGCGGGTAAATTTCATGGCAGCAGCGGAATCGGTTCGCGCCAACGGTTAAGATGCCTGTGTTGGCAACGATTTGGGAAGAGGAAAATCAGGGGGCAAGCGACTTGACCAAGTCCGCCGTGATCCCGTTGATCTCCTCCACCGTCTTTTGCGAAACCGTGTCGTTCGCGCCGTTCGGGATGAGCGCCCTGACCTTCTTCAAACCCTCGCGCAGTTCCCCCACCTTTTTATTGTCCTGCTCCTTCTTGTTCATCGTGCTGAATTGATGCTCGAAGGTGCCGAGGAGGTCGGGCTGGTGCAGCAGTTCCGCGCGTTCCGGCTTGTAGTCGGCCGCGATCAGCGAGGTCAGCGCGTGAGTGCCGCGCAGCCAGCCAGCGATGCTGACCAGTTCCGCGTTGTCCTTGCTCTTGAGCTGGATCATGCCATCGCGCACGCTGCTCTTGGCCTTGTCGAGTTCGGTGCGCACCGTGCTCCAGTTGTCGTCCTTGGCGGCTTCGATGATAGCGTTGGAATGGGCGGAAACCGCTTTCTCAACCCCGAGCGCCTTGGAGAGGTCGAGCACCTTGCGGCCGATCTTGTCGACCGACTCCTTGTCCTTGGCCTCGACGGCGATGAAGCCGTCGGCGATCACGACGCCGAGCAACATGGAGATTTCCTCCGGATGAATGGGCTTGGTGTTGCTGAGCGGCCGCTCGGCCCCGGTCCAGTTCGGGCTGCCCATCTTGTCGAGAGCGGCGAAGACCTCGCTCGGGTTGGGGATGACCACGTC
>CAXTMD010000001.1:19235-49061 GCA_964245035.1 uncultured Chthoniobacterales bacterium
CAAGCGCATCCTCGTCGTCGGCGACCTGATGCTCGACGAGTTCATCTGGGGCAAGGTCAGTCGCATCTCGCCCGAAGCTCCCGTGCCGGTGGTGGATGTGGATCACCAGTCCTACTACCCGGGTGGCGCGGCCAACGTCGCGCGCAACCTGCGTGAGTTCACCGAGCACGTCACGGTCATGGGCCTGCTCGGCAACGACCTCCACGCGGAAATCCTCAAGGGGCTGCTGTCCGCGCGTGACATCTGCATGGACGGCATCCAGCAGTCCGACGACTACCAGACCATCGTCAAGACACGCATCATCGCCCGCCAGCAGCACATCGTCCGCGTGGACCGCGAACACCGCTTCGCGCCGGACCCGGCGTGCTACCCGCAGGCGCTGGCGCAGTTCGAGACCATGCTGCCGAACCTGGACGCCGTGGTCATCGAGGACTACGCGAAGGGATTCCTGGCGCAAGACTTCGTGGACGAGGTCGGCGCACGGGCGCAGCGGGCCGGCAAGATCGTGACCGTCGATCCCAACCCGCGCAACGACCTGCGCTGGCGGCACGTCACCGCCGTCAAGCCCAACCGCGGCGAGGCGTTCCACGTCGCCGGCTGCCTGCCGGCGGAGATCACGATGCCGCCGGAGGCCGACCCGGCGCTGCGGCTGGCCGGCGAGCGGTTGTTCGAGAAATGGGACACCCAGATGGTGCTCATCACGCTCGGTGAACAGGGCATGCTGCTCCTGCGCCGGGGACTGCCGCCCTTCCCGGTCGCGCCGTCGTTCAAGGAGGTCTTCGACGTTTCCGGCGCGGGCGACACGGCCATCGCGCTGTTCACCCTGGCGCTCGCCGCCGGGGCTGGCCCCGAGCAGGCAGCCGACATCGCCAACCACGCCAGCGGCGTCGTCGTCGGCAAGCTCGGCACCGCCACGTTGACGCCGGACGAGTTGCTGGCCAGCTACCAATGACCCCCGCCGTGTTCCTCGACCGCGACGGCACGCTGATGACCGACGTGGAATACTGCGGCGACCCCGCGCGTGTGGCCGTCTTCCCGGGGGCGGCCGAGGCGCTGGCGCGGTTGCGCGCCGCCGGTTACCGACTGGTGCTCGTGACCAATCAGAGCGGCATCGGCCGCGGGTATTTCACCGGGGACGATTTCCAGCGCGTGCAGGCCGAGTTGGCGCGCCAGTTGGGCGAAGCGGGCCGTCTTGACGGCGTTTATCATTGTCCCGAGCGGCCCGAAGACGCCACCGAACGCCGCAAGCCAGGTGCCGGCATGATCCTGGAAGCCGCCGCGCAGATGGACCTCGACCTTGCCCGGTCGTTCTTGGTCGGAGACAGCCGCGCCGACGTGGAGGCGGGCCGCCGGGCTGGGTTGGCGGGAACGGTATTCGTCCTGACGGGCAAGGCCCCGGAGGAGAGACATGACTGCCGGCCCGATACCATAGAGCCAAACCTCTGCGCGGCAGCGGATTGGATTCTACACAGAGAAACTACTTAAATGGGCAAAATCGTCGGCATCATCCCTGCGCGTTGGGGTTCCACCCGGTTTCCAGGCAAATCGCTGCACCCGGTCGCGGGTAAGCCGCTCGTTCAGCAGGTCTGGGAGCGCGCCCAGCAGGCGAGCCGGCTGGACCGCGTGATCGTCGCCACCGACGACCTCCGCATCGCCGAGGCGGCCTTCGGCTTTGGGGCCGAGGTGGCCATGACCAGCGATCACCACACGAGCGGGACGGACCGCATCGCGCAGGTGGCCGCGCGTTTGGAGCGTGACGTGACGCACTGCATCAACATCCAGGGGGACGAGCCCTTGGTCCCACCCAAGCTGATCGACCGGCTCGCCGAGGCGCTGCGGCGCGACCGCACGCTGGAGATGGTCACGGCGGCCAACGCGCTGACCGATCTGGAGGAGATCAAAAACCCGAACTGCGTCAAAGTCGTTCTGGCCAAGGACGGCCGCGCGCTGTATTTTTCACGCAGCGTGATCCCCCACCCCTTCGGCTCGGCAGCGGACCTTTCCACCGTTCCCTACTACCGCCACCAGGGCATCTACGGGTACGAACGCCGCTTCCTGAAAAAATTCGTCCGCTGGCAACCGACGGCGTACGAAAAAGCCGAGCGGCTGGAACAACTCCGCGCGCTCGAACACGGCACGCGCATCCGGGTGCTCATCACCGGGCATCTCTCGCTCGGGGTCGACACCCCGGAGGACGTGAAAAAAGTGGAGGAGCAGCTCCTGGCGGGCTACGCCGAGCGTTAAAGGCGCCATCGTTTTTTATGAAATACATCTTCGTCACGGGCGGCGTGGTCAGCAGCGTCGGCAAGGGGCTCGCCGCCGCCGCGCTGGGCACTTTGCTCGAACACCGCGGCCTCAAGGTCGTCCTGCAAAAGTTCGATCCCTATCTCAACGTCGATCCGGGCACGATGAACCCTTTTCAGCACGGCGAGGTGTACGTACTCAACGACGGTGCGGAGACCGACCTGGACTTCGGGCACTACGAGCGGTTTACCAACAGCGTGCTCACCCGCCACAACAGCCTGACCAGCGGGCAGGTGTACGAAACCGTCATCGCCAAGGAGCGCCGCGGCGATTACCTCGGCAAGACCGTGCAGGTGATCCCGCACGTCACCGACGAGATCAAGGCGCGCATCCGCCTGGTGGAAAAGGAGCAGCCCGCCGACGTGCTCATCACCGAGATCGGCGGCACGACGGGCGACATCGAGGGGCTGCCGTTCCTGGAAGCCATCCGGCAGTTCACGCTGGAGGTTGGCCCGCGCAACGCCATCGTCATCCACGTCACGCTGGTGCCCTTCATCAAGGCGGCCGGCGAACTCAAGACCAAGCCCAGCCAGCAGAGCGTCGCTCGGCTGCGCGAGATCGGCCTCCAGCCGCAGGTGCTCATCTGCCGCACCGAGCAGGCCCTCGACGAAGACGTGCGCGCCAAGCTGTCGATGTACTGCAACATCCCCACGGGTGCCGTCGCCGAGATGCGCGACGTGCGGCACACCATCTACGAGGCCCCGCTCATGCTCCAGGCCGAGCGGGTGGACCAGACGGTTTGCGACCTGCTGGACCTCCACACGCCCGCGGCGGACATGAACGACTGGCGGAAGTTCGTCGGCCGCATTGTGCAGCCGAAGAAAAGCGTCAAGATCGCCATCGTCGGCAAGTACATCGAGCACCAGGACGCTTACAAGAGCATCTACGAGTCGCTCACCCACGCCGCCGCCAGCCACGACAGCGCCATCGACCTGCTGCGCATCGACGCCGAGGCGCTCGAAGGCGGCGGCGACGCGGTGGCGCGCATCCTCGAAGGAGTCACCGGCATCGTGGTGCCGGGCGGCTTCGGCGAACGCGGCATCGAGGGCAAGATCCAGGCTGCCGGGTACGCGCGGACCAACAAGGTTCCCTACCTCGGGCTGTGCCTGGGCATGCAGGTGGCCACCATCGAGTTTGCGCGCAACGCCTGCGGCTTGGCCGAGGCCAACAGCACCGAGTTCGACCGCGAGACACCGCATCCGGTCATTTCCCTGCTCGAACAGCAGCGCCACGTGCAGGAAAAAGGCGCGTCGATGCGCCTGGGCGTCTGGCCGACGACGGTCACCCCGGGCACCCTGGCGGCGCAGGTCTACGGCAAACCGGAGATCCAGGAACGCCACCGGCACCGCTACGAGTTCAACAACGAATACCGCGAGCAGATGACGGACTGCGGACTGGTGATCGCCGGCACTTCGCCCGATGGCGCGCTCGTCGAGATGATCGAACTCCGGGGGCACCCCTGGTTCCTGGCGAGCCAGTTCCACCCGGAATTTCTCTCCAAGCCGAACGCTCCGCACCCGCTGTTCCGCGGGTTCATCGGCGCGTGCCTGGCCCATGGAGGCTAGTGACTTTCGGGAGGCCGGGGACCGAAGGGCGTAGTTGCAAAAGCCGCCTTCAAGGCGATGTTGGGAGAGGCTTTCTTTATGAAACTTCCCCTTCTGCTGGTCGCACTTGCGGCCTGCGCGGTGACCGCCGCCCGCGGTCAGGCCACCCCGACTGCTTCCCCGCAACCCGCCGCGGCTGACGTGCAGCGCGCTTACTTTGCCGGCGGTTGCTTCTGGTGCATGCAATATGCCTTCGACAAAGTGCCCGGCGTGACGAAGACCGTCGTCGGTTACACCGGTGGCAAGGTCGCCGCGCCGGAATACGAGGAGGTGTCTACCGGCACCACTGGCCACGCTGAGTCCATCGAGGTGCAGTACGATCCGACAAAGGTAACGTACCAACAGTTGCTCGACGTGTTCTGGAAGAACATCGACCCCACGCAACTCAACCGGCAGTTCGCCGACAAAGGCACCCAGTACCGCACCGCGATCTTCTACCGCAACGACGACGAGAAGAAAATCGCCGAGGACAGTAAGGCCGCACTCGACAAATCAGGCAAGTACGACAAGCCCATCGTCACCGAGATCACCAAGGTAAGCCCTTTCTACCCGGCCGAGGAAGAACACCAAGAATATTACCAGAAAAACCCCACCCACTTCCAACGCTATGAAGTCGGCTCCGGCCGTGCTGGCTACATCAAGAGGATGTCGGGCGGAGAATAGTCCCAGCCTCTACCAACCCTCCTTTATGGACAACCCAATCTTACCCAACCGTCCTCTCCCCCATTCTTCGACGGGGCTGATCATCTCCGGCGTAGTCGCGTTGCTGATTGCCTGCGTCGTCCTCGTCACCGCCCAAGAACCCAACAAACCGGCGGCTTCCCCGTCGCCGAACGCTTCCACTATGAACACCAACGCTCCCACCACGACTGACAACGCCCGTGCCTCCAAGGACGAACTCAAAAAGCGGCTGACGCCGATCCAGTATCGTGTCACCTGCGAGGAAGGGACGGAACCCGCCTTCCGCAACGCCTACTGGGACAACCACCGTGCCGGCATCTACGTCGACGTGATCAGCGGCAAGCCGCTTTTCAGTTCGACGGACAAGTTCGACAGCGGCACCGGTTGGCCGAGCTTCACCAAGCCGCTCGACAAAAGCGCCGTGGTCGAAAAGACGGACCGCACCTACGGCATGGAGCGCACCGAAGTTCGCGCCAAGGACAGCGACGCCCATCTCGGCCACGTGTTTGACGACGGTCCAGAGGACAAGGGTGGCATGCGCTACTGCATGAACTCGGCTTCCTTGCGGTTTATCCCGGTCGACAAGCTCAAGGAAGAAGGCTACGGCGAGTACCTGCCGTTGTTCGAGAAGGACCACGCGTCGGCCGACAAAAAATAAACCGGCCACCTCGTACGTAGCTGCAAGTCGGGGAACTCCCCCGATCTTGACGCAAGGCCGCCATGCACGCATGGCGGCCTTTTCTTTTGCTCTGTCATCCTGAGGCGAGTTCTGCGAGTCGAAGGATGACAGAAAAAGAGGGAGAGAAGGTCCCTATCCTGCGGCCCTAGCTGCCGCCTTCCTGGCGTTTCCGCCAATCCCCCAGCGGGATGCGCGGCAGCTTGAAAAACGCGTCGCGCGTCCGCACGTAGTTGCCCGTGCCGTTCATGCGGCCGACGGCGTGCAGTTGGTCGGCCTTCACGTAGGGGCCCGCCGGGTCGATGAACTCATCGCGCACGTGGATAAACACCACCTCGCCGATGACGATCCGCGAACGCCCGATCTCCACCGTCGTCACCTCCCGGCACTCCAGGCTGGCCGGCGCCTGGGCAATCCTCGGCACCGCGACGCGCGAGGATGCCAACGTCGTCAACCCGGCCTCGGCGAGTTCGTCGACGCCGGGCGGGAAGTCGATGGCGCACACGTTCATCGCCTCCGCGATGGCTTCGTCCACCACGTTGACCACGAACTCCCCGCGCGTCCGGATGTTCTGAGCCGTGTCCTTGGCCGTGGGCCGGCCCGACTCCGGGTCGCGCACGCCCGGCCGGTCGCTGACCCCGAGCGTCACGAGCACCGGATCGACGCAGGCATAGTTGAACGCGCTGAACGGCGCGGCATTCACCCGGCCGGAGGCGTCGAGGCTGGTCACCAAGGCAATGGGACGCGGCGCGACCAACCCGATGATGAGGTTGTAACGTTCGTGCGGCGAGATCGCCGCGAAATCGTAGTCTGCCACGGCGCTGGGTCTCCGTCAGGCCGGCAGCAGTTCCTCTTCTTCGATGGCGGACTCCTGCGGCACGGATTCTTCGAGTTCCTCCTCGACCATGTTGAGCGGCGCGAAACGCTCGGCGTTGAACCCGTACTCGATGCCGTGGCTGTTCTCCGGGTTGATCAACTCCACGAGGTAAATGGCCGTCTCGCCTTCGGTGTTGCTCAGGCTGACGCCGGGCACTAGGTCGCGCACGGTGTAGATTTCGTCTTTTTTCGGCAGGGCCTGGTAGAGCTTCTCGATGCCGAGAGGAAATTTGTCGTCCACGCAGGCGACTTTCTGGCCGGGCATAAACATGCCGCACTAAAACCCTCCCGGCCGCGCCGGGCAAGGAGCATTCACAACGAATGCGCCTCGGTCAGCAGCACGCTGTCGATAGACTTCTGGTTGCGTAACGCCGGCCCGATGCTGAAGAGGATGTAACCGCTGCCGCCCTTGGGCCCGATGGACCGCTCCAGGCCGATCTGCTTGGCGATCTCACCCGTCGGCCAATTGTAACCCTCGCCCAGACGATCCAGCGCGATGCTCGGGTAGATCGGCACGCCGCGCGGGTTGGTCGCCGGGCTGCGCCACCAGCGCAGCAACGCCGAATAACTCTGCGGCCCCGCGTCCGCCCAGTAGAGCTGCGGGGAGAGGTAATCCACCCACCCGTTGCGCATCCAGTTCACCGGGTCGGAGTACAGGTCGGCATACTGGTCCACCCCGGCCTTGACCTCCGCCGGTTGTCCCGGGCGATAGATCCCGAACGGACTCACCCCGAACAACACGCCGGGCCGCGTGGAAGACACGGCGTGCTTCAGGTCGCGGACGAGGGCATCAATGTTGGAGCGCCGCCAATCCTCGATGCTCAGGGTGCCGCCCGACGCCGTGTAACGGGCGTAGTAAGCGGAATCTGGGAACGTTCCCCGCGGCAGTCCGCTGCCCGGGTACGGATAAAAATAATCGTCTAGGATCACGCCGGCCACGGCGTAGCGGCTGACGATGTCCTCCGCCACGCGCACGACCTGCTGCCGCGCGGCGGGGTCGCCCGGGTCCATCCACAGCCAGGAACCGACCTTGTGCGTCGCACCGGGCAGCCGGCGGCTGATGTGCGACTCGGTGCGTGGCGTGGTGCTGATCGACGCCGCGCGGAACGGGTTGAGCCAGGCGTGGATCGCGATCCCACGCCGCTTGCCCTCCTCGATGAACGTCTCCAACGGGTCGTAGCCGGGATTGCCGCCCTGCGTGCCGGTGAGAAAGCGGCTCCACGGCTCGATCCGCGAGGCATAGAGCGCGTCGCTCTCCGGGCGGACCTGCACCATGAGGGCGTTCAGGCCGCAGCGCGCCGCCGTGTCCACGAGCTGCTGGATCTGCGCCTGCTGCGCGGCGGGGGGCAGGCCGGAACGCGAGGGAAAATTCAGGTTGGCGACGGAGGCGACCCACGCCGCGCGCATTTCCTCCGCCGCCAGCGTCGGCTTGGCGAGCAGCACGGCAGCCAGGCAGACGGGCAGGAGCCGGAAGATCGGTGAAAGCATGGCGGAGAGGATGCCACAAACCAGCGCGTTCGGCACGCGCCGACATCAGGAATTGACAACCCCAGTCGATATTTCTACCTATGTAGCCGCGCGGCGAGTTTTCATCCCCCTGCCGCCCGTCGCCGGCCGTGCGCTACACCACCAGGATCATCGTCCCGCCCCGGGTACGGCGGTCGGGAATGCCGGGTGCCGTCGGTGCGGGGCCACGCCCGCAGGCGATCGGCGTGCGCCGGTCCCTCGGCTTCGGTGATCGTCTGGGCGCGGCCGCCGCCGGTCAGGTCGCCGTCGCGGCGGCGCACCCGGAGTTTGCCCCCTTCTTTGCGCAGCACTCCACCGACGATGGCCTGGCGACTAGGGACGTGCTCTCGACGGCCACCCGGGCGGTGGCCGCGGCTCGCTACCGCGCTCCCTGGGGGGCGGACGCCTGCGGCCTGCGCATGCCGCCGCAGGTGGATGAGGCGGCGGAAGCTGGCTTCACCCACTACACCATTGACCTCTCGGAACACGTCCGCCCGGACGCCGACCAACTGTCCCCCGACGCGCTGGCCGACGCCGTGAGCGGCATGGAGTCCGGCGGCGAACTGCCGGACGACTGGGCCGCCCCTTACCTGGACCGCGTCATCGACCTGCCGGGGATCGAGGGGTTGCGGCTAAAGATCGACCCGCTCCGGCGCGCTGCCGTGAAGTTTGCCGCGGCCATCCAACATGCCGCCCGCCTGTCCGAGACTGTGGCTCGCGCCAACCGCGGCCGACCCTTCGAGGTCGAGGTTTCGCTCGACGGGATCGGCACGCCGGTCACCACCGCGGAACACCTCTTCCTCGGGCTCGAACTCGAAGCGCGGGGCGTCCGGCTGACCGGCCTGGCGTTGCGCGTCTCGGACCCGGACCCGGCGGCGTTCGACGCCGCGCTGGGCGAACACTTGGCGGTGGCGTCATTCTGTGGACCTTACAAGCTGAGCTTCCGCAGCGGCACGCACGATCCCGCGCTCGTGCCGATCATCGGGCGGCGCTGCGGAGACCTGCTGCACTACAAGACCTCGGCCGAGAGCTACCTGGAAGCGTTGCGGCTCGCGTGCCAGTTGGAGCCGAACCTGTTTTCCCAGATCCTCGCGGCGAGCGGCGTTGCACCGGCCGCCGGCACCGGCGCAACCGGGGAACTGCTCCTCGACGGCGCGGCCACCGCCAGCGAGCTGGAACGAACGGCAAGCGCGGCGCTCGCCGCCAGTGACGACGAGACAGGACGTTCCTTGAAGACAGCGCTCCTCGAACTGCTCGAGCAGCGTGGGGACATCTATCAGGAACTGCTGTCCGCCCGCTACGAACGTCTCCTCGAAAGCCTGAACGCCGGGTAACCGGCGGCGACCTCTGGCCGCGCGCCGTTTTCCTGCCGTGGCCCGTTGCCAAGCGCCCGCGCGGCGGCGATAATCCCTGCCGTGAAGTTGTCCAAACGGGGTGAATACGCGCTCCGGGCGCTGATCGACCTCGGCATCGCCCAGGAACTCGGGCGTCCCCTGCTCCCAATCAGCGAACTCGTCGAAAAAGAAAAGCTGCCCGAGAATTTCCTGGTGCAGATCCTCGTGCAACTGCGCGGGGCCGGCATCATCGAGACCAAACGCGGCAAGCACGGCGGCTATTCGCTCGCGCGACCGATGACCGAGATCAACTTCGGTCAGGTCGTGCGCCTGATCGACGGTCCGCTCGCGCCGATTGCCTGCGTCAGCCAGACCGCGTACGCGCGCTGCACCTGCCCGGACGAGGCGCACTGCGGGCTGCGCATGCTGATGCTCGACGTGCGCAACGCCATTGCCAACGTCCTCGACCGCTACACGCTCGCGGACATCGTGGAGGTCACGTTGCGCAAACTGCGGCGCGACAAGGCGAGTTTTCACCTCGGCGACGTGTGTCCGCTGCCCTTCGATCTAGGGGAACCCGCTCCGGCCGACTTGCCCGTCCCCCGACGGACACGGCGCGTCGCCAAACAGCGCCTCTGAACGCAGGCCGGGCTTTAGCCAACGCGGCGGTCCACGACGCTCCGCGCCTTACCGGTGCGAGCGTTGACCTCCAGATCCGCCATGCCGACCCACTCGATCACCACGGGATTGACGACGCCGCGTGTAACCATCTCCCCGAGGACGGGTTTTTGCTTGAGGAACGTTCCGACGATCTCCGCCGCCGCCGCCTCGCGCTCGGCGGACGGCAGTTCGCTGACGAGCCGGACGGTCAGCTGGTCACGCAGGTTCTGCTGCGTGACCACCAACTGGAAATGACGGATGCCGAAGCGTTCGCGGTGTGGCGCGAGCAGCGCGGCCACCTCGGCGACCGGAACGTTGAAGCTCGCCAGCCGCGCCGCCTCCTCCGACCGGCCGAGCAGCAGGAACTTGCGCTGCGGCGAGCCGGTGGGTTCCACCCACTGGCCCCGATCACCGGTCGGGTAGCGCAGGGTCGGCATCAGGCGCCGCGTCAGGTTCGTGAAAACGATCTGGCCCGGCTGACCGGCCTCGTCGATAGGTTGGCCGGTTTCCTCGTCCAGAATTTCGAGGATCGCCGCACCGTCGAGCACGCGATGCTCACCCGGGCCGCAGGCGGGGTCGGCGAAACCGATCATGCCTCCGTCCACGCTGGCGTAGCCAGCCGAGCGGATTTCCACCCCGGGAAAGCGCCCTTGCAGGTAGCGACGCTGGTCGGCCGTGAACGGTTCGCCGGCGAAGACGATGGTTTTGAGCCGCAGATCGGTCACGCCCTGCTTTTCCATGTGGTCCACCAAGCCCATGAGATGGGTCGGCAACCCGGCAAAAACGTTCACGCGAAATCCCCGGGCCAGCCGCGTCGCATCCGGCAACGGCGCGAAGTAACCGATGGGCAACTGCAACAATTTTGTCGGCAGCGCCTTCAACGCTTCCAAGACCAGCACGAACGAAGCGTACAGAAATCCCGAGGCAAAGAAGTTCGCCACCCGGTCACCGTCGGCCAAGCCGACACCTTCCAGCGTACGCGCCGCCAGTGCCACGGCCGAGTCCCACTCCTCGTCACTGAAGTAAGCGAACTTCGGCTCCCCGGTGCTCCCGCCGCTGTTCAGGACCAACCCGTGCGGCGCCGGCTCGCTGAGGAGTTCCCGCGGGTCGCGGGCGTGCGCCTCCCAGTAGCTTTTCTGGTCGACCACCGGCAAGGCGGCGAGCGTCGGCTTCTCCGGGAGCCCCGCATAGGCCTGCCGGTAAAACGGCACGCGCTCGCGCGCCAGAGCTACCAGTTCTTCGAGCGGATAGGTCTTCAGAGTAGGTGCGGAGTTCATAGACAAAAAATTCTATCAGAGCGCCGCCGCCAGATCGGCCACGAAGGCGTCCACGTCCTGCTCGGTGGAATCCCACGAGCACATCAACCGCGCCGCGCCGCCGGGGCCGACGTCGTTGTAAAAACGCCAGCCGCGCGCCGCCACGGCTTCGGCGGCACGAGCGGGTAAGAGCGCGAAGACCGCATTGGCCTGCCGGGGGAAAGCCACCTCGACCCCGGGCAGGGTGGACAGCCGTCCTTCCAGGTAGGCGGCCACGCCGTTCGCGTTGGCGGCGTTGCGCAGCCAGACGTTGTTCTCCAACAATCCGACCCACTGCGCCGAGAGGAAACGCATCTTGGAAGCCAACTGCCCGCTCTGCTTGCAGCGCCGCCGGAAGTTGTCGGCCCGCGCGCGGTCGAAGAACACGACGGCCTCTCCGAAGACGGCGCCGTTTTTCGTGCCACCGAGGCTGAGCACGTCGACCCCGGCGCGCCACGTCACGTCCGCCGGCGCGACGCCGAGCGCCGACACGGCGTTGGCGAAGCGAGCACCGTCCATATGGACGGAGAGTTTCAGTTCGTGGGCGACGGCGCAGAGGCCGCGCAGTTCGTCGGGCGTGTAGACCGTGCCGAGTTCGGTCGTTTGGGTGAAGCTGACGGCGCGCGGCTCGGAGCCGTGGAAGCCATGCGGGGTCTCGCTGCCCTCGCGCAGGGCCGCCGCGGTCAACTTGCCGTCGGGCGTGTCCATCGGGTGGAGGCTCACCCCGTGCATGAAAAAGCCCGGCGCGCCGCACTCGTCAGTCTGGATGTGCGAGAACCGGTGGCAAATCACCCGCTGGAAGGACTCGCACAAACTCCACAGGGAGAGACAGTTTGCCGCCGTGCCGTTGAAGACGAAGAACACCTCGCAGTCCGTCTCGAACACGTCGCGGACCAGTTCCTCCGCGCGCCGAGTCCAGGGATCGTCGCCGTAGCCGGGCAGATGGTGGGCGTTGGCCTCCGCCATGGCGGCGAGGACTTCAGGACACATCCCGGCGTTGTTGTCGCTGGCGAAGTGGCGCGGGCCGTCGGAAGTCATCTGTGGACTATCGCGGCACAGGAAGGTTTCGCAAGGCTCTCCGCCGAAGGGGGTCGTCCCCAAGGTAGGGATGGCTCTCCGAGCCAATCCCTGATTTTTCTGGCGAGGCGCGCCGTGCACACACCGACCATCCAAGCCCGTCTAGGGAGCGGCTCGGAGAGCCATCCCTACCTTGGGGACGACCGGCTGCTACGCAGCCTTCTTAACTGAACCCGAGCACCGGATGCGGACGGTAGGGTTGCTCCAAGCGCTGGACCTGCTCGGGCGAGAGCTTGACCTCAAAGGCCTTGATCGCGTCACCGAGATGGCGCTCTTTCGTCGCGCCGATGATCGGAGCGGTGATCCCCGGCTTGCCCAGCATCCAGGCCAGCGCCACCTGTGCGGGAGCCGCGCCGGCTTCCTTGGCGACCTCCACCACCCGGTCCACCACGGCAAAGTCGCTTTCCTCGTAGTACATCTTGTGCGCGAAGTCGTCGGACTTCGCGCGCGTCGTCTCGCCCTTGCTCGCCTTGTCGCGGTTGCCCGCGAGGAAGCCGCGCGCCAGCGGGCTCCATGGGATGAGGCCGATGCCTTCCTCGCGGCAGAGCGGGATCATCTCGCGCTCCTCCTCCCGGTACACGAGATTGTAGTGGTTCTGCATGGCGACGAACCGGTGGAACCCACCGGCGTCCGCCCGGTAGAGGAACTTGGCAAACTCCCAGGCGGCCATGCTGGAGGCGCCGAGGTAGAGCACCTTGCCCTCGTCCACGAGCCGGCCGAGCGCGTCGAGCGTCTCCTCAACGGGCGTGCCACGGTCGTAGCGGTGGATCTGGTAAAGGTCGACGTAGTCTGTGCCCAGGCGGCGCAGGGTGTTTTCGACGGCGTGGCGGACGTGCTTGCGCGCCGTGCCGCGTTCGTTGGGGGACTGGCCGGTCGGGTTGAAAAGCTTGCTGGCGATGACGACCTGCTCGCGCGGTACCGCCAACTCCTTGAGCGCACGGCCGAGGACCTCCTCACTCGCCCCGTCCGAGTACATGTCGGCGGTGTCGTAGAAGTTGATGCCGGCTTCGTGCGCTTGTTTGAAGAACGGCAGCGCGGCGTCGTATTCGAGCACCCAGTCGCGCCATTTCGCACTGCCGTAGCTCATGCAGCCGAGGCAGATGCGCGAGACTTGGAGGCCGGTTTTACCAAGCGAGGTGTATTCCATAGGGAACAACCGATTCGAAAACGGCGGGCGGCGCGATTGCACCCTCGCGCCGGATGCCCCCTCCTGCGGTCAGGGCACGCGACACTGCGGAGGCGGCTTGTTGCCTTCGCTAGCGGATTACCAGTTCTTCGCCCAAAGAGTATTGTAGTTCGCTGCGGTGACACTTCCGGGATACGACTTCCCGCCGGTGCCATACCCGCCGGTGGACCACAGATCGAAGGTCGGATTATAACCCGGTGTAGAGGCGGGTGCGGCCCCACCTGAGTTCACCGTCTCCTGCGCCTTGAAGTTGGCCGTCGAGTACCCATAAATGAGCCCGAAAGGATCGACCACGACGGTAGAAGCGGTGGGAGTAGCGGAGGCGGTGGAGAGTTGGCTGGGCGTGAACGACATGTACGCCTTGTTCTGGGGCGTGGTGCCTGCGTTGGTGTACCCGCTCAAGGCTTGGTAGAGAACCTTCCCCGCCGTGGAATAGTCACCCGTGGTGCTGGCGTTGCTGTAGTCCGTCAGCGCATCCATGTTGTCGCTGGTGACCGTCGCGTCGGAGACGGCGTTGCGCGGGTAGGTCCCGTTGTCGGCCTTGTAGCTCTCCAGTGCCGTGGACATCGCCTGGATCTCCGCCGACGCCCGCGCGAACGAGCTTTTGTAGTTCGCGTTGCCGGCGATGTTGAGCAGCAGTCCGGCCAGCACGAGGATGATGGCGATCACCGTCAGCAACTCGATCAGCGTGAAAGCGCCATGGCCTCGGCGCGGAGAGCATGGACAGATCATGCCTAGCCGCCCTGCATCTGCTGAATAATCGTGATCAGCGGCAAAAACAACGCGATGACAATTGTGCCGACCACGACGGCCAGGAACACGATCATGATCGGTTCCAGCAGCGAGGTCAGACCCGCGACGGCGTTGTCCACCTCGTCGTCGTAAACCTCGGCGACCTTCAGGAGCATCTCGGGCAGTTGACCGGTTTCTTCGCCCACGTCGATCATGCTGATGACCATCGGCGGGAAGATGCCGCTGGCCTCCAGCGGTTGCACGATGGATTCACCTTCCTTGACGCTGTCATGCACCTTGCCGATGGCCTCACCGACGACGTGGTTGCCGGCGGTCTCGCGGGTGATGTTGAGCGCCTGGAGAATCGGCACGCCGCTGGTCACCAGCGTGCCGAGCGTGCGGCTGAAGCGCGAGATCGAACTCTTGCGCACCAAGTCGCCGAAAAGCGGCAGGCGCAGCTTGAACTTGTCCAGGATCACCTTGCCGCTGGGTGACGCGGCGAAAAGACGGTACACCACCACTCCGACGAAGACGGCCGCCGCCAGGATGTACCAATAAGTCTGTACAAACCGGCTCGTGTCGATGACATACTCGGTCAGCGCGGGCAGCGGCTTGCCGTTGAGCATGTCGTGGAAAATCTGCTCAAACTTCGGCACGATGAACACCAGCAGGAAGCCCATGATCACGATGGCGATGATGAGCACGATGATCGGGTAGAACATCGCCGCGACGACCTTGTTCTTGACCTTCTGCGCCTTTTCCTGGAACTCGGCCAGACGGATGAGCACGAGTTCGAGCACGCCGCCAACCTCGCCCGCCTTCACCATGTTGATGTAAAGCTTGTTGAAAATCTTCGGGTGCTGCGCCAACCCTTCGGAGAACGTGCTGCCGCCCTGCACCGCGTCGCTGAGCTTGGAGATGGTGGCCTTCAGCACGGGATCGCGCTCCTGTTTTTCGAGCACCATCAGACCGCGCAGCAGCGGCAATCCGGCGTCGATCAGCGTCGCCAACTGCCGGGTGAACACCATCAGGATCTTCGGCTTGACCGACTTGTTGGCGACCTTCGCGCCGCTTTTCTTGGCGACCGCGGGAGTCTTGGAAGTCGCCTTCGCCACCGCGGTGCTTTTCTTGGCCTTGGCCGCCGCGCCACCATCCTTCCCCTCCTCGTAGACGCTGGTCGGGAAGTACCCCGCCTGCCGCAGCTGCCCGACGGCGTCGTTGGTGTTGGACGCTTCGATCAAACCCACGGACTCCTGTCCGCGGGCATCCAGGGCAACGTAGTTAAATCTTGGCATATTCCGGGGGGTGGTCGCTCTGGTCAGTTATGCGTCCGCCCAGGGGGGTTGTCGACTGAAATCTTGGCGGGCGGAGCCTGCCGTCAGGTGTATTTCAGGACTTCCTCGATGGTTGTATCGCCATCGTAAATACTCCGTAAACCATCCTCGCGGAGCGTGATCATGCCCAGTTCCACCGCCTTCTGCTTGATGACGATGGACGGGGCGCGTTGGTTGACCAATTCGCGGATCGGATCAGTGATCTCCAGCAACTCGTAGATGCCCTTGCGGCCCTTGTAGCCGGTCTGGTTGCAGGCATCGCAGCCGGTGCCGTAGTAGAAGTTCTTGTCGCCGATCTCGTGCGCGGAAAGACCCATCTGGGCGAGCAGTTCTTCCTTGGGTTCGTAGGCCGTGCGGCAGTTCTGACAAATCCGCCGGATGAGGCGTTGCGCCAGGATGCCTTCGAGGCTGGAGGAAATCAGGAACGGCTCCACGCCCATGTCGATCAAGCGCGTGACGGCCCCCGAGGCGTCGTTGGTGTGGAGCGTGCTGAAGACCAGGTGTCCCGTCAGCGACGCCTGGATGGCAATCTGCGCGGTCTCCAGGTCGCGCGTCTCGCCGACCATGATGCGATCCGGGTCCTGCCGCAAGAACGCGCGCAGCACCCGCCCGAAGGTCAGGCCGATGTTCTCGTTGATGGGCACCTGGATGAGCCCCTCGATGTCGTACTCGACCGGGTCTTCCGCCGTGAGCAGCTTGCTGTCGATGGTGTTGATCTTGCGCAGGCAGGCGTAGAGCGTGGTCGTCTTGCCCGAGCCGGTCGGCCCCGTGACGATGAAGATGCCATTGGGCTTCTCGATGGTCGTCGTCAGGTAGTTGAAGATGTACGGAGGCATGTTCAACGCCTCTAGGTCGAGGTTGACCGACGAGCGGTCGAGCACGCGCAGCACCACGCTTTCCCCGTACTGGGTCGGCAGCGTGGATACGCGCAGGTCCACGGCGCGGTCGGCGATGTTGCGCTGGATGCGGCCGTCCTGCGGCAGGCGGCGCTCGGCGATGTTGAGGTTCGCCATGACCTTCACGCGCGAGATGACCGGCAGCGCGAGGTGGCGCGGCGGCGGGGCCATCTCGTAGAGCGCGCCGTCGACGCGGTAGCGGATTTTGAACTCGTACTCGAACGGCTCGAAATGGATGTCGCTCGCCCGATCCTGAATCGCCTGATAAAGGATCAGGTCCACGAAGCGGATGATCGGCGCGGCGTTGGCCTCGTTGGCGATGTCGCCCTGGTTCGGGCCGCCCTCGCCGTACTCCGCGCCGAAGGAACTCATTTCCTTGAGCACCTCGTCCATGTTGGCCATGTCCGCCCCGTAGTACTGGCTCAGCTTCTCCGAGACCTGGTACGTCGGCGCGACGACCACCTGGATGTCGCGTCCTAGGGCAAAGCGCAGATCCTCCGCCACCTGGGAGTCCAGCGGGTCGAGCAGCGCCGCGACGATGGCCTCCCCTGCTTGCCCGATGGGCAGCGCCCCGTGCAGCCGTGCCGTGCCGCCGGGGATCAGGCGCTGGATTTCGGTCGGCACCTCGTAGTTGGCCAGCTTGACGTAGTCCGCCCCGATGGAGTCAGCGATGGTCTGATAATAGCCGTCCTCGTCGGTCAGCTCGAAGTCGATCATGACCTGGAGCAGCGTCTTCCCCGAGTTGGTGATTTCGGCGAGGATGTCCTCGGTCTGCGCGCGTTGGGCGATGCCCTGTTCGACGAAGAGGTCGAGCATTTGCTGGTCGGTGGTCATTAGAGGAAAGGAGAGGGTTACGCGGCGGAAACGATCGGATCGCGCATCCGCAGAAGCTGCTCGGCCACGGTCATGTCTTGCGCGCGGGCGAGGACTTCGTCGCGGCTGATGAGGCCACGGCGGTGGAGGTTCACCATGTGGGATTCCAGCGACACCATGCCGTACTTGCTGCCGGTGTGGATGTCGTTGGCGAGGCGGAAGGTCTTGTTCTCGCGGATCAGCGAGGCGATGGACGGCGTGTTGATCATCAACTCGAAGGTCGCCACGCGCCCCGGGTGGTCCGCGCGCGGCAGCAGGAGCTGGCTCAACACCGCCTTGAGGTTGGCGGCGAGCTGGATGCGGATCTGCTCCTGCTGGTTGGCGGGAAACGCGTCGATGATCCGGTCCACCGTCCGTGCGGCTCCCGTGGTGTGCAGCGTGGAAAAGACGAGGTGTCCCGTTTCCGCCGCGGTGATGGCGGCCTCCATCGTTTCGAGGTCGCGCATTTCGCCGACGAGGATCACGTCCGGATCCTGGCGCAGCACCCGCTTCAGCGCTTCGCCGAAGGTGGGCACGTCCACGCCGACCTCGCGCTGGTTGACGATGCCCTGCTTGTGCCCGTGGAAATACTCGATGGGGTCCTCAATCGTGACGATGTGCAGACGCGAGCGCGCGTTGACCACGTCGATCATGCTGGCCAGCGTGGTCGACTTCCCCGAGCCCGTCGGCCCGGTGACGAGGATCAACCCGCGCGGCAGGTGGATCAGCTCGTGCATCGCGGCGGGCAGGCCGATTTCCTCCATCGGCCGGATGCGGTTGGGGATCAACCGGGCCACCATCCCGACCGCGCCCTTTTGCAGGAACAGGCTGATGCGGAAGCGCGCGTCTTCGCGGAACGCCAGCGCGAAGTCCACCCCACCCTCCTCGAAGAGCTTCTTGATGTGCTCGTCCTTGGCAACCGAGCGCGCGCCTGCCTCCGTGTCGGCCGGGGTCCAGACCGGCAGGTCGAGCTTCACGATCTGACCGTCGAGCCGGATCGCCGGCGGCGAACCCGCGCTGAGGTGCAGGTCCGAACTGCCCTCTTCGAGCACGAGCCGCAAGAGGTCTTCGACGGGGGTCATGCTGATTCGCCCCCTACGCCGCGTCGCCCATCGTGGCGCTGACCACTTCCTCCGCCGTCGTGGTGCCGGAGAGCACCTTGCGCACGCCGTCCTCGCGCAAGGTGCGCATCCCGAGTTCGCGGGCGCGCTGACGGAGCTGCATCGTCGAGAGGCGGTCGTTGATCATGAAACGCACCTCGTCGTTGATTTCGAACACCTCGAAGATGCCCATGCGTCCGCGGTAGCCCTTGTGGCGGCAGTTGTCGCAGCCTACCGGTCCCATCGGGTTGGCGTGGTCCATCTGACTTTCCTCGATGCGCAGGGCGCGCAACTCGCCTTCGCTGAGGTCGGCCGGCTGTCGGCAGTTCACGCAGAGCTTGCGCACCAGACGCTGGGCCATGATCGCGCGGATCGACGTGGCAACCAAAAATGGCTTGATGCCCATGTCCACCAGACGCGCCACCGCGCCGGGGGCGTCGTTCGTGTGCAGCGTGGAGAACACGAGGTGACCCGTCAGGCTCGCGTTGATCGCGATGCTCGCCGTCTCCAAGTCGCGGATCTCGCCGATCATGATGATGTTCGGCGCTTGCCGCAGCATGGAGCGCAAAGCCGCCGGGAACGTCATGCCGATGTCGGCGTTGACCTGCACCTGATTGATGCCCGCCATCTGGTACTCGACCGGGTCTTCGACCGTGATGATTTTGCGGTCGGGCCGGTTAATATAGTTCAGGCACGCGTAGAGCGTCGTGGTCTTGCCCGAGCCGGTCGGGCCGGTGACCAGCAGGATGCCGTCGGGCAGGGTGATGAGGCGTTCAAACGTCGCCTGGTCATCCGTGAGGAAGCCCAACTCGGGCAAGCCGAGCGAGAGGCTCGACTTGTCGAGGATGCGCATGACGACGCTCTCGCCGTGGTTGGTCGGGATCGTGGAAACGCGCAGGTCGATGGCCTTTTTGCCCATCTTGACCTGGATGCGGCCGTCTTGGGGTAGGCGCTTCTCGGCGATGGACATCGTCCCGCTCATGATCTTGAGCCGGCTGACGATGGCGCTTTGCAGCTTCTTGGGCGGGTTCTGCATCTCCTGCAAAACGCCGTCGATGCGGAAACGCACGCGGAACCGCTTCTCCAAAGGCTCCAAATGGATGTCGCTCGCCCGGGTCTTGTAGGCCTCCAGCAGGAGCAACGAGACGAGCTTGATGATGGCCGAATCGGCCGAGTTGCCCTCGTCCGTGTTGCTGCCCACCAGGTCGATGCCGGTCAACTCCTCGCCGGAGCCGATGGCCCCGAGCAGCACGTCGCCCGCTTCCTCGGCGCTGCCGTAGTATTTGATGAGCGCCTGCTTGATCTGCTCGGGCGTGGAGCAGACCATCTCCATCTCGCGCTTGAGCAAAAAGCGCAGGTTGTCGAGCGTGTCGAAGTCCAGCGGATCGCTGATGGCGATGACGAGCACGTCGTCGTTCATCGTCAGCGGCACGGCCTTGTAGCGGTACGCCTTGTCGCGCGGGATCAGGTCGATGATCTCGGGTTTGACGAGGATCTGCGTAAGGTCGACGAACTCCATGTTGGAAGCCGCCGCGAGCGTGCGCGTCACGTCTTCCTGGGTGAAGTAGCCGAGGGCGATGAGCGCGTTGACGACGGTCGTATCGTCCTGCGCGGCGCGTTCCTGGCCTTCGAAGGTTTGTTCCTTCGTGACGAGATAGGCTTCCTGGAGAAGCTCCAGGATGTAGGCTTCGTTGGGGGTCACCTCGTAGAGGGAAAGTGAAGGGAAAAAGCCAGCGGGAAGTGCCGGCCGCCGCGCCAAGATAGGGATTTCGCCGGAGGGTGTCAACGAGACGCCAGGGCGAAATGCTGCCGGGATCGGCTGCGAACTAGTGGCAAGCCACTCGCCTCAAAAACCCTTATGTCATCCTGAGGCGAGTTCTGCGAGCGAAGGATAATAGCAGGGCTCTCCGAGCGCCTATGCGCTAGAGCCGCTTACCGCCTTCACTGCGGCGACTTTTTGCCCTGGGCCGCCATCGCCGCGTTAACCATGTCCAGCAGCTTCTGCTTGGTCGTGGGCTTCGGTGGCGTCGGTCGCAGGCTCAGCGCAAACATCGAATTGAGCCGCTCGCATTCCTGGATGACCCGTTCGGCCGCCGGGCCGATCTGATGGCGCTCCTCCTCGAAGCGGGCGAGTTCCTCATCGTCGAGCGCGCCGAGCACGTAGAGCCGCGCCTTGCTCTCAAATTCGTCAGAACTCATCCTTCATCCCTCGCAGGGCCTCGCTGATTTTTTTCAAACCCAGTTCGAGCCGGGTCTTGATGGTGCCGAGCGGAATGCCCGTTTTGGCGGCAATTTCTCGCTGGCTCATCCCGTGATAGAAAGCCATATCGATGGCCTCGCGCTGCGCGGGCGGCAGATTCTTGAGGATGCCCAAGATAAGCCGGCGCGTGTCCGACACCTCGATGTCGTCTTCCGTGGAGTTGTGCACCCAGGCCTCGGGCTGCTGCTCGGTCTCGTTCTGGAGACGCTCCTCCGCGCGGGCGTACGCCTGCTTTTTGCGCAGGCGGTCGATGGAACGCCGCCGCGTAAGGGTGACGATCCAGCCCAGCGGCTTGCCCTTCTGCGCGGAGTAGTGCGCCGCCTGGTTCCAGATCTCCATGAAAATTTCCTGGAGCAGGTCGTCCGCCTCGGCGTCGTTGTGGATGACACCCATGATCAGCGACTTCAGGATGCCGCTGTAGCGGTCGTAGAGTGCCGCCAGAGCCTCGGGGGCGCGCTCCTGGATCTGCGCCATCAAGGTTTCGTCGCCCACGGGGGCGGGCTCCGGGGCGGAAAGGGTCTGAGCTTCCATAGAAATGCGGTAAGGCGGTAGACATAAGCGCAATTTCTATCGTTGAAAAGCCAGACCTAACACCTGCATCGGCGCATTGCCGGGCGTTGGATGCCTAGGGGAAGCTCCCGATGGACCGCGGGGGCCCGTGGCGGGCGGCCCGACGCGAAGAAGCTTTTTGCCTTTTGTCTGCTCTGCCTCTATCTCCCATCTCGCATCCCGCATCCCCGTCATGGCCACGCTCAACAAACAATTTCCCCGCCTTCTGCCCGAGCCGATCAAGAAAAACGCCCGCGTGGCCGACCTGATCGACACGACCTTCAAAGCCTACAACGCCGCCCGCCTGGGCGAGGCCTGCCGCCTGTTCGTGGAGAAGATGCTGGCTAAAGACGGCACCGTCGGCATGACGCTCACCGGCGCACTGACCCCCGCCGGCCTCGGCCGCGCGGCAATCGTGCCGCTGATGAAGGCCGGCTTCGTGGACTGGATCGTTTCCACCGGAGCGAACCTGTACCACGACCTGCACTACGGCCTGGGCATGGAACTGTTCGCGGGCTCGCCCTTCGTGGACGACATCGTGCTGCGCAACGACGGGGTGATCCGCATCTACGACGTGCTGTTTTCCTACGACGTGCTGCTGGACACCGACGCCTTCGTGCGGCAGGTCATCGCCGGGCCGGAGTTCCAGAAGACGATGGGCACGGACGAGTTCCACCACCTGCTCGGCCGCTACGTCTACGAACGGGAGAAGACCCTGGGCATCAAGGAAACCAGCGTCCTGAGCGCGGCCTACCAGTACGGCGTGCCGATCTTCACGAGCAGCCCGGGGGATAGCTCCATCGGCATGAACGTGGCGGCGATGGCGCTGCGCGACAGCCAACTGGCCTTTGACGTGAACCGCGACGTGAACGGAACCGCGGCCATCGTCTACGACGCCAAGCGGCGCGGCGGCGCGTCGAGCGTGTTCATCCTCGGCGGCGGCAGCCCGAAGAACTTCATCCTCCAGACCGAGCCGCAGATTCAGGAGGTCATGGGCATTGAGGAACGCGGGCACGATTATTTTCTGCAATGCACCGACGCGCGCCCCGACACCGGCGGCCTGAGCGGCGCAACCCCCGCGGAGGCGGTGAGCTGGGGCAAGATCGACCCGGGCAACCTGCCCGCCTGCGTGGTGTGCTACCTCGACTCCACCATTTCCCTGCCGTTGATCACGGCGTACGCGTTGACCAAGCTCGCCCCGCGCAAGCGCAAAAACCTCTACGCCCGTCGCGACGAGCAACTCGCCGCCATCAAAGCCGAGTACCTGAAGAAAGGCACCGTCGAAAAGACCGCCCACCGCACGGATGTTTCCGACGTGAAAGACTTCGGCACCGCCGCGACCACGAAGAAACCAGGCCGCAACCTCGCCAAGCGCGCGTCGAGCGTCGGCCTGAACAAGCGGTAAGGAGTGTACCTCCCGCCGAAGGCGTTCCACCTTCACAAACAGGCGCGGATGAACCCGGCCAGCCGCGGGTAAACGGCCTCGAACGTCGCCTGCGTTCTCGCCGCCCATGCCTGGTCACTCGCCGCTGGATCGGGCAATTTGTCCACCAACTCCGCCGGGTCGCGGTAGAGCACCGGCGGCGCTCCCAGGGCAACCAGGTGCCGCTCCATGGCGGGCATCTCCCCGGCGGCCGTCGCCACCGGCAACCCCGCCGCCAGGTAGGCGCTGTAACGGTTGGGCAGGTTCAGCGCGCGGAACCGGTCAGCCGGCTCGGGATGGTGCAGCAGTCCCGCGTCGCAAGGCGACCAAGCGGTCACGAACTCCGCCGGCCGCACCGGCGCGCGCAAGTGGAGCCGCCCGCCGACGTCCGCCTCCCGGTAGGCCTCGGCAACGGCAGGTTCGTTGCCCATCTGACCGCTCGGCTGCAAACGCCGGAACTGTCCGTAAAGATGAACGTGCGCGCCCGCCATCGTCACTGCACGGATCAAGGATCGGTAGTCATACCGGCCATGATCATCGGTCGCGGTCCCGGCGATCAGCAGGTGAGGCCGGCCGTCAGTCACCGAGAGCTTGGGCCGCCGTTCGCCCGCCAGGTAGCAGGCCGGCAGCGGATCGCCGTCGAGACAGGTCACCCGCCCCGGCAAACGGTAGCACGCGCCGAAGAACTGCCGTGACTCCTCGTTGAGGAGGATCACGCCGGCGCTTTGCTCCAGGCAGACACGCTCGTCGTCGTTCGCCCGCAGATAATGTTCCTTGTAGTGGCGGACGACCGGCACCGGGCAGCCGCCGCGCAGGAGCGCGGCCGTCACCGCCGCGCTGCCGTCCCAGACGTTGAGCAGCGAGTAAACCCCTTCGATGTCGTGGCGCTTGATCCACTCCCTAACGCGGTCGGCCGCATCCACCGCGGCGAGGCCCGGCTCAAACCGCTCGACCGCCTGCCACGGCACGGCGCGCACCTCGTCGGGGAGCCACTCGGTGCTCAGGTGCCAGAGTTGGTGGCCATCGTCCGTGAACGCCCGCATCCGTTCCGGGTAGGGGCCGAGCGCACCGAGGAAGATCAATCGCATGGGGTGACAGCGTGCCGGGTGGTGCTATGGATGGAGGCCACAACGACGCTTCCCTGTTTCCATGCGCACCTTTCGATTCGATGACGCCGGCTTTCCGGCCGTGCTGAAAAGCCTCGACCGCCGCGCGGCCACCGCCGCCGACGTCCAACAAACGGTCGCCGCCATCCTCGCCGAGGTGCGCGCCGATGGCGACGCCGCCCTGCGGCGGCTCAACACCCGCTTCGGCGGACCGGCCGCGGAGGACGCGGGCGAACTGCGCGTCGGGCCGGAGGAATTCACCGCCGCCGCCCGGGCGACCGACGCCCGCACCCAGCGCGCCATGGCGGAAGCGCACGAGAACGTCCGCGCCTTCGCCCTGCGCAGTTTGCGGCAGGACTGGCACATGCACAACCGCCAGGGGGTCGAGGTCGGCGAACGCTTTACCCCGTTCCCGCGCGTGGGGATCTATGTGCCCGGCGGCACCGCGCCGCTGGTCTCGACGGCGATCATGACCTGCACCCTGGCCGCCGCGGCCGGCGTGCCGCAGATCGTCGTCACCACGCCCACCGACCGCGGGGGGAAGGTTGCCCCCGCCCTGCTCAGCGCCCTGGAACTCGCCGGTGCCACGGAGGTGTACAAGGTCGGCGGCGCACAAGCGGTCGCCGCGCTTGCCTACGGGACGGAGCAGATCAGACCCGTGGTTAAGATCTTCGGTCCCGGCAACGCCTACGTCATCGAAGCGAAACGGCAGGTCTTCGGGCCGGTTTCGGTCGACCAACTGCCGGGTCCGAGCGAAATCCTCGTGATCGCCGACAGCCGCGCCAACCCGGCCTGGATCGCCGCCGACCTCCTCGCCCAAGCCGAGCACGGCGCAAACAGCGTCATCGGCCTCCTGACCGACTCCGCGGAACTGCTCGCCGCCGTGGAGGCCGCCGTCACGGGGCAACTCGCCAGCCTGCACCGTCAGGCCCAACTCGGCCCCGTCCTGGAACGCGACGCGTTCCTGTGCCTGACCCGTGACCTCGCGCAGGCCGCCGAGATCGCCGATGCCTTCGCGCCCGAACACCTGTCGATCTGCACGGCCGATCCTGAGGCCGTGGCGGCGCACGTCCACACGGCAGGGGCGATCTTCCTAGGCGGCTGGTCGCCGGTGGCGGGCGGCGATTTCCTGGCCGGGCCGAGCCACACGCTGCCGACGGGCGGCGCGGGCAAAGGCTTCGCGGGGCTGACGGTGGACCAGTTCCAGCGGCGCACGAGTCTGATCCGCTTCGACGAAAACAGTCTGCGGCAGTCCGTGGCGACGATCCAGGCGTTCAGCGACCTCGAAGGTCTCGATGCCCACGGCCGTTCCGCGGCGATCCGCTTCGATTGAAAAAGACACCGCCGGTACGGGATGCCGCTACGTAGTGACGGAAAATGAAAACTTTTCTTCTCCTCGCTCTGACCTGCGCGCTAACCGTCGGTTGCACGAACCAAGGCAACAATCCGACGCGCGAGATCGGCCGGGACGAGGGCGGCCAGACGCAAGGCACGTCCTTTCCCGGCAGCGCCGGTGCCGGGTCGCAGGCGACCACGGGAGCCGTGGGCGGCGGGCGTGCCAACGGTGCTCCTAATTCTCTGGGCAGCAACGGCGGACGCTGACGCCCGGTCCGCTCAGGACCGCACCTGTCCGGTTCCGCGGATGACGTACTTGTAAGTCGTCAGTTCTTCCAGGGCCATCGGGCCGCGGGCGTGGAGTTTGTCGGTGCTGATGCCGATCTCCGCGCCGAAGCCGAACTCCCCGCCGTCCGTGAAACGGGTGCTGGCGTTCCAGTACACCGTCGCCGAGTCGACCTCGTTCAGGAACCGTTCCGCGCGCGCCTCGTCCGCCGTCACGATGGCGTCGCTGTGGTGCGAGCCGTGGGCCTCGATGTGCGCGACGGCCTCGTCCAAACCGTCGACCACGCGGATCGCCAGTTTGAGGTCGAGGTACTCGGTGGTCCAGTCCTCCTCGGTCGCGGCCACGACGCTCTCGTCGAGGAGTTGCCGGACGGTCTCGTCGCCGCGCAGTTCGACGCCGTTGTCCCGGAGCGCGCGGGCCGCGCGGGGCAGGAACTCGGCGGCGATCCCGCGGTGGACAAGCAGCGTTTCGACGGCGTTGCAAACGCCCGGCCGCTGGCATTTGGCGTTGATCAGGATGCGCTCGGCCATCGCCTGGTCTGCGGCGCGGTCCACGTAGAGGATGCAGACGCCGTGGTAGTGCTTGATGACGGGCATGCGCGCGTGCCGCACCACCGTCTCGATCAACGCCGTGCCGCCGCGGGGAATGATCACGTCCACGTGGCGGTCCATTTCCGCGAGCATGCGGACGGCCTCGCGGTCCGTGCGCCCGACTAGCGCGATGCTGTCCGCGGGCAACCCAGCCCGCGTCGCGCCGTCGCGCAGGGCCTCGGCGAGAGCGAGGTTCGAGCGCAGAGACTCGCTGCCGCCGCGCAGGATGGCGGCGTTGCCGGTCTTGGTGCAAAGGACGGCGGCGTCGCTGGTGACGTTCGGGCGCGATTCGTAGATGATGCCGACCACGCCGATGGGCACGCGCACCTTGCGGATTTCCAGGCCGTTCGGGCGGGTCCACGTGCGGATCGTTTCGCCGACCGGGTCATCGAGCGCCGCCACCGCCCGGATGCCGTCGGCCATCGCGGCGAGGCGAGTCTCGTCGAGCCGCAAGCGGTCGACCGTCGCGCCGGACAGGCCGGCGGTCTGCGCGGCCCCCACGTCGAGCCGGTTCGCGGCAAGGATGGCGGCACGATGAGCCCCGAGAGCGTCGGCCATGGCGAGCAGGCCGGCGTTTTTCTGCGCGGTCGACAGGCGGGCCAGTTGCCGCGACGCCGCCTTGGCCCGCCGGCCGAGTTCCGAGATTTCCGCTGCCAGGTCCATGAGCCTATTTCGGAGCGACGACAAAGCGCGTGCCGACATGACCACCGGCGACGATGCGCTCCAACAACCCCGGCGTGCGGCCGTTGGCGATGACGGCCGGGATGCCCGCCTCCACCGCGCGCTTGACGGCCTGGAGCTTGGTGATCATGCCGCCACGCGAGAGCCGGCCTTTTTGGTGGCTGGCCAGACCCAGGACCTCGTCCACGTTTTCGACGACGGGAATAGGTTTGCCGTGGCCGGTGCCGTCGCGCGTCAGTCCCTCCGCACTCGTGAGCACGACGAGCAGGTCCGCCTCCGCCAGCACGGCAACCTCGGCGGAAAGACGGTCGTTGTCGCCGAAGCGGAGTTCCTCCACGGCCACGCTGTCGTTCTCGTTGATGATGGGCACGACGCCGCCGTGGGTGAGCAGGCGGCGCAGGGTGTTCTGCGCGTTGGCGTAGCGCGTGCGGCTGTCGAGGTCCTGGTGGGTGAGGAGGAGTTGCGCGACGGCCAGCCCGTGCCGGGCAAAATGCGTTTCGTAAACGCGCATGAGCCGGGATTGTCCGATGGCCGCACACGCCTGGACCGTCGGTGTATCGTCCGAACGTTCCTTGAGCCCGAGGGCGATCATGCCTGCCGCGACCGCGCCGCTGGTGACGACGATACACTGGTGTCCGCGTGCGACGAGCCCGGCAATCTCCGCGGCCAGGCGCCGGAACTGCCCGGCGTCAAGCGAGGTGCCCCGTGCGCCGGTGAGCAGCCCGGTGCCGAGCTTGACGACGAGACGCGGCGTGGACAGGAACATGGAAAAAGGCGGTCCGGGGTTGCGCTCCGGGAAGGGAACCATTAAGGTGCCCTTCCGTTTTGGCAAGGGAAGCCGAGACGATTGCGCAGCCGTAGCTCAATTGGATAGAGCGTTGGCCTCCGAAGCCAAAGGTTGTGGGTTCGACCCCCGCCGGCTGCATTTCAGAGCGATAGTACGGGAGCTTCCTTGCCCTGCCTTTTTGGAAGCAACTATTCCGCGAGCCGCACTTCGGCTCCAGTGTCGCTCGATTCGTAAATGGCCATGAGCATCTTCATCAGGCTGACTGCTTGATCGGCGTTGTTGACCGGCTTGCCCCCGGTCCGCACCGCTCGCAGGAAGTCGGCCATCTGGTTGTCAAACCCGTTTGTCTCCGGGCCGGTTTGGACCGCGGTCACCTTGCGCTCCTTTTCCTGCATCGTGTAGAGCACGGTCGGATTCAAACTCAAGGTAGCCTGATCGCCGTAGAGCGTGGTGTTCTCCAGTTCGTGCCCAGCCCAGGTGCTTTTCGGCACGGCGTCGGTCATGTTGCCGGCCCAGGTGACCTCCAGGTGCACCACCAATCCGCCTGCGAAGCGCAGCATCGCGAAGCCGCTGTCCTCCACGTCAAACGTCACCCCGGACGGCACCTGGCCGCGGAAGTTCGCCGACACCTGCGCGCTCACAGAGAGCGGCTCCGGACAACCCGCCAGATACCACGCAGCGTCGATGGCATGCACGCCGATGTCGATCATCGCGCCACCGCCGGCTTTGCTCTTTTCCGTGAACCATCCACCCACCCCCACCGGGATGCCGCGGGAACGCACCCGCTCCGCCTTGGCGAAATAAACTTTGCCGAGGAGCCCCTCCTCCACCAGTCGTTTGGCGGCGAGCATCTTGTTGTTGAACCGCGACTGCCGGCTAAAGGCATAGATCAGCCCGCGCGCTGTCGCCGCGGAGCGGATTGCCTCCATCTCGGCGACGTTCATCGTCGGCGGTTTCTCGCAAAGCACGTGCTTGCCCGCTTGGAGCGCGGACATCGTCGCCGAGGCGTGCAAGAAGTTCGGCAGCGAGACGACGACGGCCTCCACCTGCGGGTCGGCCAACATCTCCTCGTAGCGCGAGTACACCTTCGTCGGCGAAAACTGCGTTGCAAAGCTCGCGCGCCGCTCGGCTCCCAGGTCGCACGCGGCGTAAACGCTGCCGCCAGGCACCGCGACGGCGGCTTTGGCGTGTTGTTCGCCCGGCCAGCCCAAGCCGAGAAAACCGAGTCTGACTGCTTCGAGCATATCCATGCGCTTACGGTCACGCACCCTTCTTCTCGTCCTGCGCAACCTCCACTTTCTCGCCTTCGACCAAGTCCGTCGTCGGGTTGATGACGACCGTCTCGTTCCCTTGCAAGCCGGACACGATCTCGATGGTCAAGCCGAAGTCGCGACCCATCTTCACGTCTCGGTAATGCACCTTTTTGTCGTTGTCGATCACCGCCACCCGCGGCCCTTCGCGGCGGATATCCACGGTGTTCGCGGGTACGATCAACGCTGGCTCCGCTTGCTGGACCTTGAAGCGGATCGTCAGGTACATGCCCGGCAGCAGCCGGCCGTCCTCGCTCGGGAGCTGGATCTCCACCCGCTCGGTGCGAGCCGTCGGATCAAGGGACTCGGAGGTGCGTGTCACCTTCCCCTTGAAGATTTTCTGCGGGTACTCGGGCGCGCTTACCTCCACGTCCTGCCCCGTCTGGACGTTGGGCGCATAAGCCTGCGGCACGTAGATGAACACGCGCAGAACGTCCGTCTGCGAAAGCGTGAAAATGCTCGGCGTCGTCGTCGAACTGCCGCTGGCGATCAGCGCGCCGTCGTCGAGGAAGCGCGTCGTTACCACGCCCGTGAACGGCGCCATGATCTTCTCGAATCCCTGCTGCACGCTGAGGTTTTGCACGTTGGCCTCGGCCGTCTTGACGTTGGCGACCGCCTGGTTGTAGGTCGCCTCCGCCTGGTCGTACTCCTGCTTGCTGACCACCTTTTGCTCCAGAAGCTTTTGCTCGCGCTCGTAGGTCACCTTGGCGATGCCGAGCGCGGCGCGGGATTGTTCGAGTTGCGCGCGGGAGGCGTTCAACTGCGCATCCAGGTCGGGAGCATCGATTTCCGCAAGCAGTTGGCCCTTCTGGACCCGGTCGCCGATGTCCACGTAGCGCGACTTCAGGTAGCCGTTGATCCGCGCGTAAAGCGTGGCGGTGGTCACGGGTTCACTGCTGCCCGGCAGGCTGAAATCGAAAACCGGCGGCGACCTCGTGGGCTTTGTCACGCGCACGGTCTGCGCGCCGGCCTCCACGGACTGCGCGGTCTTTTCGCGTTCGCGGTGTTTGCCAACCGCTCCAAAGATGCCGATGGCGAGGAGTACCCCCAGCACGATGAGCAACCCGACCACGATGAGCAGGAACTTGCCGATGCCGCCCTTCTTGGCCGGTGGCTTGCGGTCCGGTTGCTGCCCGACACGTGGATCGAGCGGCGCCCCCCCGGTCTGCGGAGAACCGTTGCGTCCGTGGTCTGATTGGTTGCTGGCCATGGGATCGTGCCAAGTTCGCTAGTGGGTACCGTTGCCGTTGCCGCCAGCGTGCACGGGTTCCGGCGCTCCCTGGTCCTGGCCGTTCCTGCCGTTCTGGGCCGCGGCCATCTGGTACTCGGGTTCGTCCTTCTCGAACAACAACTCCGCGTCTTCCATGCTGACCGGCACCAGCGCCT
>CAXTMD010000002.1:0-1242 GCA_964245035.1 uncultured Chthoniobacterales bacterium
CGATGGCGGCGACCTCCTCCGCCGTGGTCGGAAACACGACGGCGGCGGGCATCTGCCGGAGCGCGGCGGTGCCGTCGAAGGAATACGGGATGAGGTCCTCCTTCGCGCGCAGACACGTCAGTGACGGCAGCCGCCGCGCGAGCGCGGCCAGGAAGTCGGGAGTGCTCACGGGAAGAAGGTTCCTGGACAAGGGCGGACAACTCCGCGCCCGCCACCGAACATCCTGTTCTCACGCGGATGGCGCAACCCGATCTTCTGTCGCGCGACGATACCGCGCAGGCCAGCCAACGCCGCGGCCGAGCATAACCAGCAGGCATCATGAGCCAAGAAACATGGTATTACGCCCGGCAGCGAACCGCGTGGAGGTTACCAGTTGTCAAGCGGCCAAGGCCCGGCGCAGCGCCACGCGAGGAACAAAATCATGAAAGGAACCAACATCGAGACCGTGCGGATGGTCCTTGAGGCGATCAGGACCCAAGACGCAGACCGGGCCGTCCGGTACGTCGACCCGCACTTTGTACAGCACAGCCCCTTCATGGCTGGCGGCGTGGAAGGATTCAAGCAGTACATCACCACCTCCCCGCCAGAACAGCGGAACCTGATGGTGGTGCGGGCGTTTGAAGATGGTCCCTTCGTGGTCGCGCAGTTGAACGCGCAGAGTGCGGGTCAGGACCTGTTTGTGGTCTACCGGTTCCGGGACGGTCTCATCGCCGAGCACTGGGTGTTCTCCGCGCCGGGCGGTCCGCCCAACCAGAGCGGGCACACCCAACTGGACGGACCGACGGAGGTCAGGCATTTGGAGGACACGGAGAGGAACAAGGCGTTTGTGCGAGGGTACTACGAGACCTTCCACATCGCCGGGGATCACGGTCGGAGCGAACAATACTTCTCCGAAGACGTGATGATCCGCCACGAACCCGGCGTGCGCGACGGGCTTGCGAACTTCCTGCACGACGTGTCCGTGCTCATGCAGCACCGCACCATCGACGAGATCAAACTCCTGCTCGGCCAGGGCGACCTCGTGTTCATCGCGGCCCGGGGCACGCACGAAGGCGACCCGTGCCTCTACATCGACCTGTACCGCGTCGAGAACGGGAAGATCGTCGAGCACTGGGGCTTTCCCGAGAAGGTCCCACCCCGGGAGGAATGGAAAAACAACAACGGGATGCTTTAGAGTGCATTGCAGCCGTTCGTCCCAAGGTAGCGGCTGGCGCGCCCGGCCGCAGCCGAGTGGGACGGGGT
>CAXTMD010000002.1:1252-46293 GCA_964245035.1 uncultured Chthoniobacterales bacterium
GTGTGCGCACGGCGCGCCACGCCGGAAACATTTGGATTGCCTCGGAGAGGCAGCCCTACCTTGGGACGATGCCGCTGGCGCGGCAGGACTCAGCCGAGTGCAACGCGCTCCAGGCCGGAGGTGGATAGAATCTGCGGACGGCTCCTGGCTTTACACCCGCCGGAGCACAGGAGCCAGCCTTCAATGCACGCGCTGCCACTCGATGACGATCTTCGTACCTTCCGGCCGCAGGAAAGTCTCCGTCAGGCGCTCGCCGTCGACGACGAGTCGGAGTTGGGTGCGCGTGCGCACGTCGCCCACCCAGTTCGGGAAGGTCGAGCCCTCGACCCGGTCGCCGCTCAGGTCTCCGTTCGCGTCCACCGTGTAGGTGCCAAAGAAGCCGATGCTGCCCGCCATCGCGGCCTGATTTTCTGCCGCGGTGCCTTGGCCCCGTGCGCCCGAGGCAAACCTCGGCACCGTCGAGTCGGTCAGCACTTCGATGAAGTGTCCGTCGGCGGTGAAGACGAGCAGGCTGCTTGGCGCGGGACCATAGGCGGGCAGATTTTTGCCGTCCGGGTCGATCTGCGCCGAAACCATCCGCCAGGTGCCCAGAACCTTGTTGGGTAAGTCGGCCCGGACAGACGTGGCGGCGGTGAGCACCGCCCCGGCGACCCACGCGAGGATGAGAGTGCGTTTTGGCATGGGTTTGGGTGCCGGGTTCAGGCTTTGTCCGCGGAAAACGCCACGTCCCGCTGGGCCTGGATTTCGGCGAGCCGGCCGGTCAGTTCCCGCGTCAGATTCTCGTAGGCCGTGCTGCCGAGCGGCAGCCGGAACGGCGGCTTCTCAGCGTCGGCCGCCGCGAGGATGGCCGCGACCGTGCGGCCCGCGTCGCCGTAGATGGCGAAGGTGCGTCCCTGGACCGCGCGCCGCACCTCGCCGGCCGGCGTCTGGTCGTAGGCGGCCAGCGGCGGGGCCAAGTCGATGCCAGCACCGAAGTTCGTCGCCGTCGGGCCGGGTTCGGCGAGGAGGAAGTCGATGCCGAAGGGCTTGACCTCCTTGGCCACGGCTTCCACGAAGCCTTCGATGCCCCACTTGGTGGCGTGGTAGAGGCTGAAAGCCGGGTAGGTCGTCTGCCCGCCCTCGCTGGACACCTGCACGATCCGTCCGCCACCCTGTTGGCGCAGAGCCGGCAGCACCGCTCGAATGAACTGGATGGTGCCCGTCAGGTTGGTGGCGATCTGGCGCTCAATCTGCGCGTCGGAGAGTTCCTCGGCCGCGCCGACCAGGCCGTAGGCCGCGTTGCTGACGACCACGTCGATGCGTCCCAAGCGGCGGAACGTCTCGGCCACCGCCGCCCGCAGGCCGGCCGTGTCCGTGAGGTCGAGCGTGACGACGCGCAGGCGTTCCCCATGGGTTTGCCGGAGATCCGCGAGCGCATCGTCGCGCCGCACGGTGGCCGCCACGCGGTCGCCGCGTTCCAGAAGTTGTTCCACCATTGCCCGTCCGAGGCCGGAAGACGTTCCCGTGATGAGCCAGGTTTTTGCCATAAAATGATTTGGTCGTTTGACTTTCCCACGTTGGAACAGCCTGATCGGTGAGACAAGATGGCCAACCTCGCATGGCCCTGTGAACAACGTTCACCAATGAACAAGCCGACCTTCGACGAACTCGCGGCCTTCGCGGCCGTGGCCGAGCACCGCAGCTTCCGCCAGGCGGCCGACGCGCTCGGCACCTCGCGCTCGGCCCTGAGCCACGCCCTGCGCAAGCTGGAGCAAAGCCTGGGCGTCCGGCTGCTCCACCGCACCACCCGCAGCGTCTCCCTGACGGAGGCGGGCACCCGCCTGCTCGCGGACATCCGGCCGCTGCTGCAAGATCTGGACGCCGCGCTGGACACGCTCGCCCACGCACGCGGCGCACCGGCCGGAACCCTGCGCATCCACGCCAACAAAATCGCCGCGCGGCTGCTGTTGCGGGAGGTGATCCCGACGTTTCTGGCGAGGCATCCGCACGTCGAACTCGACCTGCTATCCGACGGCCGGTTGGTCGACATCGTGGCCGCCGGCTTCGACGCGGGCGTGCGGCTTGCCGAGGACGTGCCGCAGGACATGATCGCCGTGCCGTTTGGCGGCGCCATGCGTTTTGTCGCCGTGGCGTCTCCTGCCTACCTGGCAGATCACCCCGCTCCGACCACGCCGGACGATCTCCGCCACCACCACTGCATCCGCCACCGGGTGCCGAGCGGCAGGCTCTACCGCTGGGAGTTCAGCCGGCGCGGCCAGGAGGTGGCCGTCGACGTGCCTGGCGCACTCACGCTCGACGACAACTCCCTGATGACCCGGGCCGCGGCCGACGGCTTGGGGATCGCCTACGTACCGGCGTCCTACGCGCGGAGCCGGCTGGAGGCCGGCACGCTGGTGGCGGTGCTCGCCGACTGGTGCCCGCCGATCCCGGGTCTGACGCTTTTCTACCCCGGCCGCCGCCACGTGCCCTCCACGCTGCGGGCCTTCATCGACGTATTGAAGGAGACCAGGCCGTAGCGTCCAAAAGACGCCTCAGCCCAGCAGCACCGGCAGCAGCACGCCCAGCCCGACGGCGAAAAACCAGAGCGCCGGTGCGGGCGTGCCCACGGGCCTGTAACGGCGCTGCTCCCAGGCCGCGAAGCGCGGATCGAGTCGGTCCCAGCGTTCCCGCCGCCGCTCCAGCAGCCAGAACGTCGCCGCGGTGCTGATCCCGTACAGCAGATGGCCGAGCAGCGAGGGCAGCGAGTTGGCCACCGCCTGCGGCGACCACGTGAAAGGGCGTCCCAGGACCGTCTGAAACAAGGTGAACGGTCCCAGGAACCACCAGATCAGGCCGTAAAGAAGGCCCCAGCCCACCCCGGAGACAAAGTCCGGCGACTCGCGCTCGAATAGCCATCCGTAGCTCATGCCAATCAACACCCCGACCCCGAGGTGGATCGCCATGCCCAACCCGAACGAGGACCCGCCGGCCAGCGTGGCGATGCGCTCAAAGCCGTCGATGCCAGCGATCATCGGGATGAACACCACCGCGCCCACCAACCCGGCCAAGGCTCCGCGTCCCAGCGAGCGCACCGTGCGCGGCCCCGGCCCCTCCGGCCGGCGGCGGATCGGGTCGCTCTCGATGAACAGGGTAACCCACAGCCGGTCCAGCGCCGCGTAGAGCAACCCGAGCAGCAATCCGTAGACGATGTGTGCGGGCAGCAGGTCAAAGAGTTCCCGTGCCCGGTCGGCGCTCCAATCGGGCAGCCGTCCCTGCGCGCAGACCAGGAGCGTCAACGGTCCGACGTACCACCAAACCATGCCGTAGGCCAATCCCCAACCCATGCTCGATCCGTAGCCGCGCACGTCCCGTTGGAAGAACAGGCCGAAGGAGCTGCCGATCGTCAGCGCCAGGGTGAAATGCACCGCCAAGCCCACCGCCGGCGAGCGCGAGCCGACCAGGTCCGCCACCGCCGGCAACTGTCCCGAGCGCGCGATCCACCAGGCGAACACGGTGCCGCCCAGCGCGCCCGCCAACCCGCCGCAGACCAGGGCACGGCCCCACGAGAAACGTCCGGCCTCATCGGCGTCCGGGGCGCGGACGCGGGCGGCACAGGCCCCAAGCGTCAGCCCCAGCGGCGCGCCGAAAAGCAGCAGCGCGCCGACCAGCGCCGGAAAGTGCGCGCGGGCGGCATCCATCATCGGCGTTCCGTGCAGGGAGGACGGGAAGAGGCTCGCGAACCAACCCAGCAAGCCAAACGCCAGCCCCCACAGCAAGCCGCCCCCGGCCGTGCGCGCCCGGTCGGCGGTCACCGCCGCGAAGACGACCCCGGCCACCGCGCCCAGCAGTGGCCCCGCGACGAACCCCGCCAGCCTGGCCACCCCGAACGCCAATCCGCCGGTGAGCCCGAGGATTCCTCCCAGCCAGAGCGGAAATCGGTCCGGCGTCCCTATCGTGGAACCCGCGTCGTCTGCGGATGCCGGCGCGTGCGGATCTGCGTTCATGTGGGTCTTGCGGAAGAAGCCGCCTCCGCGCCGCGCTCGTCTCCGAAATCAATCGTTTGGACGATGTCGCGCGGGAAAAACAGTTCGATCAGCCAGTCGCCCAGCACGCGCACCTTGCGCTCCAAACCCGGCAGCTTCGCCCAGTAGATCGCCCGCCAGAGCAGCCAGGCGAAGAACCCGCTGAAGCGCCACCCCAAGATCTCCGCGCAGGCGGTCTGGTGGCCGACGACGCAGAGCGTGCCGAGCGCATCGAAGTGGAAACCCTGCGGTTCGCGCCCATGCAGCACGGCGTAAAGATTGCGGGCGAGGTGCGGAGCCTGCCGCACGGCGAACTGCGCCGTGCCCGGGCAGGGTTTGCCGGTTTTCGCATCCGGCACGGAGGCGCAATCGCCCAGCGCCCACACGCCGGGATGCCCCTTCACGGCCATGGTGGGGCTGGTGGCGACCGCCCCGCGCTTGTCGTGTTCAACCGGCAAGTCCTTGAGCACCGGACTGGGGGCGGAGCCGGCGGTCCACACGAGGGTTCCCGCCGCGATCTCCTCGACCGTGCCAGGGTCTTGGTCCTCCTTGCCCTTGCGTTGGATTGTCACGGCCCCGCGCCGGGCGTCCTTCACGCGTGCGTTCAGCAGGAAGGTGACCCCCCGCGCTTGCATCCGCTCCAGGGCATAGGCAGCCAGACTTTCGCTCAACTCGGGCAGGATGCGCTCGCGCGAATGGACGACGATCACCCGCAGGTCATCCGCCGACAAACCCGGGTAGTCCGCCAGCATCCCCCGGGCGAAGTCGTTGAGCGCGCCGGCCAGTTCCGCCCCCGAGAACCCCCCGCCGGCGATGACGAAGGTCATCCCCGCGCGGCGCTTGGCCGGGTCGGGCTCCGCGTCGGCGGCGTCGAAGGCGGCGATGGCGGCATTGCGCACCCGGATGGCGTCGCCAAGCGACTTGAAATCCAGCGAGTGCTCCCGGATCGCGCCGTTGCCCAGGTAGTTGGAAACCGCGCCCAGGGCGAAAACAAGCTGGTCATAGAACAACTCGTCGGCGTCGCCGTGGGTGTTCTGCCCTGCCTCGCCGCGTCCGATGCGCACGCAACGGCGGTCCAAGTCGATGTTCACGACGCGCCCGCGCACGATGCGCGTGCGCCGCAGGTCCGTGCGCAGCGGACTGGAGATGTGCGTCGGCTCCAGGCTGCTGCCGGCGACCTCGGTGAGCATCGGGGTGAACAGCAGTGCGTTCGTCTCGCTGACCAGCGTGAACTCGACCGACGGGTCGGCGCGAAATAACCGTTCCAACTCGCGGGCGGTGCCCACCCCGGCGAACCCGCCGCCGAGGATGAGGACCTGCCGCTTTTCCGCCGGTGGCGCGGGCGACGCCTCGTCCAACTCCGGACCGAACAGGCGCTCAGCGAGCCACGCTCCCGCCGGCGTGAGCAGCCCGAGCCCCCCGCCTGCCAGCACCCAGCCGACCAGCGCGGGCAGGAGTGCGCGCATGCCTTCGGCCGTCCACTGGGGCCCTTGCCCGGTCGCCACCGGCAGGGCCACGACGCTGAAGGCTCCCCAGAACGGCACCCCCAAGATCGCGGCGGTGAACACCCCGTCGAGCCAGGCGCCCGCCTCGCGTCTGGACGGGGTCGGGAGCGCGTAAAGGGCACCGAACAGCGCAACCAGCGCGGCGGCCAGCGCCGCGTGACCCCAGCCCGCACCGCGCGGGCGGCTGGCGAGCCCCCCCACGAGCAAGCCCCGTCCCCCGCGCCGCAGGGAAAGCCGGTTCATCGCGCGCGTCCTCCCCCAACCTCGCCCGCCCGGCAGGCACGACGGAAGCCGTTCATCAGATGCCGTCCTCGCAGGCATCGTGCTGCGGCTCCTGGGTCGGACGCGTCTCATGCCTACGTGGGTGCCCGGCCTGTCCGACGATCAATCCCGATGGCCGGGCCGCCAGGAGCACGCAGACGCACGCCCCGGTGACGAGCAGGATGAGCAATCCCGAGGCCGTGAAACCTGGAGCGCGCCAGAGGCCGCACGGAGCGTCGGATGGATGTTGCTGGAGCGTTTTCATGGGAAAACTTGCGGGTCACTTCCCGAGCCAGCCGCCGACGGCCTGCAAAGCGGCGGGGTCTTCCTCCGCGTGCACCCAGACCGCCAGTGCGGCGGCCGGCGCAGCGGGATTGGAGGGCAGGGTGAGCGTGGCCGTCCAGGTGTTCCCGTGCCGTTCCAGCGGCGCGTGCAAGAGGTCGAGCGCGACAAACTCGTGCGCCAGCTTGCGGCCGGCGTTCTCGCCACGGCGCACGTCGCTGGTGACCCCGTTGGCCAGCGGGGCGGCTTCCACGATCAGGCCGCCGGCTGGCAGGGCCGCCGGCTGGAAGGCGACGCTCACGCGGCCCTCGGCGTTGACCTCCGCCCGCAGCCGGCCCGCTTTCGCCGCCACGCTGGGATCGCTGCCCTCGTGGCCGTTTTGCACGAAGGCCGGCGTGTACACCGACCCGCTGCCCCAGCGCGCGGCGTAGTCGTACTGGCGCCGGGTGAAGGCCGCCGACGCGAAACGATCCTTCCAGCCGAGCCGGTCCCAATAGTCGACGTGGAACGCGACGGGCACGAACTGCTTCCACAGGCCGGGGTCGTCGCGCAGCTTGGCCAGGCGCGCCTCGGCGGGCGGGCAGGAACTGCAACCCTCCGAGGTGTAAAGTTCAACCAGCGTGGTCTGCGCCTCGCCGCTCTCGAAGGTGGCGGCCGGCAGGGCCGCCGCAAAGCTGAGCGTGCACAGGAGCGCGGCGGTGGGAATGGGATGTCTCATGGTGGTTCGGTCGGGCCGGTGATCTGATCCTTACAAGTCGTTTTTGCCGGCTGGGTTTCGCTGCTTCGTGCAGCCGCGCCTCGAAGGCAGAGGTCTTCGCGAGATCCTACCCGAGCGACCATCTGGCAGCCATACGCCCTTCGGCTCCCCGGCGGGGAGATCCACGGTCGTGACGCCAGTTTTCAAGATACCTGCGCCGTGGCGCGCCTTCTTCTGCTGTCATCCTGAAAACTGGTGCAGTAAGGATTTGGCGGCACCGCCGACGAATAGGAGAAGCTATGATTCATCCACTCCCCTCCTTCTCTTCGTCCCTCCGTCGCCGCTGCTGGCTCGCTCCGACGTTCCACGCGCTGCTCGCCGCTGCCGGCGTGTGGTGCGCCGCTTCTTTGGATTTCGCCCGGGCGGACGACTCGGTAGCTCGCGAACGACCCGTCGCCCCGGCGTGGAAGCTCGCGGGCCTCGACGGCAAACCAGTCAGCTTAGCGGACTTCAAGGGCAAGGTGGTCGTCCTGGACTTCTGGGCGACGTGGTGCGCGCCCTGCCGCGACGAAATCCCGGGCTTCGTCGAGCTGCAAAAGCAGTTCGGCGACCGCGGCCTGGTCGTGGTCGGCGTGTCGCTGGACGAGGAGGGCGCGCCGTTCGTCCAGAAGTTTGTCCGGCAGCATGGCGTCTCGTACCCGGTGGTCCTGGGGAGCCGGGAAGTGGTCGCGGCTTACGACGGCGTCGATGCCTTGCCCACGACGTTCATCATCGACCGCGAAGGGAAAATCGTGAAGGGCCACCGAGGCTTCACGCCGCCGGAGACTTTTGCGGCGGAGGTCGCGCCCCTTCTCTGAGAGGCACACCGCCGTCACCGCGGCGCGGCGGGTGGAGCAACGGGCAGAGTCTCGATGGGCAGCGGCGGGCAGTTCGCCACGTCTGCCACGGCGTCGGCGACGGGCGCCAGCACCCAGGCCGCGTCGGCCGGCATGGAAAACACGGCGTGGTAGACCGTGGATTCCGCCTGGAACAGATTCGCCTCGCACCGGTTCCGGTGCAGCAGTCGGATCCACAGGAACAGCACACGCCGACCGACCGCGCCGGTCGTGTAGCCCCGCGCCTGGCTGACGGAGAAGTGGAGGGAGCGCCGGCCTTCGCTGGTGTGGCTTGTGTAGGCCAGAGCCAGGCCGGCGCTGGTCAGCAAAGCCGTGCCGTCCTCGGGGGAAGGCTCCTCCACGGGGTGCCTGGCAACCATCCGGGAGGTCCAACCGGCAATCTCGGCGTAGTGCGCGTCGCTGAAGATGCGCCGGTAGTAGCGTGACTTTCGCACCAGCAGGAAGGCTGCGACCATCAGGACAACAACGGCACCGACGGCGTAGGTCATATGATCTCCCTATCCGCCTGATTCATTGCGGCTCGCTGCTGTCGCTCGACTGGTGCGAACTCCCAACGCGGGCCAGCAGGATCTGCAGGTGCTGCACGCTGCCGATCCCGTTGCCGTAGCCAGGCGGCGGGCCGTCCCTGCCGAAGAACTCGCCGCGTTCGTACGCCTGGTAGCCGGCGGCTTCAACGTGCAGGCGGCCGCTCGGGGCCTCGAACATGCTGTAAGGCAGCGGCCTGAGTTCCAGGCGGCGAAAGCCTGCCAGATGGAAGCGGCCGTCCCCGTCGGTTTGCGTCCGTGCTTGCGCGTTCGCGAGCGTCGTGAGCGCCACCTGCGCCCCGACGATGGGCTGACGCGTCGCGCGGTCGAGCACCTGGCCGACGACGGGCGACGCGTCCACCTGGCTGTGCGGAATGCAGCCGCCCAGGCACGCGGCAGCGAACAGGCCCAGCGTGGCGGCAAGAAGGAACCGAGTGGGCATGGCCACAAAAAGGTAACACTGCCGCCACCCGCCTGCCAACGACTCAGCGGCTGACCGAAAGCTCCTCGCCGTCCGCGGCCAGCAGCGTGAGTCGGCCCGAGCGCAAGTCGCAACGATAGAGTCGCTCTTTCATGTCCAGACCATCGCCGCTGCGGCGCGGCCGCACATCCCGCGCGTGGACCCCGGACAGGAACACCGACGCGCCATCCGCGCCGACGTAGAAGCTGAAGACGGTGAACCGCTCCGGTGTCACCCGCCTTGCCTTGCCGCCGAGGAAGTCCGCGATCACCAGGTAGTAGGGAGAAGTCGACAAGAGCGCCAGGTCGGGGAGTTCCTTCTCGTCGGCCGAATGTACGTAAATCACCTGCCGGCCATCCGCCGAAACCGTGAACCGCGTCTCGCTGCCGGCGCTCAGGTCGTCGGTAAACTGCCCGACCGGGCGCGTCCAAGCCAACCCGCCCGTGTCCGGGTCCAGTTGGACGGCCACTTGACCATCGTGCGCCAGGACCGCGCCGTCGTGCAGGTTCCAGCCGGCCAGGAAGTATCCTCGATCGTGGTTGGGCAGCTTGTCGGTCAACCGGTGAAACGCACCGCCGTCGGGATGGGCGACGGCCACCTGCCAGCCGGCATCGCCCAGCGCGTTGTAGGCGATCCAGGCGTCGTCCGGCGACCAGAGGGCCGCGAACACCTGCCGGCGGGTGTCGTTGGGCAGGTCGGTCTCCCGGCCGCTGGCGAGATCGCGGACCACGATCGTGCGCGTGGCGTTGATGCCTGGCGCGCCGTCGTCGCGGGTGTAAGCCACGCAGCGGCCGTCGTGCGAGATGCAGGGACTGCCGCCCGCGCAGACCGGGCGTTGGTCCCGCCCGTCAGCGGCGCGAGCCGTGTAAATCATCCGGCCTTTGACGTAGGCCAGCCGCGGCTCGGCGCGGGCAGCCGGGGCGGCGAGCAGGCCGATGGCTAGCAGCCAAAGCCAGTGGTGCGGGGCACGCCGACGCATGAAGACGGGAATTATGGGTCGATGGAAGATAGGTTGTCCTGCCTACCGGAAGTGCGCGGCTTGGATCTCCGGTTCCGGGGAACGCGCCGCGCGGCTGAACTCCTCCGAGTATTGCAAGCCATCCCGCTGGCTGTCGCGGAAGCGGTCGCTGCCGAGTGGCGCGGGTTTGCCGTCGGCGTCGATCCAGGCAATCAGCGCGCCGTCACGGAAGTAGCCGCGGCTCTCCTCGGTGCGGACGACTTTACCGAACAACCCGTCGTAACGGGCATCCCTCCGGTAGAGGAAAATCAACCGGCCGTCGTAGTAGTAATATTCCTCGGCGGTCCGGTAAGTTTCTCCGTAGAAGGTCAGCTCCAGCTTGGCGAGCGCGTCCCCGTCGAAAAAAGCCGTCATCTCGCCACCTTCCAGCGAATAGCCCCAAAGTTCCTTTTTGACCCGGCGGCACTTGGCTGTCCGGGCGTTGATCTGCGCGTAGCGCTGGCGGATGGCGCGGACGGCAATGTCCTCCGCCGGACCTGCGGCCAAACCGCTCACCTGTACGCACAGCAGCAACAGCATCACCGCGAGGATCCCAGGAATTTGCTTGGTTCGTGGCGGCAGCACGTGAAAACAAGGAAGCTAACACAGCAGACGGCAGTCTCCTACACCTAGGCCAAGGATGCCATCGTCTATGGTACGGGCAAGCGATCTGCGCGTCAGCTATTTAGAGCGTTGCTGATGTGGGCAAGCCGCGCCGCAATGATTGTAGGGCGGGCGCCCCGCCTGCCGCGTTTCGGGACGTGGCTTGGGCACAGACCAGAAGAGGAGGCGTGCAAGAAACCTGCGGCTTCCCAAAACGCGGCAGGCGGGGCGCCCGCCCTACAATCCGGAAGACTCGCCCAGCCAGACGTTGCTTCGGTCCACGCAGCGGATCACTCCGGCAGGTCAAGCAGCCTTTCGAGCGTCTGCACGGCGGCCGAACGAGTGGCGCACAACGCCAGGGCGATCCTCCCGGCGGCGTCGCGCTGCTCCTGGTGGCCAAGGCCGCCGCCTTTTTCCGTCTTGAAGACCATCTCCGCGGCACTGTAGCTCTCCCAGTCCGCGGGACGCCTGACGAGGTCGAGCGCCAGAGCTTGTTTGATGGCCTGGACCCTGGTGGGATCGGTCGTGCAGGCAACCAGGAGCGTGCGCATGCCGGCCGGCGAGTTCAAGGCCCGGAAAGCGAGGCCGTCGGCAGCGTCCAACGCTTCTTGGCGCAGAGTCTCCAGGAAGGTGTCGCCCCACTTGGCCCAGATGATCGGTGCGATGGCGGTGAACGTTTGCATGATCGGGGATGTGCGCGGCAGTTTGCCTCCCCTGCCTCTTTCGCGGCTGACAACCATCCGTCAACTACCAGATCCAAGACAAGCAAGACGACGCACCGAGAAAAACTTGCGCGATCCCTCCAACGGCTCACCTTGGGTCTAAATCAGAAAGGTTTTTTGCAATGCCCATGCCCAACGACGTTTCCGCCTCCCCCGCCCCCGGCGCGCCGGGAACCGAACCTCTCTGGAGCCGTTCGGCCAAGGACGGTGTCGGCACGGCTTACCACACGGGCTGCCGGGTGTGGTTTACCCTCGCGCGCGGCATCATCACGGAGGTGTACTGCCCCACGGTAGACACGCCCAACACGCGTGACCTGCAGTTCCTCGTCACCGACGGCGAGACGTTCGTCCATGAGGAAAAGCGGGACTTCCAGCACGGCACCGAGATCGTCGAACCAGGCACGTTGCTCTACCGGATCACCAACACCGCGCCGGAGGGCCGCTACCGGCTCATCAAGGAGGTGCTGACCGACCCGCACTCTTCCGTGCTGCTCATGCGCGTGCGCCTGGAGATCGCCGACGCGAGCCTGCGCGGCAAGCTGCGGCTCTTTGCCCTGCTCACCCCGCACCTCGGCGGCCACGGGGCCGACAACCTCGCGGAATGGCTCGACTTGGGTGAGCGCACGCTTTTGCGCGCCCAACGCGAGGATTTCCACCTCGTCTTCGGCAGCGACCGCGGCTTTGCGCGGCGCTCGGCCGGTTACGTGGGCACCTCCGACGGCTGGCAGGATCTGCACCGCGGCGACTTCCAAATGAAATGGCAGTACCGGCAGGCTGGCCCGGGCTCGCTCGCGCTCATGGGCGAGGTTAATCTGGGCGGCACCGACGAACAGGAAGGCAACGACCCGCCCCCGAACGGCGGCGACGGTGCGGAGTTTACCCTGGGGCTGGCCTTCGGCGACAGCGCCGTGTCGGCCGCCGCCAAGCTCTTGCAATCCTTTGCCACCCCCTTTGACCGGCACCGCGAAACCTACGTCGCCCAGTGGCGGCGCGCGGCGGTCGACCCCGACGACGAGAAGAGCTTCGCCGCCCACACGGGCGATGGCGGCTCGCTCTTCCGCCTGAGCCACCGCGTGCTGTTGGCGCACGAAGATAAGAACTTCCAGGGCGCGCTCGTTGCCTCGCTTTCCACGCCCTGGGGCGAGAGCAAGACCGACAAGGACGCGGGCGGCTACCATCTCGTCTGGACGCGTGATCTCGTGCAGAGCGCCAGCGCGCTGCTGGCCTGCGGCGAGATCGCCACGCCCCTGCGCGCCCTGCTCTGGCTGACGTGCATCCAAAAGCCGGACGGCTCGTTCCCGCAAAACTCCTGGATCGACGGCGCGCCGTACTGGGAGGGCATCCAGCTCGACGAGATGGCCGCGCCGCTGCTGCTGGGCTGGCGGCTGTGGAAGGCCGCGCCCGACGAGTTCAACGGGGCGCGCTTCCGCCCGGTGCTCCAGCGGGCGTTTACCTACCTGCTGGCGATGGGACCGGTGACCGCGCAGGACCGTTGGGAGGAAAACGCCGGCTACTCGCCCTCGACATTGGCCACGATCATCGCCGCGCTCTGCGCCGGGGCGGACCTCGCGCGGCAGTTCGGGCACGACGCGCGCGCGGATTTCGCGCTGGTGTACGCCGACTGGCTCAACGCACACGTCGAGGACTGGTGCGCGACCACGAAAGGCGACCTTGTTCCCGGCAAGGCGCGCCACTACATCCGCGTCACGCCCGCCGACCCCGAGCAACCCGACCCGCACCCGGACCCGGACACGCTGGAGGTCCAACTCAAGAACGGTGCCGGCACGCACCCGGCGCGCAACGTCGTCGCGGGCGACTTCCTGCACCTGGTGCGGCTCGGGGTGCGGGCAGCGGACGATCCACTGGTGCGCGACTCGGTCGCCGTGTACGACGCGACGCTCCGGCGCGACCTGCCGGCCGGTCCTGGCTGGCGGCGCTATCCCTTCGATGGGTACGGGCAGAAGCCTGACGGCGGGCCTTTCGACGGCGCGGGGGAAGGCCGCTGCTGGCCGATCCTCACCGGGGAGCGCGGCCACTACGAACTCGCCGCCGGCCGCGACGCCACCTCCTTCGTCCGAACCATGGAGGGATTTGCCAACGCGACGGGCCTCTTGCCCGAACAGACTTGGGACGCTGCGGACCTACCCGACCAGCACCAGATTTTCGGCCGGCCCAGCGGCTCGGCGATGCCGTTGTGCTGGAGCCATGCGGAGTACATTTCACTCGTGCGCTCCGTGCGCGACGGTCGGGTGTTCGACCGCATCGAACCGGCGTTCCAACGCTACGTCGTGGAAGGCCGGCGTGACAGCTCACACGAAGTCTGGACCTTCCGGCACCGCACGCGCCGCGTTCCGGTCGGGCGCACGCTGCGCTTGCTGGTGAAGACTGCTGCCCGGGTCCGCTGGACAACGGACAACTGGACGCACGCTGACGAGTCGGACACCACCGCGTCCGAGTTCACGAACCTGCACTTTCTCGACGTGTCCACGGGTGACTTGGCGCAGGGCACATCGGTAGATTGGACGTTCTTCTGGAAGGACGCCAATCGTTGGGAGGGCGAAGACTTCCGTGCGGAGATCGTCTGAGTCCCTCTGACTACGACGGACGAAGTGTCATCACACAACAGGGCGGCACGTCTTGGGACGTACCGCCCATGCCTGCCGCGGCAACCTTGTGGCTAAGTCGCCTGTGTCCGGCGTACTCGACACGGCTTTGCAGCCGCCACCGAGAATCACACCTTGTTCTTGTTGTACACGTCAAACACCACTGCGGCCAGCAGCACCAACCCTTTGATGATTTGCTGCCAGTCGATGCCGACGCCCATAATGGACATGCCGTTGTTCATCACACCCATGATGAAGGCGCCCACGACGGCGCCCAGCACCTTACCGACTCCACCCGAGGCGGAGGCTCCACCGATGAACACTGCCGCGATCACGTCGAGTTCAAAGCCCACTCCACCCTTAGGCGTCGCGTCGTTGAGGCGCGCCACAAAGATCAAGCCGCCGAGAGCCGCCAGTGCCCCCATCGTGATGAACGTCAGGAACGTCAATCTCTCCGTGTTGATACCCGATAGTTTTGCCGCTTTGGCGTTGCCGCCGAGGGCGTAGATGCGCCGGCCAACGGTCGTCCGAATCGTCAGGAAATTAAAGAATGCGATCAGCACGCCCATGACGATCAAGACGTTCGGCAAGCCGCGGTAAGACGCCAGCAGGTAGGAGAGATACAAGACCAAGCCTGCCACAACCACTTGTTCAATCACAAAGATGATCAGCGGACCACCTTGGTACCCATTTCTCTGCCGCGATAACCTGCGACGCAGAGCACCATAAAACATTGTCCCTGCCACGAAGATACCAATCAGCATCGACAAAACATGGAACGAACCAGCCTGCAAGAGCCCCGGGATAAATCCGGAACTTAGCAACTGGAAACCCGCGGGAAACGGTCCGACGGACTCACCACCCAGAAGGTTTAGCGTCATGCCGCGGAAGACAAGCATGCCTGCCAATGTGACGATGAACGAAGGAATCTTTAAGTACGCGATCCAGTACCCCTGCGCGGCACCAATGAGTCCGCCGGCGATCAGGCAGAGTACGGAAGCAACCACAAAGTTCATGCCGTGGTTGACCATGAGCACCGCAGCAAGAGCGCCGATGTAGCCCGCCACTGAGCCCACCGACAGGTCGATGTGGCCTGCCACGATGACGAGGAGCATCCCCAAAGCCATCACCACGATGTAGCTGTTTTGCAGCACCAGGTTGGTGAGGTTCAATGGTCTGAACAACGTGCCGTTCGTCAGGATCTGGAAGAGCACCATGATCACGACTAGCGCGATCATCAATCCATACTCTCGAATGTTGCTCTTGGTGCTGAAGCTGACGGGTTTGGGGGCCACGACGGGCGTGGTAGTTTCGGGCGCGGCGGGGGGGGCAGCGGTGATCATGGTTATTTGCTTTTGTTGCGGATGATAGCGCGCATGATCTTCTCCTGAGACGCCTCTTTGGCGGGCATCTCATCGACGATCCTGCCTTCGTTCATGACATAGATTCGGTCGCAGATGCCCAGCAGTTCCGGCATCTCCGAGGAGATCACCAGCACCCCCTTCCCCGCTTCTGCGAGTTGGTTGATGATGGTGTAAATTTCGTACTTGGCTCCCACGTCGATGCCGCGCGTCGGCTCATCGAGGATCAGGATCTCCGGATTGGTGAACAACCATTTGCTCAGGACGACCTTCTGCTGGTTCCCTCCGCTGAGATTGCCGGTCTGCTGGTAAACGGTCGAACAGCGAATGTTCGTCTTGTTCCGGTAATCGTTAGCCACGTCCAGTTCGTGCAGATCGTTGATCACCCCAGCTTGCGAGACTCCCTGCAGATTGGTCAGCGTGATGTTGTGCTTGATGTGGTCGATCAGATTGAGCCCATACGTCTTGCGATCCTCGGTGACGTACGCCAACCCGTTCTGGACCGCCTTTGTAATGTTGCTCACGTCGGCCTTTTTGCCGTGGATCAACACCTCGCCGGTGATCCGCTGACCATAAGCCTTGCCAAAGACGCTCATGGCAAACTCCGTTCGTCCCGAACCCATGAGCCCCGCGATGCCGACGATCTCACCCGCACGCACATGAAGGTCAATGCCCCGGATCATCTGCCGATCCGATTGCAGAGGGTGGTAAACCGACCAATCCTTCACCTCAAAAATCGTGTCGGCCACGTGCGGTTCGCGCTTGGGATAGCGGTCCTTCAACTCACGGCCGACCATGCTCTTGACGATCCGATCCTCGCTGATCTCTGGCGTGTCGAGGGTCTCAATCGTGGTGCCGTCGCGGATGATTGTGATCTGGTCGGCAACCTTTTTGATTTCGTTCAGCTTATGCGAAATGATGATGCAGGTAATCCCCTGCGATTTGAACTCAAGGAGCAAGGCGAGCAGTTTCTCGCTGTCGTTCTCGTTGAGGCTCGCCGTGGGTTCGTCGAGGATGAGCAGCTTGACCTGCTTGGAAAGCGCCTTCGCAATCTCGATGAGCTGCTGCTTGCCGGTTCCCAGGTTCATCACCAGGGTCTCCGGCGACTCGTGTAAGCCGACCTTCTCCAAAACGACTTTTGACTTCCGTTCGGCTTCACTCCAGTCGATGACCCCGAGCTTCGCCGTCTCGTTGCCCAGAAAGATATTCTCCTGAATCGAGAGCAGCGGAACGAGCGCCAACTCTTGGTGGATGATGATAATGCCTTGGGACTCGCTGTCCGCGATGTCACGAAAGTGGCGCTCTTGCCCCTCGTACAGGATCTCGCCCTCGTAGCTGCCGTACGGGTAGACCCCGCTCAGCACCTTCATCAAGGTCGATTTGCCCGCGCCATTCTCGCCGCAGATCGCGTGGATGTCCCCGCGCCGCACCGTCAGGTTGACGTTGTCCAATGCCTTGACGCCCGGAAACGTCTTGGTAATGGCCCGCATCTGCAAAATGATGTCTGACATCTTAAAAAGGGGGTAAGATGCACCGCAAGACTGCCCGACCGCACGAACCCGGCACTTTTTAGGTGCCGGGTTCGTTCCCAAACATCCTTACTGTAGTTGCTCTGCCTTGTAGTAGCCAGAATCAACCAGCAACTGCTTGTAATTATCCTTGGTTACCAGCACCGGCTTGAGGAGGTAGGAGGGCACCACCTTGACACCATTGTTGTAAGTCTTGGTGTCGTTGACCTCTGGTTCTTTTCCTTTCAGGGTGGCGTCGACCATGTTGGCAGCCACCTTGGCCAACTCGCGCGTGTCCTTGAAGATCGTGGAATACTGCTCGCCGGCAACGATGGACTTGATCGAAGGAATCTCGCAATCCTGACCGGAGACAATCGGCATCGGCATGTCCGACTTGCCGTAGCCCACGCCCTTGAGCGAGGAAAGGATGCCGATGCTCAGACCATCGTAGGGCGAGAGGACCGCATCCAAGCGCTTGTTCGTGTAAAAGGCCGAAAGGATGTTGTCCATGCGGGATTGGGCGGTCGCCGGGTCCCACCGCAGCGTGCCCACGGTCTTCATACCAAGCTGGCCGCTCTGCACCACCAGCTTCTTGCTGTCGATGTACGGCTGCAAGACCGACATCGCGCCGTCGTAAAAGAAGAACGCGTTGTTGTCGTCGGGAGAGCCACCGAACAACTCGATGTTGAACGGCCCCTTGCCGTCTTTGACCCCAAGCTTGTCCACGATGGACTGCGCCTGCAGCACACCGACCTGGAAGTTGTCGAAGGTCGCGTAGTAATCCACGTTCGGCGAGCCTTTGATCAGACGGTCATAAGCGATGACCTTGATCTTGGCGTCGGCAGCAGATTGCAGAACCTTGGACAAGGTCGTGCCATCGATGGAGGCAATCACGAGAGCATTGACCCCCTTCGTGACCATGTTCTCGATCTGCGACAGCTGGTTCGGGATGTCGTCGTCGGCGTATTGCAGATCTGCCTGGTAGCCTTCGTCCTGAACCGCTTTGACCATGTTGTTGCCGTCGGCGATCCAGCGCAGCGAGGATTTCGTGGGCATCGCGATGCCGACCTTGTCCTTCTTGCCTCCGGAGCCGCAACTGCTCAGCCACAGAGGAGAGGCCAAGAGGACCGCTGCGAGACCTAGTTTCGTTATTTTCATGTCTTGGGGGGAACGAGGGTGTTCTTATGTACTTGCAAGGTGCCGCGCAGGTTTTGACGACGCTCCTTGCCCAGCAGGAAGATTGTTGCGGTTCACCGCGGATTGCAATCAGGAATCGCGCAAATATTTCAGCGCAAACTGTGAGACACGGCACCCAGGGGAACGCGATGTTCGGCCGCCAAAAACACGCCGGGTAGACGGTGCGCCCAGCGCCGTTGAACTTCGTGGTCCGTCAACCCGGGCGGACCGCTGTTCGGCATCTTCTGCTGCCAACAAAGAAAGCGCCGCCATTTGCAAGAAATGGCGGCGCTTCTGTTCAGACCAAAAGTGGTCCGGTAAGGTTAGAAGTTGATTTCAGCTTGGGTGCCGAAGATGTGACCGTAATTGTTGTTACGGAACGTGTCACCACCCACGATGCTCCCCTTCAGGTTGTCGTTCCAGGCGGCGAACGTGTAGAAGAAGCGCAGCGTCAGCGGGTAATTGCCCGTCTTGCCGTAGTGGAACGTCGGGCAGATTGTGAACTTGAACAGGTCGCCCGGGCCGGAACTGAACCCGGCCGCACTGCGGATCGCGTTCTGCGCGCTGTTGTCGATGTACTGGTAGGTACCTTCCGCCACGATGGCGAAGAACGGGGTGAGGTTGTAGGTCGGACGGACGCCAACATCAACCCAGTCTTGCTTGCCCTTGGCCACGATCGCCGCCTCTGGCACCCCGCCCACGTTCACGGTGACAGTGCCAGGCCCACCAACCGGCAGGGCGGCATCCGGGATCGGCACGTTCGGCCGGCCGGTGTTCTCGTGCTCGTAAACCACCATGGCTTCTAGCTCAAACTTCTCCTTGTAGTAGAAGTCGATCTGATCGGCCTCCTTGTAGGCGTGCGCATCCGCCAAGGTGGACGGAACGTTGTTCAGCCCCTGCAACGTTGCGAGAGGAATCCCGTAGAAGGGCGAGTTCCGCAGTTTGTCCGTGTTGGTGGTGTCAAACGCATCCCCGAAGCCGAAGCCCAGGAAGAGATGGTTCGTCATCTTCAGGTCGCCACTCAGGAAGTCGTGCTTGTAGTCGTTGACGTAACCGCCACTATAACCATCGGTTGCCTGGAACCGAATGCCACCCGCGTAGTTCAGGTTGTTGTACGCCACCGGCCCGGGCACACCTTGGAAGTCGCCGCTGACCAGCGCGGTGCCGCCGTTGGAATGTTGGTACTGGAACAGGAAGGCGCTCTGCCCACCGATGACCGGCGTGGTGATATCGTGCAGGCGGATGTAGCCCGACTGCTTGCTCAGATTGCCGTTGGTGGTACGGACGTCACCGAACGTGGATGCGCCAGGATTGAGCGGGTTGACCGAGCTCTGCGTGCCGCCGGTCGGGCTGCCGGTCAAGTAGGCGATGTCGAGTTTGGCGAAGTCGCCCAGCGCGATGTCGTTGAACCCGCCACCGTCACCACCGATGACGTAGGAACGTCGGTCAATGATGTTCATGTAGAACTGGTACTCGTAACCGCGACGGCCTGCCCAGACTTCCGCACCCGGCAGGAACGGCACGGCGTTCTTGATGAAGGCGTAGAGATCGAGGGTGGCGAAGTTGGTTGGCAAGTCCGCCTGCGAACGCTGCGAAGCGTAGCTGCTCAGCGTGAACACACCGCCAGCGGTCACGGTCGGGTCCTTAAATGGGCTTGTGACGACCTTGAAGCTAGGTTCGAGGTAGGTGTCGAGTTCGTTGCCCAAGCGGCCGGCGTTGTTGTCGCTGACCAACCCGTTGACGAACGCCGTGTTGCGGCCGTCGTTGTTCTCACGCGGACCACCGTTGATCGAGGTCGCCTCGCCGGTACGCATGTAGAAGTAGTTGATGTCGAGCGTCGCGAACGGCGTGTCGTACTTGGGCGCCAGGGTGAAGTCCTTCACGTCCTTGCCGTCCGGGTTGGCCTTCGAGTATTCCTGCTCGGACAGCGCGGGCTTGCCCGAGGCCTTCGCGGCGGCCGCGTCTTTCTTGGCCTGCTCTTGGCCGCGCAGCGTCATGCCGTTTACCTGCTTCTGCAGATCGGTGACCTTGGACTCGGCGGCGGTCGCACGCTTCTCGGCCTCTTGCACCTGCGCCTGCATCTGACGCATTTCTTCCTGCATCTGATGAAGGTCCGGGCTGCCTTCCTGGGCGCGAGCCCAAGGTGCAACAGCCATGGTGAGGGTGAAGGTGGCGATGAGTGCGCTAACTGGGACTGATAGTGGTTTTCTTTGCATGGGGGGATGATTCCTCGTACGCAAACGTTTAAACAGGAATCCGCCCCTAAAAGGAAAGAAGTTTTTTTACAAAAGTTAATATTTTGAGAATTTGTGCGGAAAATTTGGGCTTAGGTGCATTCCAAACGCCTCTCCGACAACGAACAACGGCTTCTGCGAAGTCACCTCAGCCAGACGGCGGCGACACGACGATCTGGTGGAATTTTATGCAACAGGCAACCCGGAAGTGAACACGGACCTATTTCTTCGGGCCTGGAACCGATTCCTTCTCTCAATGCGAGGGCAAAATCCTGGAGAACGCCCCGCAAAAACAAAACCAGGGGCTCACGCCCCGATCGTCTATTCCCGCTCCCAGATGAGCAGCCGGGCACCGCGGGCGCTGGGGTCGGAGTTACGTTCCTGATGTGGAGCGTCCTGGCCGATGCGCTGGTTGTCGAAGTAGGATGCCGGCACAGGTTTGGAAGGCGTGGCTGCGGGAGCCTGTTTTGTCTCGGCCTTTGCTTGTGCGGCCGCTTTCGCGGTCGAGGTCTTCGCCTTTTGTGTTCTGGCGGTTTTAGAAGGTGCCGTGCCAGCAGCTAGTTTCCTGATCCTGATGTCGGTCCCACCCTCAGAAGTTTGCGTGATGCTCACAAACGAAGACTGCGACCCAGATAGACGAAACTTGTCCTCATTGGCGGACGAGTTCCTTTCTTGGGCTCCCCCGGACAGGTGAAAATTGTCTTCGTTGGCAGGCACATTTCTCTCCTGATGTGGCGCGTCGGCACCCGTTCGGTCGCGGTCGTCAGCCAACAGTCGCGACACTGCCGAGCCACCGAGAAGAGGGCCGGCAAGCAGGAGGCAGCAGAAAAGCCTGCGGCTGTGCAGCAAGCGCTTGGTAAGAAACAAAGAGTTAGCAGTCGTGCTCATTACGTGTTTGTAGCGCGAACCGGTCTGCAAAGTTACACCCTCGTGATCGAAGCCACCTTTTGCAACGTCGCCTGAGTACCTTCGTCATACAACGAGCGGAGCCATGCGGTTACCCGGTCGCGGAAAGCAGGGTTCTCCGCCACTTCGGCACTGAAAACTTCTCGCATTGCCAGCAGAGGGCCGGGGTCTTTGCCGCCTTCCTTGGCTCGCTCGCGGAGTTTCGCCTCCATTGGGTCGATCACAGGCACAGTTTGCCCCGCGTCGCCCTGCCCCGATAGCGAACGGAACCAACTCGCGACCGTGTAGCTGAGTCGGTCAATAGGACCGCTACGCTGCAACTGCTCCGCCACGGAGGGCAGCACAAATTTCGGAATACGCGCCGAGCCTTCCGTCCCGATGCGCGAGAGCTGGTCGCGGATCGCCGGGTTGGCGAACCGCTCCACGAGCGTTGCCTTGTACTCGGTCAGATCAATGCCCGTGGGTCGCGGCAGCAAAGGAGTGACCTCCACATCCATCATAGCCTCCATCAAACCACGGATCAGCGGCTCGGCCAGAGCTTCGTGGGCGAAGGTGAGCCCCATCAGCATGCCGCTGTAGCAAATGGCCTGGTGGCTGGCGTTGAGCAGCCGCAGCTTCATCTTCTCGTACGGCAGCACATCCGAGGTCATCTGCGCGCCGACCTTTTCCCAGGCTGGACGGCCTTGTGAGAAATGGTCCTCGATCACCCACTGCTTGAAGCTCTCGGTCGTCACCGGCCACTCGTCGTCGATGCCGAACTTCTCGCGCACCAATGCCCGGTGCTCTTCGGTGGTAGCCGGAGTGATGCGGTCCACCATGCTGTTCGGGAAGGCTACGTTCGCCTCCATCCAGTTACGCAAAGCCGGGTCGCGCAACTCGGCAAAGGCGAGCAGCATCTTTTTGGTCACGTCGCCGTTGCCCTGGATGTTGTCGCAGGACATCAAGGTAAAAGGAGCCAGCCCGCGGGTCCGGCGGCGGTCCGCCGCTTCCAGCAGGTAGCCGAACGAGCAGGACGGATGGTGCGGATCGGCTAGGTCGCGCCGAATGTCGGGATGCTCCGCGTCGAATTCGCCCGTTCCCTGATGCACGTAGTACCCACCCTCAGTGATCGTGAGCGCAACGATCTGAGTGCCGGGCGAAGCCATCTTTTCCAGAACCGCCTCGGGATCGTCTGGCGCAAACAGGAATTCTGCCACTGAACCAACCACCCTGGCTTGGTCACCCGTATTGTCGCGTTCGACCACCGTGTACAGACAGTTTTGGTCGCGCATCACGTCGCGCATCCGGGCGTCGTGTTTGAGCAAACCAACGCCGCAATAACCCGAGTCGGAGTCTCCCGCCAGGAGATCATCGGTGTAGATCGCTTGATGAGCCCGGTAGAACCCACCGACCCCGACATGGACCATGCGGGTGACGATTTTCTTGCGGTCGTACTGCGGCACCCGCACGGAGGCCGGCAGCTTCCCGAGCGTGGAGGAGGAAAGCTTGGTTGGCATGGAACAGAGCTTCGCCGGTCCCACGAGGACCGGTTTGGACAAACAGGAACTAATTGCCCGACGACGGCGCGGCAAAAGGGGTGCCGCCCCCGGTCGTACCGATGTGCAACGTGGTAAGAAGGTACTCTTCGAACTTCGTCCGGTAGTTCCGGGTCCATTCGTCGCGTGCCTGTTCCCACGTCATCCGGTTGCCTTTCTCGGCTTCCGTCCACTTGTATTTTCGAATTTCCTCTTTGATCAGCATCGTGATCCGGAAGAAGGGATCAGAGTACATGAACGGCGGGACCTCGACATATTGCTCACTCTCTAGAACGTTGCGCATAGGGGCATACCTCCTTGGTTAGCGAATGGCCTGTTCGGTCTCGGCGTCGAAGAGGTGAGCTTTGTTCAGATTTAGGAATACGTTTGCCGCATCCCCATGACGGAAGATGTGCTCGCCGGGGATTCGTGCAATCATGTTGCCGCTTCCCGCCTGGAGATAGACCAAAGATTCCGAACCCATCGGTTCGGCGATGTCCACCGTCGAGTTGAGCGGCACGTGCATTTCGTCCGCCGCCGAGTTGGCCAGATGCTCCGGACGGATGCCGAAAAAGACGGGCTTGTCGATGCAGCGCTCAGCTAAGGCGGCGATTTCTCCACGCAGAGGGATCCTCAACGGGTTTGCTCCCCCATCCTCAAACACCACGCCACCATCCCCACGACGTACGGTTCCACGCAGGAGGTTCATGGGCGGGCTGCCGATGAAGCTGGCCACGAAGACGTTTGCCGGCTGCCGGTAGAGGGTCAGCGGGTCTGCGGTCTGCATGATCAGTCCGTCACGCATCACGCAGATGCGGTCGCCCATTGTCATGGCCTCAACCTGATCGTGCGTCACATAGATCATCGTGGCGTCGAGTTGTTCGTGCAGGCGCGAGATTTCCGCACGCATCTGCACGCGCATCTTGGCGTCGAGGTTAGAGAGCGGTTCGTCGAAGAGAAACACCTTCGGCTCGCGCACGATGGCCCGGCCCAGGGCAACGCGCTGGCGCTGGCCGCCCGAGAGGGCCTGCGGTTTGCGCTCCAGCATTTTGTCCAATCCTAGAGCCTTTGATGCGCGTGACACCGAGTTCTGGATGAACCCTTTGTCTTTCTTCGCGAGCTTCAGCCCGAAGGCCATGTTGTTGTAAATGGTCATGTGCGGGTAGAGCGCGTAGTTCTGGAACACCATGGCGATGCCCCGGTCCTTCGGCTTGACCTTGTTAACCACCTGCTCACCGATCTGGATGGTGCCGCTGCTGATTTTCTCTAACCCGGCAATCATGCGCAGGGTCGTGGACTTGCCGCAACCCGATGGGCCGACCAGCACCATGAATTCACCGTCCTTGATGTCGAGGTCGATGTCTTTGACGGCCGTAAACGTCGGCCGGCCACGGTCGTCGGTGTAGGTCTTGACGAGATTTTTGATGGTAACAGAACGGTCGTTCATGTGGGGAGAACCAGGAGGAGGTTAACTTATTTCACCGCGCCAAACGTCAGGCCGCTCACCAATTGCTTCTGAGAAAGCCAGCCCATCACCATGATCGGTGCGACGGCGAGCAGGGAAGCCGCCGAGAGCTTGGCCCAGAACAATCCTTCGGGGCTGGAGTAGGAAGCGATGAAAACGGTCAGCGGCGCGGCGTTGGCGCTGGTAAGATTCAAGCTCCAGAACGCCTCGTTCCAGGACAGGATAATCAGCAGCAGCGCGGTCGAGGAAATCCCCGGCAGCGACATCGGCGCAAGAACGTTGCGCAGTTCGTTGCTGAGGCTGGCACCGTCCACCCGCGCCGCTTCCAGAATTGCCCCCGGCACCTCGCAGAAGTAGGTGAACGTCATCCAGACGGCGATGGGCAGATTCAGCAACGTGTAGATGATAATCAATCCCGTGATGGAGTCGAGCAGGTGCGCCGTGCGGAAGATCAGGTAGATCGGCAGGAGCACGCCGACGGCCGGCATCATCTTGGTGGACATCATCCACACCAGCGTTCCAGCCGTCCTGGGCGTCGGGAAGAACGCCATGCGGTAAGCACACGGAATGGCGATGAGGAAACAGAGCAAAGTCGAGCCCAGCGAAACGTAGATCGAGTTGAACAGAAACGCCTTGTAGTTGCTGCGGGCAAAAACCTCGCTGAACGAATCGAGCGTCGGCTTGAAGATGAGTGACAACCCATAGGCGTCCTGCTCTGTCTTGAAGGCCGTCACCGCCATGATGAGGATCGGAAAGAAAACGATCAGGGCGACCGTCCAGCCAAGGATGCCGCAAACCCAGGTTTTGAGACGAGATTCTTCCATGTCAGCGAGCGGCTTTGAGGTTGTTGGAAAGGAGGCGAACCAAGAAGAAAGCGACGACGTTCGCCAAGATGACCGCCAGCAAGCCACCCGCCGAGGCGATGCCGATGTCGAACTGCTGTAAACCCAGCGAATACACTAGGTAAGCGAGGTTCGTCGTCGCCACGCCGGGACCGCCGGAAGTGGTGGTGTAGATTTCCGCGAAGATCGACAGCAGGAAGATCGTCTCGATCATCACCACCACGCCGATGGCCCGGTAAAGGTGCGGCAGGGTGATGCTGAAGAACTTCTGGAGGCCGCTGGCTCCGTCGATGGCGGCGGCTTCCTGCTGTTCGTAATCCAGCGACTTGATGGAAGTAAACAGGATCAGGAACGCAAAAGGCATCCACTCCCAAGAAATGATGAGGATCACCGAAAACATCGGGTGGTCACCGAACCAGTCCACCGCCGGGATCCCGAAAAATCCCAGCACCTTTGCCACCAACCCGTAGACGGGATGCAGCATCATGTTTTTCCACACGAGCGCGCTGACGGTCGGCATGACGAAGAAGGGTGCGATGACCAGCAGCGTCGCCACGTTGCGGCCGAAAAACTTGGTATCGTAAAGCACCGCCAGCAAGATGCCCAAGCCAACCGTAATCACCAGCACCGATCCCAGCAAGACCACGGTGTTGATGATGGACGGAATAAACGCCGGGTCCTCCCAGAGGAACTTGTAGTTCTCGGTCTTGGCGAACCCGGTCGCGTCCGGGTTCATCAGGTTATAATGGATGAGCGAGAAATAGATCGTCATCCCGAGTGGGACGATCATCCAAAGAAACAGTGAACCCACTGCCGGCCATTGCAGGTACGGCATGGTGGATTCGGCCTCTTCCTCCATCGGAGGCATGTCGTCAGCGGAATGGGTGCGTTTGACGGTTTCCGCCGGGGTCTTGATCTCGGTTTGGACTGGCATCGGGAGGGAGGGAGTAAAGGGACTACTGCGAGGGAAAGTCTCCCGGTGGGCCTTTCAGCCCAGCCGGGAGACCCCGTGAGAGATGGAACGGGTTTACTTCTGGAGACCCGCCTGCTTGACGGCGCGGTCTGCCGCCGTCTGCGAAGCCTTCAGACACTGGTCAACGCTTTCGTTGCCTGCCAGCGCACCCGCGAAGTTTTGGCCCACCACGGTGCCGATAGACTGGAACTCGGGGATGCCGACGAACTGCAAGCCCGTGTAAGGCACCGGCTTGACGGCCGGGTTGGCCGGGTCCGCCGCCGACATGGCTTCGAGGGTCACCTTGGCAAAGGGCGACACCTTTGTGTATTCCTCGTTGTCATAGAGCGACTTGCGCGTGCCCGGCGGCACGGTGGCCCAGCCGGTGTCGTCCGCCACCATCTTGAGGTACTCCTTGGAGCAAGCCCAAGCGATGAATTTCTGCGCGCCGTCCGAGTTCTTGGATGCCTTGGGAATAGCGAAATCCCACGACCACAGCCAATTGCCACCGTTCTTGTTGACGGCAACAGGAGCCTGAGCGAAGGCCACCTTATCGGCGACCTGTGACTGCGCTTTGTCGAACAGCGTGCCGGCACCCGATGTGGCATCGATCCAGATCGCCGCCTTGCCGCTGGCAAACAGCGTCAGGTTCTCGTTGAAGCCGTTGGCCGACGCACCGGGAGGGCCGTCCTTCTTCATGATGTCGAGGTAGTAGGTCGCCGCTTTCTTCCACTCCGGGGATTCGAGTTGCGCGTGCCACTTCATGTCGTACCAGACTGCACCCATCGAGTCTGCCAGGCAGTCGATGAAGGCCATGTTCTCACCCCAGCCCGGCTTGCCGCGCAGGGTAATGCCATAAATGCCTTTGCTCTTATCGGTGAGAGCGTCGGCCGCTTTCTTGATTTCCTCGTAGGTGGGCGGATCGGACAAGGTGAGACCCTTCGCGTCGAAGAGATCCTTGCGGTACATGGTCATGCAGCTCTCGCCGTAGAAGGGCATCGCAAAGAGTTTGCCCTCGTAGGACGCGCCATCACGCAGCGACTTGAACACGTCGTCCAGGTCGAAGGCCGCTGGCAGGTTGCTGATCTCCTTGAGGAACCCGCGCTTGGCGAAGATCGGGGCCTCGTAGATGCCAATGAACACGAGGTCAAACTGGCCGCTGCCCGTGGTGAGATCCGTCGTCACGCGTTGGCGCAAGACGTTCTCTTCCACGATCACCCAGTTGAGCTTGATGTCTGGATTATCGGATTCGAACTTGGAAGAAAGCTTCTTCAGTTCGATCATCTGCGGGTTGTTCACCGCCGCGATGGTGACGGTTTTTTGTTGTGCTAGCACGGTGGTTGCTGAAAGCAAACCACTCGTAAGCAACAAGGCGGACAGCAGGTGCTTGATCATGGGTAGGAAAATCCCCAAGGGCACGTCGGACCTGTCGTCGCGCCACCACTCGGAGACGCGGCCGCATGACGCACACTCTGGGGAGAGTTGATGACTAGGTGAATCGCATTACAGAGGTTCGTCAATGAGAATCTGCGGATTTTCCCCACCCGCGTGTAAATGTTTGGGCGAGGGGGGCTGTTGGATACGCCGTGCCAGTTCTCCAAACCACGCCTACCTTGGGTACAAACAGGCGGCCAGCTTGGTGGATTTGCAGGAAACCGACCCACCAAGCGGGACCGGGAGGTCGGCTTCATCGTCAGCGTGGCTCTATTAAACTTGTTTCATCAAACTGTTTGCATACAGCCGACTCGATACAGGATGACGAAATAGCACCGATGAAAACCTTGCTTCGTACCTTCCTCCTCTTGGCGGTCGCTTGTGGCGGCCTGAATCTGCTCACCGCTTGCAATGGCAGCGGCGATACGAGCCACGACACCTCTCCAGCCCAGATCCATCATAGCAGCGGCCGGCCGGTCAACCCGGAAACGAATCCTGGCGGTCAGGCCGTGCCGGGCTCGCGCTCGACCGGGGCGAACACCCAGGGCACAAATGGCCAGCAATGACGCTGTGAAGCGGCAGCCGGCCAAAGAAGCCAGCAACCGCCCGGTCTAGGTCATTCTGACCGGATCCTAGCCAAACAGAAGCTTTCGGAAGGGTGGCGGCATTTGTCCGCCGCCCTTTTTTGCGTTTACTGCCGTCGTGAGCCATTCACGGCTTCGCCTTGTAGTTAAGCTTCCCGGTTGCGAAAATTATCGACGGCCGCCGGTGCGAGCGCGATGGTTGAAGTTCGTTAGTCCCCATGAGCGTTTCGGTCGAGTTCAGCCGTGTCACCAAGTCCTTCGGCTCGGTGCGTGTCCTCCACGGGATCGACCTCGCGCTCGTCCCCGGCCACATCTACGGATTGCTGGGCGAAAACGGGGCTGGCAAATCCACGCTGATGAAGATCCTGGCCGGGTACGTGGCACCCACCGGCGGGGAACTTCGCATCGACGGCCGGGTCGTGTCCTTCCAGGGACCGCGGCAGGCCGAGGCCGCCGGCATCGCGATGATCCACCAGGAGTTCAATCTGGCCGAGGATCTGACGGTCGCGCAGAACGTCTTTTTGGGCCACGAAATCCGGCGGCGCGGCCTGCTCGATGACCGGGCGATGCGCGCCGAGACCGCCGCGCTGCTCAGGCAGGTCGGGTTGACCGCCGGTCCCGACACCAAGGTCAGGCACCTGATCGTGGCCGAGAAGCAACTGGTCGAGATCGCCAAGGCTTTGGCGCGCAAGGCGCGGTTGTTGATCATGGACGAGCCGACCGCCACGCTGACCCCCGGGGAAACGGAGCGGCTCTTCCAATTGATCGGCCGGCTCCATGCCCAGGGGGTGACGATTCTCTACCTCTCGCACCGCCTCGATGAGGTGGAACGCCTCACGCACGAAATCGTCGTCCTGCGCGACGGACGGTTGGTGGCCCGCGAGGAGACGCGCAGCGTCACCCGCCAGCAGATGGCAAACCTGATGGTGGGCCGCGAGTTGTCGGATCTGTTCCCTGCCAAGCAACTCGCCCTCCCGGAGGCAGCGCACCCGGCGCTGCGGGTGGAACGGCTCCGGGTGCCCGGCTGGGTGGCCGAAGCGAGCTTCGAGGTGCGGCCGGGCGAAATCCTGGGCTTCGCCGGGTTGGTCGGCGCGGGACGCACCGAGTTGTTCGAGGGCTTGCTGGGTCTGCGCGAAGCCCGGGCCGAGCGGGTCGAACTCGACGGCCGCCCTGTCCGCTGGCGCAACCCGCGGGACGCGGCCGACGCCGGCCTGACGTACCTCAGCGAGGACCGCAAGGGCAAGGGGCTGCACGTGGACTTCGGCCTGCGCGAGAATCTGACGTTGATGGCGCTCAAACGCTACGCCACGCCGTGGCTGCGGCCGGCGGCCGAGCGGTCCGCCTTACGGTCGGCCGTGGAGTTGTTCGGCATCCGCACGGGGTCGCTGGGGCTGCGTGCCTCGGCCCTGTCCGGCGGCAACCAGCAGAAACTTGCCCTGGCAAAAGTGTTGCAACCCGCCCCGCGGGTTCTCGTGCTGGACGAACCCACGCGCGGGGTGGACGTCGGGGCCAAGCGGGACATCTACTTCCTGATCCAGAAGCTGGCGAGTGAAGGGCGCGGGATCGTGGTGGTTTCCTCCGAATTGATCGAACTGATCGGCCTGTGCCACCGCGTGGCGGTGATGCGCGCCGGCCGCCTGCAAACAATCCTCGACGCCTCCCACCTGACCGAGGAAGAATTGATCGCCCATGCCGCCGGAACCCACTGAGAACGTGCGACGGCCCGCCACCGAGGGCAGCGCCCTGCCCTGGTGGCAGCGCCTGCACGGGGCGGGGCCGTTTCTCGGTCTGTTGGTGCTCTGCGTGGCGGGCACGCTGCTCAACCACGATTTCGCCACGTTCGACAACGCGATGAACGTGCTGACCCGCACGGCGTTCATCGGGATCATCGCCGTCGGCATGTGCTTCGTCATCATCTCGGGCGGCATCGACCTGTCCGTCGGGTCGATGGCGGCTTTGATCGCCGGACTGGTCATCCTCTTGATGAACAAGCTGGGCCACGCCGGGTTCTCCCCCGTGGTGGCCGTCGGTGGCGGGATGTTATGCGCCCTCTTGATCGGCGGGGTCTGCGGACTGCTGCACGGCCTGTGCATCACCCGGGGGCAGATCGAGCCGTTCATCGTCACGCTCGGGACGCTGGGCATTTACCGCGCCTACCTAACCTACTTCGCCGACGGCGGCGCGCTGACCCTGGACGACACGCTTTCCGACGCCTACAGCCCCGTCTACTACGCGAGCGTGCTGCGCGTCCCGATCCCTGTGTGGGTGTTCCTGGCCGTGGCGGTGGCCGGCGGAGTGATCCTCAACCGCACGGCCTACGGACGCTACGTGCAGGCCATCGGCTCCAACGAGCAAGTCGCGCGCTACGCGGCGGTCAACGTCGACCGCGTCAAGGTGCTCACCTACGTGCTGCTGGGCGTCTGCGTGGGGATCGCCACGCTGCTGTACGTCCCGCGGCTGGGCTCCGCCTCGCCGACCACGGGTTTGCTGTGGGAACTGGAGGCCATCGCCTCGGTCATCGTGGGCGGCACGATGCTGCGCGGCGGCGCGGGCAGCATCGTCGGCACGGTGGTCGGCGCGATCCTGCTCTCCGTGATTGGCAACATCCTCAATCTCACCAACCTGATCAGCGTCTACCTCAACGCGGCGGTGCAGGGCTTCGCCATCATCCTAGTTGCCTTCTTGCAACGCCGCCGTAGATAACAATTCATGCACCTCCCCTCCCCCCAACTCCCCGTCCGGTTCAAACAAACCGTCCGCCGGCTGGCCGGCGTCACGGCCGCCTGCCTGGCCATCGGCGCGGCCTCGTCGGCGCACGCGGACGAAAACGTCAACCTCGGCGTTTCCATCCCGACCGCGACCCACGGCTTCACCGGCGCGATTGTGTACTGGGCCAACCAGGCCAAGAAGGATTTGGAGAAAGAGCACCCCGGGCTCAAGATTACCGTCAAGACAGGCGCGAACGCCTCCGAACAGGCCAACCAGCTCCAGGACCTGTCCACCGTCACCAAGATCAACGCCCTGGTCGTCTTCCCCTTTGAGTCGGCTGCCCTGACCAAGCCCGTGGCGCAGATTCACGGCAAAGGCACGTACGTGACCGTGGTTGACCGCGGCCTGACGGACACCAGCGCGCAGGACGCCTACATTTCCGGCGACAACACCGCCTTTGGCAAGATTCCCGCCGAGTACCTGGCCAAGGCTCTGGACGGCAAAGGCGACATCGTCGTCCTGCGCGGCATCGCCACCACCCTCGACAACGAGCGCATGGACGCCTTCAACTCGGTGATGAAGGACCATCCCGACATCCACATCCTCGATGCCAAGTACGGCAATTGGAACCGCGACGATGCCTTCAAGGTGATGCAGGATTACCTCACCCGCTTCAACCACATCGACGCCGTATGGGCGGCGGACGACGACATGGCCGTGGGCGTCCTCAAGGCCATCGACCAATCCAAGCGCAAGGACATCAAGATCGTCTTCGGCGGCGCGGGTGCCAAGGGCATGATCAAGACCTTGATGGACGGCAGCAACCCGCTGATCCAGGCTAATGTCTCGTACTCGCCCCACTTCATCTACGACGCCATCAAGATGACCGCCGAGGCCCGGCTGAAGGGCGAGAAGCTGCCGGCGACCGACATCATTCCTTCGGTGCTGATCACCAAGGAGAACGCGAAGCAGTTCTACTTCCCGGACTCGCCGTTCTGAGAAGGCGTGTAGAGTGAAACCGCGCCGCGGGCGCCCATCTTACTAGGTAGGGACGGCTCTCCGAGCCGTCCCAAATGTTTCCGGCGAGACGCACCGCGTGCGCAACGGGCATCCAGCCAATCTAGGGAGCGGCTCGGAGAGCCCTCCCTACCTAGTAGGACGATGGCAGCTTCGCTGCCGTTGCTGACCTCCCGCGCGTTTACTGAACGCGTCGCCTGTTCACCACGGCCACGTTGATAAATGACGACGCTGCCGTCCGGAGTGAACGCCTTGCACGATTGAACGTTGCACGACTCGCCGTTCGGCAGCTTCGTGCTACCCACTAGACTTGTATCCTCCCAAACCATGAAATCTCTGTTTCCTCCACTCCTTTCCTCGCTGGCGGTTCTCGGTGCTCTCGCCGTGACGGCCCTGCCGCTTTCCACGGCGTCGGCCCAGTCCAAGAAGCTGACCTCGGTCGGCGTGACGGTCGGCGACCTCGGCAATCCCTTCTTCGTGCTGATCGGCAAGGCCGCCCAGGCCAAGGCCAAGGAACTCGGCGGTGACGGGGTCAAGGTGACCCTCGTGTCGTCCAACTACGACATCAACACGCAGGCCACCCAGATCGACAACTTCATCGCCTCGGGCGTGCAGCTCATCATCCTCGGTGCGGCCGACAGCAAGGGCATCGCTCCGGCCGTGCGCCGGGCCAAGGAGGCAGGGATCGTGGTGGTCGCCGTGGACGTGGCGGCCGAAGGCGGCGTGGATGCCACGGTGATGTCCGACAACAAGCAGGCTGGTGAGGAAGATGCGAAGTACATCGTGGATCGCCTCAAGGGCAAGGGCAACGTCATCATCATCAATGGCCCTCCCGTGAGTTCCGTGCAGGATCGTGCCAACGGCGCGCTGGAAGTTTTCAAGAAGAACAGCGGCATCAAGGTGCTCTCGCAGGACCAGAACGCCGGCGGCAGCCGCGACGGCGGCCTGCGCGTGGCGACCGACCTGCTCTCCGCGAACCCGCACGTGGACGCGATCTTCGGCATCAACGACCCGACCGCCATCGGGGCTGACCTCGCCGCGCGGCAGGCCGACCGCAAGGACTTCTTCATCGTCGGGGTGGACGGCTCGCCCGACGGCGAAGCGGCGCTCAAAGCCAAGAACAGCCTCTTCACCGCCACGGCGGCGCAGGACCCGTACGCCATGACCGAAAAGGCCGTGGAGATCGGCTATGACGTCCTCCAGGGCAAGAAGCCCGATAACAAGCTGACCCTGATCCCGGTCAAGCTCGTCACGCGCGACGACGTGGCCCAGTACAAGGGCTGGAACGCCCGCTGAGGTGTCCGCGCCCGCTTGAGAGAAGCTCATCGCCGCTCCCCCGTCATGGTTGCACTCGCCAGCCAGCCGGACGCGCCTGCGCTGGAGATGCGCGGGATCGAGAAGTCGTTCCCCGGAGTCAAGGCACTCCGGGGAGTCGACTTGAACGTTCGGTCCGGTGAAATCCACGCCTTGATGGGCGAGAACGGTGCGGGCAAGAGCACACTGATGAAGGTGCTCGCAGGCGCCTACCGCGCCGACAAGGGCGAGGTGCGCATCAATGGGCAGCCGCTGACGCTGGGCGACCCGGCGGCTTCCCGGCGGTCCGGTGTCACCCTGATTTATCAGGAGATCAGCCTCGCTCCCAATCTCACCGTCGCCGAGAACATCTTCTTGGGCGAGGAGATCAGCCGCGGCGGCATGGTGAATCGGGCGGCGATGCGTGAGCGGGCCAGCGAAGTGTTGAAGACGCTGGGCACGAGCTTCGGACCCGAGGTGCAGGCTGGCCGGCTCTCCATCGCCGAGCAGCAGCAGGTGGAGATCGCCCGCGCCCTGCACCGCCACAGCCGGGTGCTCATCATGGACGAGCCCACGGCGGCCCTCTCGGACCGTGAGACGGAGCGGCTTTTCAACCTGATTCGCAAGCTGCGCGAGGATGGGCTGGCCATCGTCTACATCAGCCACCGGATGGCGGAGGTCTACGCGCTGGCGGACCGAGTCAGCGTGCTGCGCGACGGTGGCTACGTCGGCACGCTGGAACGCGCGGACCTTTCCGCCGAGCGTTTGATCCAGATGATGGTAGGCCGTCCGCTGGGCGACTTCTACCGCCACGCGCGCCACACCGTCGGGGATGAGGTGCTCACGGTGAACAACGTCAGCGACACGCGCGGCAAGGTCCACGACGTTTCCCTGACCTTGCGCGCGGGAGAAATCCTCGGCTTGGCGGGGTTGGTCGGCGCGGGACGCACCGAGTTGGCCCGGCTGATCTTCGGGGCCGACCGGCTCGGCGGCGGGTCGATCCAACTCGAAGGCAAGGAACTGCGCGCCCGCTCGCCGCTCGGAGCCATCCGGGCAGGCATCGGCTACGTTCCCGAAGATCGCAAGCAGCTCGGGTTGTTCCTGGAGATGAGCGCCAGCGAGAACATCACCATGAACGTGCTCGACCGCGAATCGGCGGGGGCGAGCGTGCTGCGGCCCAAGCGCCTGCGGGAACTCACGCTGCAAGCGATCAAGGACTTCGCCATCCGGGTCGCCAGCCCGGCCGCGAAGGCGCTGGGGTTGTCCGGCGGCAACCAGCAAAAACTCCTCGTGGCCCGCTGGGTGGAAATCGGCCCCAAGGTGCTGCTCCTCGATGAACCCACGCGCGGGGTGGACATCGGTGCCAAGAGCGAAATTTACCGCTTGGTAGGCGAACTGGCCGCCAAGGGCGTTGCGGTGCTCTTCATTTCCAGCGAGTTGCCGGAGGTCATCGGCATCAGCGACCGGGTGCTGGTCATGCGCGAAGGCCACCTGATGGGCGAACTCCGCGGCGGTGAGGGCAAAGATGCCATCACGCAAGAAAACATCATGGCTCTAGCCACGGGCACGGCTGCTTCCTCCCCGGCATAAAACATCCACCGCTTCCCCCCTTATGGCCTCCGACCTGACCACGTCCACGAGCACACCTTCGCCCGGGGGAGTGTCCGAGTCGCCGACGATCCGAGCGGCGGAAGCTGCCCGTTCCCGCAGCAACTTCTGGCAGGTGGTGGGTATCTTGCCGGTGTTGCTGCTGATCGGCCTCCTGTTCTCCTTCCTGACGCCGAACTTCCTGACCTCCAGCAACCTGATCAACGTCGCGCGTCAGGCGTCGATCAACACCGTGCTGGCCGCTGGCATGACCTTCGTCATCCTCACCGGGGGCATTGATCTTTCGGTTGGTTCCATCCTCGGGGTCTCGGCCGTCATCGCGCTGCAAATTTCGCTGATGCCCTCCCTGGTCTGGGCCATCTTGCCGGTGACTCTGCTCTCCGGCCTCGTGCTGGGCACGCTCACCGGGGCCACGGTGGCCTACGTGGGTCTGCCGCCCTTCATCGTGACGCTCGGCACGTACACGGCGCTGCGGGGCGCGGCTTACCTGCTGGCTAACGGCACGACCATCATCAACAACGACATCCCCTTCGATTGGATCGGTAACGGTCGCCTCGGTCCGATCCCTTGGCTGATCATCATCGCGCTGATCACGATCTTGGTCAGCGCGTTCATCCTGCGGCGCACGGTCCTGGGCGTGCGCATCTACGCGGTGGGCGGCAACGCCCAAGCCGCCCGGCTAACGGGTATCCGCGTGGAGCGTGTGCTGGTGTTTGTGTACGCCGTAAGCGGCCTGTTGGCCGCGCTGGCGGGACTGATGAGCGCCAGCCGCCTATACAGCGCGAACGGCAAACTCGGTGAGGGTTACGAACTGGATGCCATCGCGGCGGTGATCCTCGGGGGCACCAGTTTCACCGGCGGCATTGGCACGATCAGCGGCACGCTCCTGGGTGCCCTGGTGATTGCCACCCTCAACAATGGCCTTACGCTCATGAACGTTTCGTTCTTCTGGCAGTTGGTGGTCAAGGGCCTCGTGATCGTCATCGCCGTCACGGTTGATAAGCTGCGCACCCGCACATCGACGTGAGCCGTGGCACGGAGACATTGTAGGGCAGGCGCTCCGCCTGCCGCGTGACGAGAAGTGGCTTGAGAACAGACCAAAACGGGAGGTGTGCAAGGCGCTGGCGGCGTCCCGTCACGCGGCAGGCGGAGCAAGGGTCTCTACAGCCGGAGAGTTTCTCCGCGCGCCCCACTTTCTTGAGGCGCCTGGCTATCCTCCTGGGCGCAGATTTCCAGCGCCGTGTCGCCATCGACGATCAAGCCGCTGACGAAGCCAGCCCGCAGGATGCCCCGCGCGCCCTTCGCTTTGGTGCGACCGCCACACAGCAGGATCACGTCGCGGCCACGCAGGTGCTTCAAATCCAACGCGAGAGAACGCTGGTTCAGCTCTGATTTCACCGGCTGGCCGTTCCGGTCGAAGAACGTGCCCATCGCATCGGCCACCGCCCCGGCGCGGTGCAGTTCGTCGAGTTCCGAATTGGAAAGGAAACTCTTCTCGAACAGGAACCCGCTCCGGTCGCATTCCCCCATGCTCATGAAGAAAACGTCTGCCCGCGCCGCCAGCGCCAGCGTTTCCTTCACGACCCGCTGTGCCATGAGGACGTTGCGGTCGGCCACGCTGTTGGCGATGTAGGGCACGGGTAGAAAATGCCCCTCCCCGCCGGTCTTCTCGGCGGCGCGGTGCACCACGTCAAACAGGTTTGCCGCGGAGTTCATCGTCAACGACCCCATCGTGGAGACAAAGCAGGCGTCGGGCTTGCGCACGCCGGCCAGTTGGTCGACCATCATCGCCGTCGTACGGCCCCACGCCAACCCGACCACCGGGTGATCGCTGAGTTGCAAACGCTCGCGCAGATAACGCGCGGCGACCATGCCCACCGCGCGGCGGGCCATCTCGTCCTCCATCGCCGCGTTGCCAGCCGGCGGACCGTTCTTGCCCGGGAAATGCGTCGAAGTGTGCAGGGGCGGCGTGACCAGACATAGGGCCAGCTTGAAGCGGCGACGCAGTCGCTCCTCCACCTCGACCATGTCGCTCAGCCGGTGCTCGATGGAGATTTTGACGATGCCCGCTTCGCGCGCTTCGGCTAACAGACGCGCCGCCTTCGGACGGGAGACTCGGAGGATTTTCGCCGTGTCCTCTTGGGTGTGACCGGCCATGTAATAGAGCCAGGCCGCCCGCACCAGGTCGTCCGGGTCGCTGCCCCCGACGGGGAACCCAGCAGCCTTGGCAGCGTCGGCCTTGATGCGGCTGGGAGTTTTATGAGTCATTTTACCTTCGCGCATGCCCCGCGTCGCAGGAAATTGAACTACCAACCCCGGGGGATACCGTGGGGTGACCCGCAACGAAGCCGGGCCTGCCCCATCTTGGCCCAATTGCCTCCCCAGCGGAAGCTTTTTCGTACGGCACTTTAGCCTTTGTGCAGTCTGCGAGCACCGGCTTACCGTCCTTGTGCGACGAACAGCGAAGCTGGTGCAGACGATGCCCAGCCCGCCGCTGTGCGCCTACTCTCGGCCCCTCGCCGTCAGTAAGGATGGTGACCAAAGAAGTGCTGACTCGCGTACGCGAGCAAGATCAAGCCAGCGAGACAGAAAACCAGTTCGCCAGGGTTGTGCGCGGCGGGGCCGGGGAGCGTGTGATCAGACCGCATGTGAGCACGCCAAGGTCCAGGAGCCCAGTTGTAGATGCCCAACAGCAGCAGCAGCGAAACGAGGATAATAAAAGCTGTCATAGTATTGTTATACATTAATAATACAGATTTCTGAAGCTGTATCAAGCAATTTTTCAATTTGGCTCGGCAGGAGCAAACCGTCGCGTTTGTCACTGGGTACTTCCCGCAACGCAGCGATTGTCTCTGGCTCTGACAAACAAAAAACCCCGTGGGGACAACCCACAGGGTTTTCAGCGATCTTCTGCGTGGGCTGACTATGGAATCAAGAGCACCTTGATGGACTTGTCGCCCTTCTTCATCAGTTCCATGCCCTGCTTGAACTCTTCCAGCGGCAACTGGTGGGTAACAACACCGTCGGTGGGCAGCCGCCCATCACCGATGGCTTCGATGGCGAAGGGATAGCAGTACGGGCCGAGGTGCGCGCCGAGGATGTCGAGCATCTTGCGGTCGGAGATGATGCTCCAGTCTACCGTGACATCGTGCGAGAACACGCTGAACTCCACGAAGCGGCCCAGTTTGCGGATCATGGCCAAGCCCTGCTTGACCGAATCCGGGTGTCCGGTCGCCTCGACGTAAACGTCGCAGCCGTAGCCACCCGTCATCTCCTTGACACGCGCCACCACGTCGTCCTTGAGCGGGTTCATCACCACGTCCGCGCCGTACTTCTTGGCGAGGTCCAACCGATCTTGCTTCACATCGAGCACAACGAGCTTCGAGGGATTGTGCAGCCGCATGGCACCCACCATGCCGAGTCCCAGCGGACCCGCGCCAGCCAGCACCACCACATCTTCCAGGGTAATCTTGGCACGCTTCACGGCAAATACGGAACAGGCGTACGGCTCGACGAGGATCGCTTTCTCCAGCGGGATGTCGTGCGGCACGAGGTGGTTGATGGCCTCCTTCGGGTAGCGCATGTACTCCGCGAACCCGCCGTTGACGTTGTTCTGGAAGCCGTACACGTCGTGCTTCTCGCACATCCAGTACTCGCCGCGCAGACAGAACCGGCAGTCCCAGCACGGGACGATCTGCTCGGAGATGATGCGGTCCCCGATCTTGAACTTGCCCTTCTTCGCCACGTTATCGCCGATGGCCACCGCATGGCCGAGGAACTCGTGGCCCGGGATCATCGGGGCCTTGATGTACTTGGGCTGGCCCTGGCCGCCCCAGAACGACGCGGCCCCGTCGTTCGCCTTGATGTCGCCGGCGCAGATGCCGCAGGCTTCCACCTTGACGATGATGTCATCCGGTCCGCATTCTGGAACCGGCACGGTTTCCAGGCGGTAATCGCCGGGGGCGTAAGCGACGACCGCGCGCATCGTCTTGGGCAGATCGCCTTTGCTGCCGCTGGTGGCGGAAGCCGGCGTGGTGGTATCGCGGGGAGCCAGTTCGACCGCCGGGACGGAGGCTGAGCTACGCGTCGGAGTTTCAGAGGTTGTGCTCATATCAACTGATTCGTTGGGATGGGGGTGGAGAGACGCTTTCGCAAGCGTGAAGTTCTTTATACGGTAAGGCGATTGGTCGTTTCGATGTCGAACAGGTTTAAGTCTTCGTCACTGAAGGAAAGCTGAACGTTCGATCCAGGCTTGTACTGCTTCGTCAACGGCACGCTTGCCATGAGGAGCACGTCGCCGAAGCGCACGCCGACGCGGGTCTCGTCACCCAGGTCTTCCACGACCGACACCGTACCGGGCACGGAGCCCGGGCTGGCGTTGCGCGACACCTCGATGCCCCACGGGCGCACGCCCAGCTTGACCCGGGTGCGGTTGCCGCTCAACTGCCGGACGTGGTTGCTCATCGGCAGAGCGAACGTGGTTCCGGGCAAAACCCAGCGGTCCTGCGCGTCGCGTTCGACCGCAAAGATGTTCATCGGCGGCTCGCCCAGGAACCCGGCGACGAATTCATTGGCCGGATGGTTGAACACCTCCAGCGGCGTGTCGAACTGCTGGAGCTTGCCGTCGTTGAGCACAGCGATCCGGTCGGCCAGCGCCATCGCCTCCAATTGGTCGTGCGTGACGATGACCGTGGTGAAACGCTGCTCGATGTGCAGGCGCTTGATCTCCGTGCGCATCTGCACCCGCAGGGCGGCGTCCAGATGGCTGAGCGGCTCGTCCAGCAGCAGCACCGCCGGCCGCCGCACCAGCGCGCGGGCGATGTTGACGCGCTGCTTCTGGCCGCTGCTCAGCGCCGCTGGCTTGAGGTCGAGCAGTTCGGAGATGTGCAGGTACTTGGAAATCTCCGTGACCCGGCTTTGCACCTCGGGCTCGGCGATGCCGTGCGCCCGCAGGTTGAACGCCAGGTTGTCGCGGATCTTGAGCGGAGGGTACAGCGCGTAGTTCTCAAACGCCAAGCCGACGCCCCGGTCCTTCGGATGGACGTCGTTGATCACCCGGCCACCGATGATGATCTCGCCACCGGTGACGCTTTCCAATCCGGCGATCATCCGCAGCGACGTGGACTTTCCGCAACCGGAAGGGCCCAACAGCGCCATGAACTCACCGTCCTGGACTTCGAGGTTCACGTCGTTCACCGCGCGGGGCGTGGTGGGACTATACTGTTTGACGACTTTGCGAAAGGTAAGTTCAGCCACGGATTGAATCCTCCATCAAAGGGTTGGAACGCGCGATGTATTCACCCGTGCCCGCATCAAAAAAGATAATGTCCTGGGGTTGGACGTTGAAGCGAACCTGTTCGTCCGGTCGGAACTGCTTGCGTCCGGGAACCAGCGCGCGGACGCGGGTCCCATCGGGCGCGGTCATCGTGACCACGCATTTGGTGCCCAGCGGTTCGAAGCTGTAAACCGTGCCGGCGACCCCGGGCCCAGTGGCCTCATCTCCGTACCGATGCTCCACGACCACGTCCGCCGGCCGGAAGCCCACCGTGAACCGCCGCTCTTTGGCCGACGCATTTTCTGCCCGGGTCAAAGCGCGGGACAAATCCAAGCTGAGCGAGGGAATCTTGTGGGCTCCACCGAAGAGTTCCGCCGTCAGCGCGCCGGCCTGATCCGCGGCCACTCGCCCATCCACCAAGTTAATTTCCGGGTCGCCAAACAGGCTGGCAACGCGGGTGCTCGCCGGCCGGAAGTAAACCTCGTCCGGCGTGCCAACCTGCAAGATGCTGCCGCCGTCGAGGATGACGATCCGGTCACCCAAGCTCATGGCTTCCAGGTAGTCGTGCGTCACGTAGATCGTGGTGGTGCCGAGTTGCTGGCGCATTTCCTTCAACTCCGCCCGCATGGAGTGGCGTAGTTTGGCATCAAGGTGGCTGAGCGGCTCGTCCATCAGGAACACGTTTGGCTTGCGCACCAGCGCACGTCCCAGAGCGGTACGCTGGCGCTGCCCGTTGCTCAGAGCCTGGATGGGCCGGTCGATGAGATGGTCGATCTTCATCACCTTGGCGTAGTGGGTCACGCGATCCTTCACCTCGCTCTCGGGCAGCTTGAACTTCGGGCTACGCAACGGGAACGCCATGTTCTCGTACACGGTGAGTTGGGGGTAAAGCGCGTAGCTCTCGAACACCATCGCGACGTTGCGCTCGGCCGGCTCCAGGCCACCAATGTCACGGTCCGCGATGCGCACGTTACCGCTCTCGGGCGTGACGATCCCGGCGATCAGGTTCAGTGTGGTGGTCTTGCCAGCACCTGCAGGGCCGAAGATGGCGACAAATTCCTTGTCGGCGACTTGCAGCGAGAGGTCTTTTACTCCTACCCGCTTCCCGTAGTGCTTCGTCAGACCGGATAACTCGATGTTTGCCATGTGGGGGAGGAAAAATCAGGGTCAACCTTTGACGGCGCCGAACGACAATCCGCGCACGAGGTGCTTCTGGATGAGCACTGCGAGGATCACCTCCGGCAGAGCGGAGATCAGCGCCGCCGCCGCCACCCAGCCATAGTGCACCGTGTCCGAGGCCAGAAAACGCATCATGGCCACGGTGGAGGTCTGCGTCCGGCCGCCGCCGAGTTGCAGCGCAAAGGTGAAAGAGTTCCAGCAGAAGATAAAGCAGAGCAAGGCTGCCGCGACCAGCCCCGGGCGGATGAGTGGCAGCAGCACTTTGAAGAACACCTGCCACCAAGTGTAGCCATCAAGCTGCGCAGCAGACTCGATGTCCGGCGAGATGTCCTCGAAGAATCCACGCAAGATCCAGATCAGTAGCGGCAGACTGATCAACTGATACACCCAGATCAAGCCGGTATAAGAGTCGATCAATCCAAACTTCTGGTAGATCAGGTACAAGGGAATGATGACGAGAATCTCCGGAGCAAACCGGAAGGACAGGAACGTGAAGGCAATGTCTTCTCGTCCCTTAAATTGGAACCGTGCCAGCGCGTAAGCCGCCGGTACGCCGACAATGAGCGAGAGGCAGACGGCCAGCACGCTGATCACTAGATTGTGCAGCAAAGCCCCCAGAAAGTCGCTCTGACCCAAAACGGCGCGGAAGTTATCCGTCGTCGGATGAAAGATAAAGGGACTGCCGAACATTTCACTGTCCGGCTTGAAGGACAGAATCAGCATCCAGAGAAGCGGGAACAACGCGAACAAAGCGTAGAGCAGCAAGAGTCCGTTGCGACCGATGGCCTCCAGTAGATTGCGGCCGTTAGAGCGGGTGTCGTTCATGTTTTGGGGAAAAGAGAGAGTTCCTACGCCGCACCCGACGCTGTCTTCTGGGCCTTGCGCCAGTATCCGATCAGGACAAAGCAGACCGCGTAGATCAGCGCCCAGAGCAGAAGCAAAGTGGGGATTGCGCCGCTGAGGTTGTAGAAAGGAAATGCTTCGTTGTACGACTGCACTGCCAAATTCATCGTGGCATCACCCGGTCCACCCTTGGTCAAGGCAAAGATGATGCCAAATTCTTGCAGCGAAGTCATAAAACGGAACACCAAGGCGATCAGGATCACTGGCAGGAGCATCGGCAAAGTAAGGTTCCTGAACACGAACCACGCCGAACCGCCGTCGATCAAAGCCGCTTCGTAGGGGGACTTCGGCAAGGAACGAAGCCCCGCCGAGACCAGGATAATGATGAACGGAGTGTAGATCCAGACGTCTACCAACACGATGCTGAAGAGGGCGTAGTCCGGGTCTGCGCTCCAGCGGAAATCGCCCAGTCCGATCCAGGAGAGCGGCAGTCGCAACAAGCCCACCGACGGGTTGGTCAACAACTGCCAGATGAGAGCGCCAATGACCGGAGCGATCATCAGAGGAAAGATCAGCACCAGCCGCAGGAATTTTGAGAGGATACTATCCTTGTTGAGCAGCAAAGCGATGCCCAGACCCAGCAACATCTCGATGCCCGTGGCGTAGAACGCATACTTCAGAGTGACAATCACCGAGTGCCAGAAATCGTCACTCGTCAGAGTGTCTTTGAAGTTGCTCCAGCCTACCATCGCGTATTCTGAACTCCGCAGAGAGTAGTCTGTGAACGCGTAGTAGATGGCGACGAAAAACGGGAACAGAATACCGATGGTTAGCAGAAAGGCTGGTGCCAGCACCAGATAAGGACGCATGGCCTTGCGGCGGGCGTAGCGGCGAGCTGCTTCCGACAACTCCGTGTTAGAAGGAGAGAAGGGTGAAGGAGAACCGGCGGGGTTAGTCGCACTGAGGGGAGTTCTCTCCGTGTTCTGCAAGGCTATGCTCATTGGGGAAACAGCGTTCGCGTGGCAAGTGTCCTAGACCGGCAATCGAGCCAGTTATTGGAAATCAATTCAACAAAAGTTTGTCTACGTTCCGAACTATCCGGGCGGGAGGTGATCTCCCGCCCGGACTTTTTCTTTAATTTACGAACTAGGAGACGTTAGTTCAGCTTCAACTTGGACGTGTCCTTGTCGATGCGCTTGGCCAAGTCCTTCATCGTCTTGTCAGTGTCCGCGCCCGTGAGCACGATCTTCTGAAGGGCCGCCGCCCACTCCGTCGTGGACTGAATGAAGTAGGGCTGCGGGGTGAACTTCACACTCGTGTTCTTGATCTGATCCTGGAAGGTCTCGTAGAAGCCGGGGATGGCCGACAGCTTCTGCTTGAACTCCGGCAGCGCCCAGGTCGATTGGCGGGGCGGATCGACGAGCTTGGCGTTGATCGCCGCCCACTTCACGTGGTCCGGGCCCGTGAAGTACTGGATGAAGATCCACGCGGCCTTCTTGTTCTTCGAGGAGCTGTTCATGCCCAACTGCCACACCCACTGGTTGGGGGATGGCTCCGTGCCTTCCTTCAGCACCGGGATGGGAGCGAACGCCAAGTTGGCAGCCTCCGCGGTCGAGCCGGGAGCCGCGGTGAAGTAGCCGAGGCTGTCCGCGTCGAGCATCATGGCTGCCTTGCCAGCACCCAGGTCAGCACCGCACTGGTACCACGTGTAGTTCGACCAGCCGGGAGGGCCGCCGTCACGGATCATGTCCGCGTACTTCTTGGTGATGCTGATCGCGTCGGCCTGATCCAGGTCAGACAGCAGCTTGCCGTCCTTGACCGTGAAATCCTTCGCACCGGCATTGGCAAACACCGACATGTAGCCGGGGTGGATGGTCGCCCAGTTACGCGTGCCGCGCACCGCGATGCCGTATGAGCCCGGCCCGTTCCAGCCTTTGAGCTTCTTGGCCAGCGCCACGAGTTCGTCGAACGTCTTCGGCACCGTGAGGCCCTTGCTGTCGAAGTACTTCTTGTTGTAGGCCAGCGTGTACATCTCGAAGCCCAGCGGCAGGGAGTACAGCGTGCCAGAGCCCGAGGGCGAGCCAGGCTTCAAGTCCCACTTGCCGCCCTTGAACACGCCGTCGAAGATGTCGCTGGTGTCATAGCCAGGGTTGGTCATCGACGGGTTGTTCAGAAACGGGTCGAGCGGCTCCATGCGCTTGGCGCTGGCGTAGTCCCACATCTGGTAGATCCCCGTCATGAACACATCCGGGTTGCCACTGCTGGAGGAAAGGGCCGTCGTGACCTTGTCGAAGTAGTTCTCCTCCGGGGTGATCTCGTACTGCACATCAATGCCCGTCAGTTCCTTGAACTCGGGCAGATGCTTGATGATCGCCTCCGCGTAGGGATGCTGGTTGAGCGCCACGTGGACCGTAGTCCCCGAGGCTTGCTTCCAGTCGAAACCCTGCGCCCGAACCTCCGGCGAGTGAGCCAGGAACAGAGCCGAGGACAGTAGTCCCACGGCCCCCTGGATGAATTGTTTAGATCTTACGTTTGGTATCATGGGGGAACTTGCCCTTGTTTATGGTGGTGTTGTTTTACTTGAAGTCGCGCTCCGGTGGAGCGGCGTGGATCGCCGATCAACCGAGCGCGACGCCAAAGCGATTAAAAAGGCGAGGGCCGGGCCGACTCCAGTTGCTCCCGGGCCGCCGCGCAGGCGGTTGGGGAACACAAGCTTGGGTTGGCTCTGTTCATGTAGACACGAAGGTGCAGGAAACTCGCAGAGTCGATTCCAGCGGGGGGCGGGGGGAACGGAACTGGCGGAAATCGTTCCGCACCAATAGCCGATCATTGACCGTACGCACTCGAACGCGTCACAGGCAAGTCCGATCTAGCTAGCGGGGGGAAACAAACCGAACAATATCGCTCGTGGCGAAAACAATGAGCGTAACATTCGCTCAACGCCAGAACTTTTTCTCAAAAAATTTCTGGCGTGGGGACGATGATCAATGTTTTGTTGAGCCAAGCCGACTGCGTTCCCCCCGCTTCGCTGCGCTTGACGATGGCGAGTTTTCTACCTCCTCCCGGAACAGAGTTGTGCTGTCAACCTACCTACCGTTATGAACGCCTCTTCAGAAAAGCCCATTGCCCTCGGCTGCGACGAAGCCGCCTATCATCTCAAGGAATCCATCCGCGCTCACTTGGAAAAGCGCGGTTTGCCCGTGCAGGACTATGGCGTCCACGACACCTCCCCTTCCCTGTACCCCGACAAGGCCGCCGAAGTCGCCGAGGCGGTGGTCGCCGGCCGCCATGACCGCGCGATCCTGATGTGCGGCACGGGGATCGGCATGTGCATCACCGCCAACAAAATTCCCGGGGCGCGCGCGGCCGTTTGTCACGATCAATATTCAGCGGAGCGCGCCCGCAAGAGCAACGACGCACAGATCATGGCGCTCGGCGCGCGGGTGGTCGGCGAAGAACTGGCCAAGTCGCTCGTCGACACCTGGCTGGAGTCTGACTTTGCGGGCGGCGGTTCGGCCGCCAAGGTCGAACGCATGCGAGAAATCGAGCAGCGCTACACCGCCGCGAAATCCTAACGTCCGGCTTCCCCT
>CAXTMD010000003.1:0-3012 GCA_964245035.1 uncultured Chthoniobacterales bacterium
GTCACGCTCACGGCGGGCACGACCGTGCACTTTGACTACATCTTCTTGACCGACGAGGACAACACGACGGCCTACCACAACGACCTCGCCTTTTACACGGTCAACGGCGTGAGCACCCAGCTCTACAGTGCCAGCCAGCTCAGCGCGGCCCAGCTCAACAACGGTTCGGCTTCGCCCAACTTTAGCTTCCAGACCAGCGGCAGCGCCGGCAACGGCTACACGGGGGTGAACATCACCGTGCCCACGACGGGCAACTACACCTTCGGCTTCGGCGTCAGCGACGTGACGACCAACACCGTCTACTCGGGCCTGCTGATCGACAACCTCAACTACTCGGTCGTGCCCGAGCCGGGCACGAACGCGCTGCTCGCCCTCGGCGCGGGACTAGGTGTGCTGTGTATCTGCCGCCGCGCCTGTCGACGAACGCCGGTGCGACACGTTGTCGAGTAGCCCGTGCGGCAATCGTGGAAGCCCTGCGCCAGGAAGTTGGCTTCTACGCCCAGGCAGGTGTGTCGATCCATGGGGCGAGGACAAAGAAGAACTGGCAGATGCGGAGATGGTTGATGTTCGGGTTCATGGGTGGGATTGATTGAATGCGCCTGACGAACCTCAGCCATTCGGGCAAGAACCGACAAGCCATGCGTGACCTGCTAGTCTTTCTGGAGAACGGGGGCATCAGCTTGGATTGCATGAACCAACAGCACATCTTTGGCTTGAGCTCTCGGGAGCTTGGGGGAACCACGCGGGGACGACTCTCGAAGCGTTGCGCGGCATGGTGGGACTGGAGCCGGAAGAGGAGCCAAGGCAGGTCGAAGTGGCCGCAGCGTAGATCATGGTCACGCTCGGAATGCTAACCTGGATACTGGGCATCTCAGGGAACCGGGAATTTGGCTCGCGGACCGTCATCCAACCAGGTCCGCTTCGACGGCTGTTTCTGCAAGGCGGTGCGAAGCCTGCGAAGCAAAGCCGTCGTGTGGACGGCCGGAAGGCGCGTCAAGCTTGGCGCGGCCAACATTTCCGGAGAATGACCTCCATCCTCAAAAGCTGCCGGTACGTCCAGCTAGTTCGGCCACCAGAGTCAGCGGTTCCACGGTGTTGACGCGCTTGCTGACAATGCATCCGGAAGCCCGCGAACATCGCCTTGAGTCGGTCCTCCGCCCGTGCGTAGGCGGTCAGCGCAACCGCAGGCATGCCGCCACCATCCTCGGGTTCAAGTGCCCGCACTCTGCGATGAGTGCGTAGCCGTCTTCGCCAGGCATTCCGGTGTCGCTGACCAGCACGTCCGCCACATGGCGGTTTGCTCAATCTGGTCCAAGGTCCGATAGGCTTGCCAGCGGCATAGCAGTCTGGTACAAAGGAACCTATGCAAACGGAGGTTGTGCTGGGTAGGGCCACTTCGGTGAGCCGACGTATTAGGCGGATTGCATTCGCCTTTTCTGCGACTTTCGTTCGTCCACTGCTAGTTAGGCCACAAACCATCTCATGAAAACTGCATTGATCGTCCTGCTGGCATTATTAACAACTACTTACACCATCTCGGCCCTGACCCTATCCGTCGCACCGAACGTGTGCATCGCGGCCAAAATCATAGTGCGCACCCCCGCGGGTGGCCAGCGAGCCTTGTGCATGGCCGACGCGATTACCCCTAGCGGCCAGTACGTGCAGTATGATTGTGGCACCCAATGCGAGATTACCCCGACCTTGCTCCCGAATGGTCAGGTGGTAGTTCACGCCGTTCTGACTGTGCACCAAGACAAGGCTGCCGACCAGATCACCGAGGTTCAGATGACCACGCAAGTCGGCCAAGTGGCTGAGTTCAAGGCAGGCGATGTGGGCTTCGCAGTGACCATGACCCCGCATCAGTGACACCCGGCCAAACCACGCGCTCCAGCGAACAAAGGCTGGCCATCGGGTCTTTTTTACACTCTGTGTCTAGCGTGGCTAGCCTCTGTCGCTGAGCTTGGCGGCGTTAGGCTGCTACGTTTCACGCCCTTCCGTTTTGCTACCATGAACACCGTTTCCGCCGTTCTCCGCATCGCCGTGCTGCTCCTCTGCTCGCTATTAGCCGTGCTCTTCGGGATCGTTCCTTTCGCGCTTGGCATCGCCATCCAGGCGTGTGTTCCCCGGCGCTTGCCCCTGTATGTAGCCGACTTGGTGGCAGCGGCGGCTTTGCTGGCTGTTTGGCTCTTCGCAGGCACGGTGCCCTTTGTCATCACCCGCAACGACCACTTCTCGCTTTGGCAGTCGGCGTCTGTCTCGTGGCTGGTCGCCGTCGCCTGCTTCCATGTTGGGGATGCTCTTCTGCGCTCTCTCTGGCCGCGGCGCTTCAGTTCCGGGGCCGCAGGACGAAGGTGCTGGTCAGTGCGACCGCCTCGTTCGTGGTGGCAAGCTGGAGTCGAAGGCGCTTGGCTCGCAAGGCGTAGGCATTTTACTGGTCCTGCTGCGCCTATGCGACCGCTTGTTGCCGGGCTTGCTCCTGCGCGCCGTGGTACGCCGCCGCCCTTTTGGCCTCGTGGTAGTAGGCTCTAAGCACCGCCTCGGGCAGGTCGGTGAAATCCACCTTGTATAGGCCGGTGGCATGTTCCCAGGTGACGCCATCTGGCTCCACGCAGACCGCGCGGGCCTAATGGTAAGTGGTTCTCAAGAGAGTGACCAAGTCCTCGGCACGAACCCGCGGCGTCACCGCCAGCCAGGCCGACAGCAGAAAAACCGCCGTTGCACGTTTTTCATTGGGAAGCAATTTTATCCGATTTCCCAAGGGTATTCAATAGGCCACTTTAATCCGGCTGGGTCCGCTGCCGGTCGTAAAGCCGGGTCGTGGCGATGTTGGCGTGCCCAAGCCACTCCTGCACCTGGGCAATATCCGCCTCATGGTCGAGCGCGTTGGTGGCCGCCGTTGCCCGTAGGCTGTGGGTGCAGAAGCCCAACATGTCGACGCTGGCAGCCTTCGCGTAGTGCTTGACGACCCGCGCGTACACCGCGCCGCTGGAAAGCCGTTTGTCGAGTTTGCCC
>CAXTMD010000003.1:3022-37570 GCA_964245035.1 uncultured Chthoniobacterales bacterium
GTTGCGCTCCGGACGGAAAAGCGGCCCGTTCTGGTCCTCGCCGTGCCCGGCGGCTTCCAGGTAGTCGCTGATTGCCCTTGCCATGCACGCGCAGGTGCAGCACGCCGCGGCGCAGGTGCAGGTCGCGCACCTTCAACTGGCACAACTCGTCGCAGCGCAGACCGTGGAAGAGGAACGTCGCCAGGATCGCGCGGTCGCGCTTGCCCTTCAGGGTATCTGCCGACGGCGCGGCCAACAGCACGCGGGCCTAGCCGTCCCCGATGGCCGGCGTTTTGCCTTCGGCTGTCTCCGCGCGAGGCCGCTTCACCCCGAGCGCGGGATTGTGGGTCACGGTGTTGGAGTCACACAGGTGGGCAAAGAGCGAGGATAGCGCCGTAAGCTTGCGGCGGATGGTCGGCGCGGAAAGTTCTCTGCCTTCCAAGTCGCGCCGCAGGCGATGAAGTGGAGGGGGGGGGCGATGCGAAACTCCTCCGAGCGTAGGGTGCGGACAAGTCGGCCGCGTCGATCCAGTAAGCTCAACGGGTGAGAGGATAATCGATGTTGGCGAACCACTCCAACCCCGTCGGCATCTCGGCCAAGCCCTAGAACTCGGGGACAGTCAGTGCCCGCGAGTTAATCGGTGGAACGGTCAAAGCAGCGAAAACCTCGTTTCCGGCAGTTTTGCTCAAAGTCTTAGCCAAGCGTTGATGAAAACGGTTAACAACAATGCGATTAACTCGAGAATTTTCGAGTCACAAAATACTGCGTCCAAGGTTGATATAATAATCATTATTGTAAATGAACGGAGAATGTACCACTGAGCGTTTCGTGATTATTGTGAATTCGTGATAATTGGATGAATCTGTGCCCCAGAAATCCTCTGCTCGGAACGAGCAGCGAGCTTTTTAGCCCGGCTGCTTCATGTCGCGGGCTGGGAACAAAGAAGAGACGACAGAGCGGTCGAACATCGAATAACTCACCTCATCGGATTGATCTCCGACATCGGTCTGCCGGATGGCTATGGATGGCTGCTCGTACAAAGCTGCAACTCTCCGGCCAATCTATGCTGTCGCCATGAGCGGCTTCGACATGGGTGCCAACCAATTCAAGGAGCCTGGAGGCGAGTTGCCGGCGCCACCTGCTCACGCCCATCGATCCCAAGCGGCTTGATGTCACTTATAGCCTCTGCAAGACAGGATACCCGCCCGCCTCCTGCGGCCGTACACAGATGCTGCCGGCATGTCTAACCGCCACTCGGATTAGTTGGGATCCCCGCTGCGATCTCTCGCGCCCTCGTGCCGATCTCTTCGTCGTACCGGACTCGAAGTAGTTGAACGCCATGAAGGTGGCAAATCTCTGTCTTCCTCTGATCACGCTCTACAACGGAGCGAAACGCGACCTCGCCACCGAAAAACTCCAACGCTCGGTAGTGCTGCTCACCCATGTATTCGACGGCGATGCCGGCCTCCGGAACATAGATGTCGAGGTGTTGGGCTCCAAGCCAGGTTGGCCGCGCGTGTTGCTGAACTTCCATGCCTTTGAGCAGTCGGCGTAGAGTCTGGTAGAGCTGGTTCTCTGAAACCCACATCGTCACGCCGATCTCGCGCTGCCAACGCGTGCGCAGCCACACCAGGGCTTCCCTGATGAAATCGTTCCACTCGACGGTGTTCCGGGGGGAGTTGGGTCGGTTGCCGGTGCCCGGAGAGAAGGGATGGGGAACTAGCTGGGCTCTCCCGTCCCGCCAAGTCGCGGCGACTTCCTCGGCGCGGACCGACGCACGTTGGTCGAGCCACTCCTGCAAACGAATCTTCGCCCACTCGCGGCAGGAGGCGAGCCGGCTGAAGCCGAACTCGTCTTGTTTCCTTGGCTCCGCCGCCGAAATCTGGCCGAGAGATTGGAAGATACCAGTCAGCACGTCCTCGCCCGTGAGTGGAATCTGGTGCAGGAAACGCAGTTCGAGAAGTTTACCGAAGTGACGCTTGTGCATGATTGGATGGTAGCTCAACAGCCGGACCATGCGCTCCGCAGGGAGGTCGCTCCGGCTGGTAAAGCTGTCGTGCCCGAGTGCCGCAAAGAGCATGGTTCGGCTGATGGAGTCGATCCCTGAACCAGTCACGAGAGCGAAGAATCCTTCCAGAGATTTTTCCTCGCCCCTTTCGGCGTACTCTCCGAGCGTGGCCTGTGCCTGACCGACGGCCTCGTCCGCCTGCCGGATGTAGGCGGCGACCTGCCTGCTTCTGGGGGTGTCGCCTCTGGCGACGGCTTCGGCGAGGCTGTGGAACTGCGCGTTGCCCACGCGCGGCTTGCAGCGCTGCCGAAGCTTCTCGATAGTTTTTGGATCGTGGTAGGCCGGATCAGCGATCAGCCGCATCCATTGCGGATCCTTCAGCCCAAACGCCTGTTCGAGGATGTGGAGCAGGGCCGCGGATGGCGGCGCTTCCAAGTGTCCGAGCGCTGCGGCCAGCATGTCGAGGTAGGGCTGCGCGGCAGTCTCGCTGCGGCCGATGCACACCTTGCCCGGGGAGAATCCCGGGCTGAAGCTGCCGGCTGCGAAGCGTTCCACCACCTGCGCCCAGCGCCCTTGGTAGAACGCCAGCTTGATGAGTCTGTCGTCGTCTGGCGATGTCCGGTAGGCCTGCGCGGCGCTGCCTGTTTTCTCGTAGTACGTCTCGGCCGCCGCCAAGTCGCCCTCGCACCAGCAGATGTCGCCCAATTTGCGAGGATGTTCCGGATCGGAATAGTGCGTCCTGGTTTCCCGGAAAAAACCGCACAACAAATGGATGTCGGCCAGGTAGCCACGGTGGGCACTCCGGCCGAGCGTTTCCACGACGAAAAGCTTCTCCCAGTGCGAAAGCTCCCCGGGATTGGTCATGGCGACAACGTCGTAGAGGAGGTTCTCGATTACCGAATAGTTCGGGATCTCCCAGTTGTCCCGACCATAGAGACGAAGCCGTGTCATATCGCAGAGTCTTTGTGGTTCGCAGGGACATTTTCCTCTCAGCACATCGTAGCCACGAGCAAACCTTCTATCCGTGGGGAACGTCCGCACCGACGCCGGCTCGCGGGACAACCTCGGGGGTGCCTAACTTCGGCGTCGTCGGATACTTCGACGTGCCACTTTTCGACGAGAAACGCAAGGTGCGCAGGGCACTGTGCCGCGTCAGCGACGAGCCGCGCCAGTGGACGGCGGCCGATCAGGATACGTGCGCCAAGTGGAAGCCGTCGCCCGCGTCACACGGCACACCGAGCGCGCCGTCACTCGGCTTGCGCGCGGACGGCAAGCAGCTTGGCGAAAATCGATGCCTGAGCGCAGGCATCCTCCAGCGCGTTGTGCGTTTGGGGGGTGTCCGGTTGATAAGCGACGGGTAGTTGGCTAGAAGTCGTCTGCGCCCACGGTGTCCCCGCCATCCCCATGTAGTAGGACTTGATGTCGATGCCCCCGAAGCCGAAGGGGTTGGTTCCAACGTAAGTGTGCAGATACCAGTTTACGAATTGCCAATCGTAGCAGGCATTGAATCCGACGAACACTGGTTTGAATCCGGCGGCCTGGCGCTCGACCCACTGGCAAAATGCCTGGAGGGCGACCTCCGGATCCTGGCCAGACTCCTTTAGTTGCTCCAAGGTCAGGCCGGACACTGCCATGGCTTCGGGGATGGATGCCTCGGTGATCGGCTTGAGTTCCGCGTAGAACGCGGTGGACGGATCGTCGACCACGCAAGCACCCAGTGAAAGCATGCTGTACTTGCCGGGGATCGGACCGGCCGACTCGATGTCCACGGAAAAATAGCGTTCCGGTTTCATTTGGCGGTCCGTGGCATCACCAACGATGGCATGTCGATGTTGCGTTCCCAGTGCGTGCGTAGGAGCGCGATTTGTTCGGCGGGGTCGGCGTGCTCGTCCCACCTGAAGGCCTCGATCGGGGCGGCGTCAAAGGCAATTTTCGTGTCGTTGCGCGCGGTGATGATCACCCTCTGTCCGTTGCCGAATGCGTAGCCGAGTTCCATGAAGCAGTTCGGTCGCTGGCCCGTGAGGTCGACCAGCACGACCGAGCTGTGGTGCAAGGAGTCAAAGATCGCCTGGTTCATCCAGGCGAATTCATTGTGGCCCAAGCCCATCTGCAAAGGTTCGTAGCCGAGTTGTTTGACGAGCGGATCGACCGTGCCCCGGAAGAACTGTTCGACCGACGCACACTCCGGGATCGCGGCGTTGAGCAAGCGCACATAGAAAACCTCCGGCGGCTGGAGAGCATGCAGCAACCTCAAGACTGCCTGGACCACGTCGGCCACTGGGGCGGTGCCGTTCTGGGTACGGGTCCGGTCCAGCAGGTCGGCGGCGTCGTGGCCGGCGCCGACACGAAAGAACTCGGCGTGGTCGACGCGGGCGCGGTCAAAGAGACGGGAAGCTCCGCCGGATCCGTCGTTGGAGGAAGAGCCAACGTTCAAGTCGAGCGGGATGACCGGCTTGCCCTTCGCCGAATACTCGATGGCCAACTGTTCCAAGCCCTGACCACCGCTGATCCCGATGAGGATGTCGCCGAGTTGGGCGAGGCGTGGCCGGACGATGGCTCCCGCGCTCCAGCCGCTTTCAATGAACTCCATGCTCACGGCGCTCCGGTCACGCAACTCCCGGTAGATCGTTAGCCTGGCGGGGGGGATGTGAGCGTCCGTTTTGCTCGTGGCGATGGAGGCGATCAGTCGTCCGTTTGGGCCGCTCGGTTGCACCGTCCTGGCCAGCAGCGCACGGTGAACTTCCTGCGCCACGGTCCAGTCGAAGATGATCGACGGACCGTCGGTCCGATCTTTCAAGAGCGGTTCCTTCCCGAAAGGAAGCACAAAATTTGCCCCCTCAGCGACGAGAGCCCCGGTCAGGGCCGAGACGAGCTGGTGGGCGTAGGCGAGTTTCCCCTCGTCCGCTTCCGGGTTTGCGCTGCCAACGAGATGAATACGACGGCCACTGAGGTTCATGGGTTTGGCTCCAAAATGATCGTGCTCTTGGAAGGCGAGAATTTGGACACCGCTTCCAACAAATCGTCATCCACGATTTTCCGGGTAGGATAGGCCGCCGCCAGGGCCGCCGGCAGGATCCGCGTGCGGATGTCCGAGTAGGTGTAGCCGAGTTTGTACGCGTTGGAAGGCCCCGTGAGTTCAACGAATTTTGAGATCGCCTTGGGCGACAATCCCAAGTCCGCACAGTCCATCTCCACCAAGGTGCGGCGGTCTGCGTCGTCGGGCCGGCGGAACTCCTCGCTGTAGGCGACGCGGCGCAGAATGGCCGGGTCGAGAGTTTCGTAGTGGTTGGTGCAGAGGGTGACCAGCACCCGACCACTGTATTTGCGCACGTCGTCGATCTTTTGAATGAGCGTGTTCACCGCGACCTTGTCCTCGTGGTGGCTCTGGGTGGTGGAACGGGTAGACGCCAAGGAATCCGCTTCGTCGATGATGAGAAAAGCGAACTTCGCCTTGCCGGCGGCACTCATCACGATCCCGAAGGCGTCGTTGATCAGGCTGCTCATTTCGCCGACGTTGCCCGTGCCGCGCACCCGGGTGCTTAGCTTGAAGAGCACGGCCGGCTTGTCGAAGTGCTTGGCCAGTTCGTTGGCAATCGCCTCCGCCGTCGCGGTCTTGCCCGTGCCGACATCCCCGTGGAACACGACCAGCGGATAACGGTCCAAGAGCGCGTCCAATAAGGGGACGCGTTTGCCATACTGCTTTTTGCTCCAACGCTCCAAGCCGTCTTTGTCGAGGAGCAGCGTCAGGTCCTGGCGCAGCCGATCGTAGCGGGCTTTGAAGCCAATGAGCCGTTCGCCCTGCGTCTTGAGCGAGGGAGCCGGCAGTTCCAATTCCAACTCGAACAGGGCGGCGTTGCCTTCTTGGTTCATCGTGCGCCGTAGTCATCCCGCTGCCAACCATACCCATTGCTGGCATACTTCTGCCCCGCGCTCACGATCAGTCCGTAGAGCGAAAGGTCCTCGGTCGTTGGGTCCCAAGGCCAGTTGAGACCCTGTTCCTTGACGAAAGCCGCCTTCTGCGCGGCGCTCTTTGCGTTCCAGGCCGCCGTCATCGAGGCGCAAATCCGCAGGGAGCCGTTCGGGGTCCGCGGCCAGAAATTGTTGCCGGGACGCTCACTGACCCAGCCGATGGCAGCTTCAGAGACCTTGTAGACCGCGGCACGCAGCTTGATGCCCTGGGCGTCCTTGAGCATGATCTGCACACTGATCAACATCCGTGCATCTGCGAATTTGTTGAGGTCGGCTACGACCTTGCCGATGTAGTCACGGGAAAGCAGGCCGGTGGACTGCGCCATCATGGAGGCGTCCGCCGCAAAGTTCTCGACTACCTTGCGGATGTCGACGGTCGTGAATGTTTTGGATACGGTTCCGGTGGCACCCATAGGTTTTAGTCGTTGTCGATGGTGAAAGAACGTCCCATCACTTCTTTCCAGAGGTTGAGCGTCTCGCCTTTGTTGTCCTTCCAACTCGCCGTTTCGATCGTCTCGAAAGCCTTCCGAGCAGCCGCCACGATCTCCTCCTTCTCGGCGCGGGTCAGCCGGGCGGTCACGTTGTTGTCTTTGTTCACCGGGTCCAAGACCACCACTGGGTCGGCGGGGAAAGTGGTGACCTTGCCGAGTTCCGGGAACACCACACGCTCGTCGAGCTTGGTCTGGGCGACGTAGAGGAAAAACCGCTGCAACCCCGCCTCCAGCGATTCGGCTGACCCCTGTTCGTCGTAGAGATGAGAGACGAGCAGCTCGATGGTGAACGAGCGCAGTCGGTCGAGTTCTTGCTCGTTGCGCCACTTCTTGAGCAAGCGCACGATGGTTTTGAACCGCGGGTCCGCGTCGCGCCGATCCTTGATAAAATCCAGCTGTCCCTGGATCGACGTTTTCACGGGCTTGCCGTTCTCCGAAGACGGCTGCCAACCAAAACCTTCTTCGTCGGGAATGGGGATGATTGGCACCAAATCAACGTCCAAGCCCGAAGCGATGAAGTGGATGCCCAGCGTGCGGGGTTGCACCACGAAATCCTCTTCTTTCTTGGTGGGGTAGACGGCGACCAAAAATTTCCGCAGGATTTCGTGCAGGTCGTCCGTGTCCTCTTTCTCGGCTTCCGACACGTCGAGGAAAACGGCGATGTCCGCGTCGACGCCGAGCTCGCCCCGGGGCTTCAACACGGTGCCTTTCATGATCGAACCGGTTTTCTTGAACCCTTTTACCTTGAAGTCCGAATTCTCGTGCACCTTTTCCGTGAAGGATTCAATGAGGTGGTCGACCTGATCCAGAAGCTCCTTGCGCTTGCCCCGACCCAAATGCAGAACCTTGCTGACGAAAACGTTCAATTGTGTATCGGTGAGGCGCATATATGGTGGCAATTTTGCCAAAAAGGCCACCATATATGCCACCGGTAGGTAATCCTGTCGACAGATTTTCCAGATTCCTGGCTGTTTCGCCGGACCTGCGGCCTCACACACATCTTCACGGGCCGCCCAGTGTCCTTGGATAATTACTGTGCACGGTGAGTAGAATCTCCACGAAAATCCGCGTAAAGGTGCTTGCTCGTTTTCCTTTTGCAGTGCGTTTAGGTCGTGGTCTCGCTCGGTGCGGTCGAACACCCTCGACGTACAAAATGCCAAACCTGCGGTGGAGGGGACTATATCCCTACAAACCATCGTTGGATCATCGCATTTAGGTTTGCCAAAACTCCAAGAATTCACTATGAGAGGCTGATTCACTGCGCAGTAAATCCGCCGTTTTGAGTAAACCACATTTCATTACAACCGAGCATGGTCTGGAGGAGGCGGTAGCCAGATACGCCCAGGAATTGCAGTTGCCTGGTCTCGATATCTGCGTTGAGCGCCTCCCTCACCGTAAGTCGGGAGGAGCGGATTTTTGGCTGGACGTAGGTTTGGACGGCCCCCCCCGGCGTTTTGCCGTGAATTGCCGGTTACACCCGTCAGCCCGTGATTTCATCCAATTGAAAGGGCAGGGCAAGAACGTGCCTCTGTTGTTGGCCGCACCGTATTTGTCGGAGTCCTTGGTGGAACAATGCCGCGAGCAAGGGATCAGTTGCCTCGACCTCAACGGGCGACTTTATCTGCGGCACCGCGGGCTGCTGGTCGATCGGGCAAGCAAAGAAAAACGGTTCCGTGGCGCCGAACCGGAGCCCGCCCTTTTTGCTGCCAAGAGTAGCCGGGTCGCGCGCGCGCTGCTGAGTTCCCCGAAAGCCGGCTGGACACAACTGGAACTGGCGGCGCAGACCCGTTGCAGCACGGCGCTAGTTTCACGCTTGATGGGCGAGTACGTGCGACTCGGCTGGACGGACCACGTCGAGAATCGCTGGAGGTTGGTCAAGCCGGACGCCTTGCTCGATGCCTGGGCAGGCTCGGACCGTTGGAGCAAACGCGGCACGATCCAGCAATACTCCACGTTGGAACGCGATCCTCTGCGCTTGGCAGGGCAGGTGACAGAACTGCTGGGTGAGTTCCGGGGCGAGCCGAACGAACATTTTGCGTTCACACAGTGGTTCGCGGCGTCGCGGCGGCACCCCTACACCGAACTGCCGGTCGTGTCAGCCTACGGGCGACTCCTGCCGCAGCGCGAGGAGCTGAAAACATTCGGTTGGCGGGAAGTGGCCAACGGGGGGCGGGTATGGTTGATCCTCCCGCCAGACGAGGGAGTTTTTCAGTTCAAGCAAAAAGACGAAAGATTCCCGCTCGTGTGTGACGCCCAGATCTACCTCGACCTGATGCAGGTTGGCCTGCGCGGGCCAGACGCAGCCCGGGCGTTACGGGCGTGGAAAGGCTTTCGGCATCAAGATCCATGAAGCACTCCAGCTTTCACGAGTACCAGCGGGAAGATACGGAGCGCAGCGAGGCAGCACTGCTGACGATTTGGCCGAAGCTGGCGGATTTTCACGAAGACCTGGTCTTGGTCGGAGGGCTGGTCCCGCGCTACCTCTGCCGCCGAGACTTGGCGGAAGGTGACTGGCAGCCCCGCACGCTAGACGTAGATCTCGCCATCGCGCTGGCGGCGGATGGCGGGATGTACGAGGGGCTATCGACGCGACTGATAAGTGAAGGGTTCCGGTACGAGAACGGACGGTTCACCAGGGACAGGGGCGGCGTTGTGCTGCACGTGGACCTGCTGACCGAGCGTTTATCAGCGGACGCACCCAACTCGGCGGAGGTGACCGACCTTACCGTTAGCGCTTTCTTCGGAGTGGATCGGGCGCTGAAAGGATATCGGAGATGTTTGGTCGTGGGGCGTGACCTTAACGGAGCGCAGGCGCGCGAAACGGTGAAGGTCTGCGAAGTGGGACCGTTCCTCTGCTTGAAACTCCAGGCTTATGCCCGACGGGCGGAGCGGAAGGACGCTTTCGATTTCGTGCACACCCTGCTGAACTACGATGGCGGCCCGCGAAGGGCAGCGGAGGCCTTCCAGGCGGAGGAGGGGGGCAACCTCGCCTTCGGCTCCGCAAGGCGCGTTTTGGAAGAGCGATTTGCCGATGAAAGCTCGCAAGGACCGATGGCCTACGCCGCCTTTTGCCTCGGAGATCGTGCCATGGCGGGTGGTGGGGAAACCGAAGAGCCTCGCGCGCAACTGACGGCTGACGCCGTCACAGCCGCGTTCTTACTCCTCGGAAGGTAAGAATGGTCGTTGGTCGGCCTTCGGAGACCCAAATGCCCAGCCGCATCTGGAGATCGGGGAAAACATGCTCGATCGAGGAACGAGCGGGGCCACTAAAAGGCTTCCGTTGGAGCAGAATCGTATCGGAGGCCGCTGTGGGAAGGCTACTAATGCTTGATCACCCTCATCTCCCGCTTTCGGGTGGGCGGCCGGCGAGTACCTCTCAACGCCTGTATAATACGGAGTACGTCTTTTATGCGGTATCTTGGGGATCGAACCATGGTCCGGCGGGCCAGGCACTGCGGGAAACGAGATGAGCAACCCTTCCAGCTTCGAGCGCACGGTGGTCCTGGACACCAACGCCTACCGCATCTTCACCGGTGGCCTATCCCTGGACGGGTCGCGGAAGGCGGCGCGGCGCTTGCGAGCGTTGGAGCAAGCGGCTGGCTGCCGGGTGCTGGCGAATCCGATCACGGTTTGGGAACTGTTGGCACATCTGGCCGACCCTGCGGACCGGGGCTACTCGTATTGCCTGCATGCGCTGATCGCGCTCGGCGAGCACACCGCGCTGCCGGGAAGCAGCGAGGGCGGCATCGGGATGCTGGCGGATTCGTTTTCCACGGTCTGCAAAACTTTGTTCGACCAGCCTCCGGTTGCCTTGCAGCAGGCGCTCGGAAATTTGGGTAGCCTCGTCACGCACGTGACCAAGTTTGCCCCGGACCTCACCGACCCCACGGTGAAGTCGAACATCGAGCTCGTCGCCCGCGGGATGACAGAAATCGAACGGCGCTGGATGCAAAACATGACGGGAGTGCTCCAGCAGTTCGCTCCCGGGACGGCCCAAACCGTTTTTGGCGGGAGCACCGACTCGCAGGTGCGTCGGCGGCTCAAGAAGTTCCTGGAGAGCGATTTATTCTTCGAGTGCTGGTCCACCTTCATCGTGGCCGACCACGCCCTTTACGCGCAGTTGCCGCTGCCCACCACGGCCGAAGGCCACCGGCTCGCGGGGATGGTCCGCGAAGCCTTCGCCACCCCGTTTTACCTGGTGCGCGCGTTGCTCGTCCAGATGCTGGACCCGCGTTTCAAACTGGCCAGCCGCAGGCGCAAGCGGTGGAACTTTGCCTGCGACACCTCGCTTTCGTTCGCGCTCGGTCCTGGGACCGTCGAAGGGACTTCGCTGTTTCTGGTCACGGGCGATCTGGCCATCGCCAAAGCCGCCCGGGAAGCAGGGATGGAGAGTCAAGTGGTCTCTTTGGCTGCTTACCTCGGCAGCGTCGGGATGAGGGTAGGGTCGACAGAAGAGGAGGACGCCGACGACGCCCCGTGAGTAGCTCGGGCTCGGGGGCCGGCGGATGACTACACCCGCAAAGTTCGAAAGCCCGTCGCTCACAGGAATCTGCTACTCTCGACTCTGTGTGCGCCGTGCCTGCAACCCCCGTCCCCCCAGAATGGAAGGAACCGGCCTACAAGGACGTCGTGCGGGATGTTTATCAATTCCAGGAATCTCTGCCGCTGCCGTTCGTGACCTATCCGGGGGTTTACGGCACGTGGATCTCCTTCCAGGAAGCGGCCGACGGGCAGCCCTATCTCTGTGCTTGTTCGCGTAGCGCGTGCGTCGGCTTCCTTCGCTTCAACGAACAGTACCGCGTCCATCGGCTAGGCCCCTCGCAGACGCTCACCGACTTCTTCTTTCGGGGCGGGGCCGCTGCGGCCAACGGGTTTTGCGTGACCTCGGTCTCGGACTTCGCATCTTCCGCCGTGTTCCGGGTGGGGTTGTGTCATTTGTGCAACCAGCGCGTGCCTCCGGTGCGGTGGAGCAACCTCGGTGAGCACTCGGTGTTCCTCCAACACTTCGGGTGGTATGCCTCCATGGCGATGTACGCCGCCGGCCTTGATCCCATCGGGGACTTCATCCCATCGACGCTCGACGCCGAACTTCAAGCTTTCGTCGAGGTCGACCCTGTTTCCACCCGCAGGCAACTCAACGAGTTCCTGACCCGCCATCGCTTGTGGTCTGGTGTCCTCGACCGCCCGGCGAGCCCCTCGGACGACCGCCGGCCCGGCATGGCGGAGATTCGTCGGCTCCGACACGCATTGAACCGCCAAACTAAAGCGATGAAGCGTTGCGTCGAAGCGCGACTGCGTACCTCGTTAGGTTTTCCGTCTCACGGCAGGACTGGATCGTCCGAAGCCATATTGTTCTGGATCGTCCAGGCCTTGTTCGAGCCTGCGGAAGTGCTGCGCCGGGTTCGTCTACCCTTCTTGGGCAAACTGGAGGTCGACCTGTACGTTCCAGCCTCGCGGCTGGCGATTGAGTACCAGGGGGAACAGCACTACGAAGCTCTTGAGCATCTCGGTGGGCTCCGATCGTTGCGCCAGGTGCGCAAGCGGGACGCCAGAAAATCCGCCCTTTGTAAGCAGAACGACGTCCACCTGGAATATTTTACGGTAGCCGACAAACTCACCGAAGGGTTCGTCGCTCAACGCCTCTTCCGCTATCTATCTTGATCTCGTTTGGCGGCTCGTCGCCACCGTGCGGGGCGTCGATCGTGAGACCAGCTTCGTGGAAAATGGGGCAACGGGTCGTTTCCCTTTTCGCGCCTTGCCTGACGCGAAAACCGGTGGGGTCGGTGGTCGGTGTATGCAGTCACGTCTTCGCGATATGAGTTGCACCGACGACAGGGCACGCCATCCTGAAATCCAGCCATGGATGCTCCTGAGTTCACGAAGTTCTTTCACCACGTTCTTGATTCCGAAATTCCAGAGGAAAATCGCGATAGGCTAAAAGCGTACTGGGCGAGGTTTCGCTGCCAGCCAGTGCTTTACTTATCGGATCAGGAAATCCGTGAGTTCGAGCGGGAGCGAAGAAGAAAGATGCCTTACGCAGGAGTCGGCGGGGACATTTGCATCCACAAATTCGGGTTTCGCCTCGCGTTCTTTTTCGACGCGCCACCTCTGGTACTCCGAACCCTCGTCCAACATGAGTTGATCCATGCGGATCATCGCGCCGACGACACCGTTGCCGACGTGATGCGACGACACCTTCGCCAAGATACGTCGCCGCACTTCGACGATCCGATCGCAAAAGCCATCAAACGAATCGAACTGTTCGACTACGAAAGACTCCACGAGAACACGGTGTATTTGGTCAACAAATCCTGGGGAGGCGACGAAGACGCGTTGAGGAGTTGGATCCAGGCAAAAGAACAAACGTAATTCCGCCTCGACGATCGGCAACGATCGCCCCTAGCCAATGTCCGAGGTTTTCTTCGCCAGGTGACCAAGAACTAGTCGATCTCGCAGATGGTGATTCCAGGACGGGCGGATCAGGATTTGTAAAGCAAACGCAGCTCGGACTCACACTCTCCGATCAACGCGTCGAGCAGCGACTCCCGTGCAGGCGTCGTGGCGGGTCGATGTAAGTCGCGCCGCCGTTTGGCGTCCTGCGAGAAAAATCTCAGAACATCGTGACCAAGCAGCTTGGAAACCTGGATCGACACATCCTCCTGGGAGAGGATCGTTTCGTAAAATGACGATCCTCGGCGCGTCATCAACGCCCGGATCTGGAACGCAGGCAAGAACCCTGCGTAGGCCCGGTCGGCAGTCACCAAGTACGGTACGGTCAAATCGGCGGCCACACTTCCGGTGCTAAATTCACGGGCTGCCCACAAAGCGCTTTCGCGCAGGTGCACCAGATCCCACGCCATGGCACCGATCTTTCGGAAAAGCTTTTCGCTCGGAACGTTGGGCTGCAGCGGGTGGAAAAAGGCCGGAAGTTCGTCCGCATCTAGCAGATGCAAGGCAACGGCGATCTCCAACTTCGGGATGGTAAACAAACGTTCGTCGAAGAACGCGAGCAGGTTCGTCACCTTCTGCGCCAGCGAAGCGGTGCCAGGAGGTTTCCACCGCTCGTACAACGCGCGAAGCAAGGCCAAAAGGGTGATTTTGCTGCCCAGCCGCAGCCGGTCGTGAGCGCCTCCAGCCAAAAATTGCTTCCATTTGTGCATCCTTTCTCGCGCTCGTAGGGCGCAGATTTGTCGCCAGCGCTCGGCGCGGACGCCCCTCGAGGCAACGACTCCGCTTGCGAACTCGCTGGCAGGCGTCCTCAACCAGAGATAGAAACCTGCCAATCGAGAAAACATTTTCTTTTCCTGTTCTACGGGGTCTCCGTCGAGGCGTTCCAGATTTTCGTGCGCGTAACAGGCCGGATCGAAGCGTTGCCAGTGGTGTTGCGCCAAGAGCGAGCTCGCCGCCTGCAACGTACGAAGGACATCGCTTCTCAACGGGATGTTCTCCCAGAGGCCTCGACAATGGCTCACGATGCAGGTGTCGCACAAAAAGACAGGGTCTAAACGTAAAACGGAACTGGGCGGGCTGGGCGAAAACAGGTTCGATGTGGTGCGGGCGTCATAGCAGCGCAGATTCCCGGCGGCATACAGGCTCCGCAGCCAAACGACCTCGTCAAGGTCGGCGTCCACCGGCAAGAGGGCGTCGAGCGAAGAGCGTGTTTTGCCCGTCCGATCGTGCGCCAATACCCGGATGTCGGCGAACTCTTCGGGACAGTGCTCCCAGAGACCGGCGATCGTTTCTGGATCGCCTGAGTAACAAGCCTTCCATAACAACTGGTAGAGCGGGAGCGTCAATCCGAGGTAGTCTTGAGTGCGCATCCGCAATCTTCGCACGGGTTTTCCATTTGGCAGATCGCCCTACCTTCCTGCAAAGGACTGGCGAGGCGATTCGTCGAAATCTCGACGAGCGCGCTTTGGCAGCCAAAGTTGGGTGAACGGACACGCACGAAACCAACCATCTCTCGGTGCTTGCACGGGGTGAGGCGGCTCGAACGCAATCCGGGGCGGCGTCAGAAAACGGAAAAAATCGTGCGCTAAGCTGTTGAGGCTTGGTTTAACCGGGTCTGCGCGTGCAAAGTGATGATCGCATCTTGCTATCGACGCTGGTGCGAGAGCTGCGTGATCGCAGCTTCGAGCAGCAGCGTTACCGCGCCAGCGGCTTGAACTTAGTCACGGCGGCCATCGTGCTCTGGAACACGGTGTATCTGGGGCCGACGTAGAAAACGGATTATAAAGCACGTTAAGGCGTTGGAGGGCTGTTTTTCCATCCATTGTCTCAGGGTTCGATCAGCAGCGGTGAGCGGAGCGTTCTCATGGAAGACATCCCGCCCAGTTCAGCGTCCGCTCGAAAACTGGTAGTCATGCGTCCGTAAGGACGCTTGACCATGCCTCGCCGCACCATCCTCTCCGATGCCGAACTCGCCGGTTTGCTCGCCCTGCCCCACACGTAGGCAGAGGCGATCCGCCGCTTCACCTTCAGTGACGCCGACCTTGCGATCATCTCACAACACCGTGGCCCCGCCAACCGCCCGGGTTCCGCCGTGCAGCTCTGCTATATACGATATCTGGGCATCGTGCTGGCTGCTGGTGACACGCCGTCGACATCGCTTCTGCGGCTGGCGGCGGCGCAGTTGAAGCTTTCGTCGGAACACTGGACAGCCTACGGCCAGCGGGAGCAGACCCGTCGCGAGCACCTCGTCGAACTGCAAACGGTGTTCGGGTTTCGGCTGTTCGGCAAGCGACACTACCGCTCTGCCGTGCATGGCCTCGAAGAACTGGCTTGGCAGACCGACAAAGGCGTCGTGCTGGCGGGCGCGTTGGTTGAGAGCCTCCGCCAAAGAGCGATCCTGCTGCCGACTCCACCCGTCATCGAACGCATCTGCGCGGAAGCCATTACGCGCGGCAACCGGCGGATCTACCGCGCGCTCAACGAGTCGCTCCTCAACACGCATCGACGGCGGTTGGACGATCTGCTTGAGCGCAGAGAGGACAGCAAGAAGACGCAGCTTCAATGGCTGCGCCAGTCGCCCGGGCGGCCGAACTCACGCCATATGCTCGAACATATTGAGCGGCTCAAGTATTTGCAGGCGGTCGATCTCCCGGACAGAATCGAGCGCAGCCTGCACCAAAATCGTCTGCTCAAGCTCGCCCGCGAAGGCGGCCACATGCGTGCGGCTGAGTTGGCCAAGTTCGAACCGCAACGCCGTTACGCCACGCTGGTCGCCCTCGTAGTCGAAGGCGTCGCCACCGTGACCGACGAGATCGTTGACCTGCACGACCGGATCTTGGGCAGGATCTTCAACGCAGCCAAGCAGCGCCACCAGCAGCAGTTCCAGGTGGCTGGCAAGGCCATCAACGACAAGGTGCGCTTGTACAGCAGAATTGGTCGAGCGTTGCTGGAGGCGCGGCAGAGCGGCACGGATGCATTTGCCGCCATCGAGTCGGTGATTCCGTGGGAAGCGTTTGTCGCCAGCGTGACCGAAGCCCAGAAGCTCGCGCCCTCGGACGACTTTGATTACCTGCCCCGGGTGGTGGACAGCCCCAACGTCAGCTGCTAATCCGCCGCCGATAACATGCGGCGTACTTGAAGTAGTCGCGGGAGGCGTCTTTTCGGATACGAAGCCACGGGAAATTTCTTGCTTTACAAAACGACCGGTCGTGCTATTTTTGTGTATGACCGATCAGCTTCCTGCGTCTGCGCTTCCCGAACATCCTTTCCGAGTGGGCATGCTGCTGTACCCGGGCATGACCCTGCTCGACGTGGCGGGTCCCCAAACCGCCTGGGGCATCCACGGCAAAACTTTTCTCCTGTCCAAGACGCTGGAACCGGTGCCCACCGACACGCGCGTAGCCATGGTCCCAACCCACACGCTTGACGAGTGCCCAGCAGACCTCGACGTGCTCTTCGTTCCCGGCGGCATGGGGACCAACGGCGTTCTCAAGGACAAGGAGACGCTCGCCTTCCTGGCGGAGCATGGGCCGAAAGCTCGCTACGTCACCGCCGTTTGCACCGGCACGATTATCCTGGCCGCGGCGGGCTTGCTGGATGGATACAAAGCCGCGACGCACTGGGCTTACTACGACCAGCTTGCGGCCACGCCGACGGTTGCACCGGTGCACGCGCGTGTCGTGGTCGACCGTAACCGCATCACGGGTGGCGGGGTGACGGCCGGGATCGACTTCGGCTTGAGCCTGCTGGCACTTCTGCACGACGAAGACACCGCGAAGCTCATCCAGCTTTTGATGGAGTATGACCCGCAACCGCCCTACAGCGCAGGCACTCCGGACCTCGCCGGTCCGGCGGTGACTGCCATGGCGTCGGAGATCTCACAGGGCTTCCTACGCGAGGGCATCCAGCTGTCTCGCGAACTCTACGAAAGCCGCCTTCCGGTGTCAGCATGAAGACACGAATCCAGCTGGACTCCATGACCGTGCAGCCGCTTCTCCAGGAACGCAGTTGGGAAACGCTCGACACGGTCCCCGTGTCTACGACGGACGCCATCAACGCGGCGATCCTCGCCGTCTCCGAAGATCGTGTGCAGGGCTTTCACCGCGACCCTCTGAGCGTGGTCAGCCGCGACTCGGGCGTGGGTCTGCCGGTCGTCGTCGAACGCGTCCGGGCAATGTTGCGGGCCGGCACGATCCGCCGCGCGCGCCAGACGCTGCTGGCAACCAACCTCGCGCAGGGCGCGCTGGTGGCATGGGCGGTGCCGGAGGAACGCTTGGAAGCAGCTTTCGAATACATGTTTCGGTGCGACCCTTTCAGTGGACACGTGGTTGTTCGTTCCACCGACCAGAAGATTGCCGCAGCGCGCTACCGGCTATGGACCACTCTGAAGGTGCCGCACGGCTACTCGCTCTCGAAACATTGCGAGTGGCTGGGTGAGAAAACGGGAGCCACAGCCTTCAAGCTGCTGCCAGCGAAATGCTTGTTTGTCCTGGGAGTGGGTCACGTCCGCCGCCGAGGTCTGCGGCCCGGCAGCAAGGCCGAGGTGCTGGCGGAGGTCCAGGAGACTCGCAGCGTCGAACTTTCCGGGCGCGACTGGCAGGTGTTGACGGCGCTCAAGCGGGATTTCCGCCCCGAAGAGATCCGCGCCGATCTCTGGCGCGGACGCGCCGTCGAGGCTGGCGTGCCCCTGGACGAATTTTACCGCGTGGCCAACAGCTTGAACGACCGCGGGGTCATCGGCCGGTTCAGCACCTTCCTCGAACACGTGAAGCCTAGCCCGTGGGGCGAACAGGTCACGCGCTACAACGCGCTGTTTCACTGGAGGGTTGCACCGGGTCAGGAAGTCGAGGCCGGCCGGGAGATCGGCCGTTTTCACATCATGACGCACGCCTATTGGCGGGAAGCTGGGCCGGAGTTCGGCGACGTGAACCTGATGGGAGTGGCGCACGGCACCGACAAGGCGTGGCTGCTCGCGCACAAACAAGCCATCGACGATCACCTGATGGCGTGTGGGATCATGCTCTCGTACACCAACGTTTTCTGGGGCGGGCGCAGCGAGATCAAGCCCAGCGAGATCTCGCCCCAGGCTTACGCTGCGTGGTGCCAAGCCGAGGGCGTAGACCCCAGGTCCATACGCATATGAGCTGGCTTAGAAAGGATCACCCGTCCTGGACAAGCGAGCGTTTGCCACGCCGCTAGCCGCGGACTTAGATGCCAGATGCAAGAGCGCAAAAAGATCAGCCGCCAACAGATCCTGCAAACGGGTTTGTTCCTGATGAGCGAGCAGGGCTTGGCCGGGGTGACCATCGGCCAGTTGGCCGAACAGGTCGGCATGTCCAAGAGCGGGGTGTTCGCTCATTTCCGGTCCAAGGAAGAAGTCGAACTCGGCTTGTTGGACTTCATGGGGGAACTGGCCCAGACCTACTTCGTGGCACCGACGCTGGCCGCTCCCGCCGGTTTGCCGCGGCTGCAGGTTCTGGTGCGCCGTTGGTTTGGCTGGCCGAAGCGGGCGGGGCTGCCCGGCGGCTGCCCGGTAGCCGCTGGCATGTTCGAACTCGATGACGTGGCAGGCCCCGTACGCGACAAGATCGTGGCCATGGAGAAGGCGTGGCGCTCGCTGCTCAAAGGATGGGTGCATGAAGCGGTGGAGCTAAAGCACCTCCGCGCAGACCTCGACGTGGACCAGTTCGTCTGGGAGTTGACCAGCCTCTATCTGGGCCACCACGTGACGCAACGCTTCTTGCGGGATGGCAAGGCGGACCAGCGGGCGCAGGAGGCGTTCCAGGCCCTCGTGGCACGAGCGCGGGCTCTTCCAACCAAGGCTCGTACCCCGGCGACCAAGCCGCGCCCGCGCGCGCCGCAATAATTCTACCGGGAACGACCGCCTCGCTCTTCCATGCTCGACATTTTGGTGCTAACCCACTCTTGGCTACGCTGGGTGGTGATCGCAGGCGGTTGCTACACCACTTTTCGCTGCCTGCGAAGCTGGCTCTGGAAGCTGCCTTGGAAGGGCGAGGACAATTACTTCGTGTGGGCCTTTGGCCGGGCCTTTCTCTATCAGGGCGTGTTCGGTCTCATCCTCTACCTCCACGCTTGGCTGGTGCTGCCCCCGCGTGCCGTGCGGCTGGGAGTGTCGGTCTACTGGCCCATCGTGCACGGTGCTGGGATGCTGGCGATCCTCGCGTTCTTCTACGGCGCGAAAACTCTGGTTGCGCGGCACACGCGCCGCGAGCGCCGGCCGATGGCTTTCGCGTTGCTGCTCTCGGCCACGCTGCTCTTGATCCTGGCGTTGATCCCGTGGCCCTTCTACCACTTTGGCCGGCCGCTGCTGCGGATGCCCTGATGATTCTTCCATGCTGACGCGCTACTACCCGACGATTTTGGTACTCCACAGCTACTGGCGCTGGATGGTGCTACTCTCCGCTTTGGCCACGCTGGGTATCGCGGCGTGGGGATGGCGGCGCCGGCTGCCTTTTCGCCCTGTCGGACGGCGGGCCAGTGTTTTCCACGTCGCCGTGCTCGATATGCAGCTCCTGTTGGGTCTCTGCCTGTACTCGGTCAGCCCGTATGTGCGGATCGCCTGGACGAACTTGGCCGCGGCCATGAAGCAGCACGAACCGCGCTTCTTCGGGGTAGAACACGTCACGACAATGTTGCTGGCCCTTGCCGTGGCGCACCTGGGCTTGTGGCGCTGCCAACGAGCACGCACCGACCGCGCTGGTTATCTGAGCCTGCTGAGTTGGTACGGAGCCTCGCTGGCGCTCGTCCTGGCGGGCATCCCTTGGTGGAGACCGTTCCTGCGCGCGCTGGGCGCAACATGAACTCATCAGCCACAACCAAGTCGAGTTTACAACCGTGTCGATGGTCACAATGCCTGCGTCGGTTCATGAAAACACCCGGTCGCTTTTGTTTCTGTCGCTGCGTCGCGGCGCTGCCCAGCAACGGTTCGTGCTGTTCCTCGCAATTCAATCTATCAAAACACTTTTCCGATATGACCACCATGCTTCACACCATCTCTGACTCCGATCACGCCGCCTTCGCTAAAATCCTGCGCGAGCTGGAAGACGCCTGGAACGCAGGCAACGGAGCGGCGTTCGGGGCGCCGATGACGGAGGACGCCGACTTTGTCACCGTGCGCGCGGAGCACCTGCGGGGTCGCCCGGCGATCATCGCCAGCCACGGCGAGATCTTCTCCACCATTTACGCTGGCAGCCACAACCAGCTCCATCTCCAATCGTCCCGCATGCTGCGTGCAGACGTGGCTGTGCTCCACGTCCGGGCGGCGCTTGATGCACCTACAGGTCCTCTGGCCGGACGGCACGAGGCGACGTTCTCGGCTGTGCTCGTGCGCGAGGCGGGGGAGTGGCAGATCGCCTCTTTTCACATCACCCTGGACCCGACCTCCTCGACTCAGCCATAGCTTGGCTCAAAACACCGCATCGCTCGCTTTATCGGGCAAAGCTCATGGATCTGACACGTACCGCCTACGGCCTCTGGAACGGAGGTCGGTTCATGCACTACGGCAAACCGCTGGACGACGTACGCTTCGTGGCTTGCATCCGGCTTGCCTATAGCCGCGGCATCCGCACGTTCCTGACCGCTGATGTTTATGGCGGCGGACGCGCGGACGAACTGCTTGGCGAGGCGCTTTCCGATGTGCCGCGGTCGAGCTACTGCTTGGTTGGAGCGGTTGGCCACGATTTCTACACCGGTACACGGGAGGGGCCGAAAGGATTCCCGCGCTTCACCGATGCCCGGCTTCGCAATCCTTCCAAGTACGGGTCCTACCTGCGGATGGCAACAGAGAAGTCTCTGTTACGCTGCCGTACAGATCACTTCGATCTCTTGCTCTTGCACAATCCTGACCTTGCCGGCTACACCAGGCCGGAGGTTTGGAGGGGATTGCAGGTGTTGCAGGAAGAGGGGTTGACCGTCCGGCTCGGCATCGCGCCCGGTCCAGCGAACGGCTTCACGCTTGATCTGATCCGCTGCCTCGAACGCTACCAAGGCTCGATTGCCTGGGCGATGATCATCCTCAACCCATTGGAACCATGGCCTGGCCGCCTGTGCCTTGCAGCCGCGCAGCAAACCGGCATCAAGGTGCTGACGCGTGTGGTCGACTATGGGGGCCTCTTCCATGACGACGTGAAGCCGCAACACGTATTTCCACCGTACGATCACCGCAGGTTCCGACCCGAAGGTTGGATTGAAGCCGGATGCGAGAAGCTCGAACAACTGCGACCCATCGCCGAGCGGCATGGTCTGACCCTCTTGCAGTTCGCCTGCGCTTGGACCCTTCAGCAACCCGCCGTAGCTTGTGTCTTGCCGACGCTGATCCAGGAAGCGGGTGCCGATGCGAAGTCGATTGAGACAAAAATCCGGGAGCTAACCGAGTTGCCAGCTATGATCTTCACCGAGGAAGAACTGAGCGTGGTGCGTGCGGTGGGCAACAACGTTAACTCGATGACTTTGAAGGGGGCAAACCCGGAGCACGATGGGGAGGCAGCACCTGATCGCTGGATGCTCGACGCTGGCCTGCGCGCAGTGGCTCACCGATGGAAGATTGCACCGGAGCGCGATCTGACCAGAAAGCATGAGGTACGGGAAATGTTGACGGACCAAGGCGGGTGATCTGTCTGTGAGAAGTCCCCGTTGGCAAGCAAAAACTCAACTCAGTTCTCCCCGCGGTCACCCTGAACGGATAGTTCACAAGGTTTTGGTAGAATAACTTATAACAATATCGTTGTTGATCACTTTGCATGTTTACAGGTAGACGGCCGTTATCGATCGAGATTAGTGGTCCAAGCAGCGTTCATAGAGTTTCGGATGCTGATAGCAGCATGTGTCGATTTGCGGCCATGGTGGTTAATGGTTGAGGAAAGATGCATCCGGCCGGATGCTAGAACGCGGATGTGATTGCACGTCGATGGTTCATTCGCGGTGTTTGTCGGAGAACCTTTCAGCACAAACCCCCTTGTCCTCTCTTCCGCCCGGCATTAGCTTTTACTCCGTGTTCCGCAAGCTCGGCTTCGTCTTCGCGGCGCTCGCACTCTTCTCGATTGCGGGTGGCCATTGGGCCGTGTTGCAAAGCGTTGCTTGGGCGGAAATGCTGCGTGACTACACGCAAAAGACCGGCAGCGTGGCGCTGGCCGCCGAGCAGACCTTCGACGGAGCACATCCCTGCGAGCTGTGTTTGCAGATTGCTTCGGCCAAGCAGCAGGAAGGCAAGGCGCAAAGCGACAAGCAAAAGCCTGCCGATCAGAAAACCGCCAAAGCGGAAAAGCCGGACAAGGCGCTGCCGCTGGCCGAGCACTTCTCGCCCGTCTGGACGGCGGCGACCAGCCTGCGCTGGGATGCTACCGCTCCGCACGCCAGTCCTTCGTGTGAGGATCAGCCGCCTACGCCGCCGCCTCGATCGGGGACCATCGCGGCTTAAAACCGTTTCTGCTGTCCTCGGCGTAGGACGGGGTTAGTGACTCGGCGTTTGGACCAAGCCTCACGGCTGCCAGCGCAAGGGCAGGGAAATTTATCCTATTGCCCCGGTCGCTGACCGTTCTCGGACACCGCCGCTGCCCGTGGGAAACGTGCCTTCTGGTTGCCTCCGTGCGCCTGACGCTCGTGTGGGAACTTAGCCTAGGGAGTGTTAGCACTACTTGCTCTTGTCGGGTTTGCTGGCAGGCTGGCGAGATGGAACTCAGCGAGGAACAGTACGCGCGCATCAAGGACGCTCTGCCGCGCCAGCGTGGCAACGTGAGCATCGACAACCGCACGCTGCTCAACGCGCTGTTGTTCGTGCTCGAAAACGGCTGCAAGTGGCGCGCGGTACCCAAGGAGTTCGGGCGCTGGCACACCGTTTACTTGCGGCTCGCGCGCTGGAGCCGCGCGGGCGTGATCAAGCGCGTCTTTGCGCGCCTGCAAGCCGAGCAAATCATCGCCATCAAGATCGAAGCCGTGGGCTTGGACAGCACAAGCATCAAGGTGCATCCCGACGGCACGGGCGCGCGCAAAAAAACGGCCCGCAGGCCCTCGGCAGAAGTCGCGGCGGCAGGACGACCAAACTTCATCTGGTCGCCGCATCTGAGCGGTGCGCGCTGAAGCTCTTGCTCACTGCCGGCCAGCGTGGCGACGCGCCACCAGGCCGTGATCTTTTACGGGTGCTTGGCCGCGCGCCCACGCGCCACTGCGCTCTGCTCATGGACTGCGCCTACGAAGGCAACGAGACGCGCGCCCTCGCTCGTGCGCTCGGCTACCGGCCGGTCGTGCCGCCCAACCCACGGCGAAGGAAACCGTGGCGACTGGACCGCAGGCTCTACCGTCGCCGCAACGAGGTGGAGCGGCTCTTTCGTCGCCTCAAGAGCTACCGGCGGGTCTTCACCCGCTACGACAAGCTCGATGCCATGTTCCTGGCCTTCCTCCATCTCGCCCTCATCTTCGACGCTCTGCGCTAAGTGCTAACACGCCCTAGTGTACGGATTTTTCCGTTTTCTGACGCCACCGTGATAGTCAACCCGGGCAGATCGCAGCCTCGGATCGCTCTTTCGACATTATCGTTGAGGTAGCGACATCCGGGAGATCCGAGCCGATGAACATCGATTCGGAGAACAATCGGGTGACATTATGTTGTGAGATTACAAGAAAAAGACCGTGGACGGCTCGGCGGGCAGTCATTTCGCTTTTTAGGAGCTTGCACTCCTGCGATGCTTGCGCTTGAATGAAACTTCTTGTAGTAAAAATACAAGTTTTGGCGGTCTCACTCGTTTCCTGCCATGTCGGTTGACTCCCCCCTTGCAACATTAAAGTCGCGGTCGCCATTGCTCTGGTAGCACCGCAAACCCCAGCGCACCCCTGCTTGCCGACCGCAATCTATGACGAGCACCCCGCAGACCTCAGGCCAAACCGTGCCCGGGGCTGAGCAGCAAGCACTGTCCTGCGTCGGGCAACAGACAGCGCGGAGCGGTCGTAGCTTTGGCGAACGCCGCTACCTCACCGCGGTCAACCGTGTTGAAGGCGAACATGCCAAAATGGTGAGGCACCATGTAAGGGATGCCGACGGCGCGGCAAAGTTCCGCCGCTTCCTGGAAGGTGAAGTTTCCGGCGACTCCTTTCCCCCGGCCGTTCACCGGCAGCAAAGCCAGCCCGATGCCGCGGCCAGTGATGAGTCGCCCCAAGTCGGGATATGGAACCGAGTCGCCAGAGTGGTAAACGGCAAACGCGCCTGCCCGCAGGATAAAGCCCAGGAAACGGTGCTCGCCGTGCTCGTTGCGTTCAAGGGTTTCGTGCGCGGCAGGAACGGCTTCGAGGGAAAGGGTTTTGTTCAAGGCGATGGTCTCCCCGGCGTCCGTTCCCTCCAGTTGAGTGGCCGGGACGCCGAACCCACGCGCGGGTTCCAGGCTCGCCCGCGGCACGATGAAGCGGCAGGCGGGATTGCGCAGCGCCAAGGCAGGCAAAGCTTCCGGGTCCATATGATCACCGTGCTGATGGGTGCACAGGACGAAATCCACCCCGTCGAATGCTTCCACCCCGACCGATGGCATCATCCGGTCATGGGGACGCTCGCTGCCGCGGTACTTCCGTTCGAGATGGTCGGACAGATAGGGGTCGATCAGCAGGCGCGTTCCGCCAAACCGCAACGCGAACCCGGCTTGGCCCAGCCAAGCCAGACCAAAGTCGATTGGTTCTTGCGCACTCCAGAGCGTCCCAGCCCCGCCGGGCAAGGTTTGAAAAACAAAGGAAGAAGCCATGGCAAAGGAAGGCTGGAGAAAGTTCTAAGCCAGCGTCGGCGGCTTCGATGGAACGTACCGAGGTTTGCCGCAAACACCAGCCGCACCCGGCGCGGAGAAGAGGCAGCACATCTGTCAGCATCCCGTCGCTCAGCGGATCGTAACCCGCCTCTTGAACCCGGGAATCTTCTATGAGCACCTACCTTCCAGCGGAAAAGCCGACCTTTTACTTCATCGGTGTTACCACCGGCGAATCGTCCATCATGCGGGTGTTCCCAGCGTGGGCGAAGTTTCTCGGCCTCGGTGACGTGGCGATCAAAGGCATTGATTTGAAGCTCCACGACTCCGCTGAAAATTACAGGGAGGTGGTTCGGTTCATCAAAGCGGACCCTCTCTCGGTGGGAGCCTTGGTGACCACCCACAAAATCGACCTGCTCCGAACCTGCCGCGACCTCTTCGACGAACTGGATTTCTACGCCCAGGCGACTGGCGAGATCAGTTGCCTCTCCAAACGCGACGGTGGCTTGCACGGCTACGCCAAGGACCCAATCTCGTCCGGCCTGACGCTAGAAGCTTTCGTGCCCGCCGACCACTGGAAGAACACGGGAGCCGAGGTGCTAGTGCTCGGCGCGGGTGGCTCGGGGATCGCGGTCACGGCTTACCTGCTCGACGCGAAGCACGGCGACAACCGGCCGGCGCGTATCCACGTCGCCGACCGCAATCCCGAGCGTCTGCACGAAGCCAAGGCAGTTCGCCACCAGTTCCCTTCGCCGGTGGAGGTGGAGTACCACCAGGTAGTTTCGGCAGGAGACAACGACAAGTTGATCGACGCGCTGCCGCGGCATTCTCTTGTCATCAACGCCACGGGACTGGGCAAGGACGCGCCGGGTTCGCCGATCACCTCCGATGCCCGTTTCCCCGAAGACGGCTACGTCTGGGAGTTCAACTACCGCGGCGACCTGCTCTTTCTCGACCAAGCCAAGGCGCAGGCAAAGAGCCGCGCTCTTCGCGTCGAAGACGGCTGGTTTTACTTCGTGCATGGCTGGACCCAGGTCATCGCCGAGGTCTTCGCGGTGACCATCCCGACCGCAGGCCCCGTCTTCGACCAGATCTCGCACATCGCCCTTGATGCGCGCTGATCCTTGGAATCTTTTTATGGACTCGTCTTACCTCTTGCCCGAAACCACTCTGATCCAGCCGTTCACCGTCCACGTGGATCTTGCGGAGAACGTGATGGGTGAACCCGACGCGCGCAACGTGCGCCCGGCGTCGGCTATGCGCGGTTACTACCAGGACGCCGCGGCACTGGAGACCATCATTCGCGAAGACGGCGATCCTTTGCACTACGAAACCTTCGAGAAGCACGTCCCGGAAGAGTACGGGCATCTCCTGATGTGCATCAGCAAGATCCAGCCCGGCACGGTGGGGGAAGAATTCTTTATGACAAAGGGGCATTACCATACCCGAGTCAACACAGGGGAGATTTACTTCTGTCTGCAAGGAGAGGGTTACATGGTGATGAAGACGCCCGCCGGCGCATCCGACGCCCAGCGCATGACGCGCGGCGCGGTCGTCTACGTGCCACCCTACTGGGCGCACCGCTCGGTGAATACCGGGACCGAGCCGCTGTCGATCTTCTGCGTCTGGCCGGGTGACGCCGGGCACAACTACGGCGACATCGAAAAAGAAGGCTTTCCCAAGCGTGTCTTCCGGCGCGGCGGAAAAGAGGTGGTCGCATGAACGGCCGGATTCTTGTCACGCCGCGGTCGGCAACGCGGGACGGCCACCACTCATTGCAGAAGCTGACGGCCGCAGGTTACGAGACCGTCTTTTGTCGGCCCGGCGCGCTGCCGACCGAAGAAGAACTCATGGCGCTGTTGCCGGGCTGCGTGGGCTACCTGGCCGGAGTGGAAAACGTCCCGGCCGGTGTGCTCGAAGCCGCCCGGGAGCTGCGCGCCATCAGCCGCAACGGCACAGGCGCCGACGCCATCGACACGACGGCGGCGGAGCGCTTGGGCATCCGCATCCTGCGCGCCGAAGGCGCCAACGCCCGCGGCGTGGCGGAACTTGCCCTGGGTTTGATGCTCTGTCTCGCCCGCTCTCTGACCCGCAACGACCAAGCGATCAAAGCGCACCGCTGGGAGCGGTACGGAGGCTTCGAGCTGGAAGGCCGCACCCTCGGCCTGGTGGGCTGCGGAAAGATCGGACGGTTGGTTACCGGGTTTGCGCTGGCGTTCGGGATGAAGGTCGTCGCTTACGATCCATTTCCAAATTGGGACGGCGCGCCCGCCGGTTTTTGCTACGCCGTACTGGAAGCAGTGCTCTCCTCCGGCGATGTCATCAGTTTGCATTGCCCGCCCCGCACCGGTGGACTGCCGGTGCTGGATGCCGCGGCCATCGGCAGCCTCAAGCGAGGGTGTCTCGTAATTAACACCGCCCGCGGCGGGTTGATCAACAGTGAGACCATGCTGCAAGCCCTCGAAGACGGGCGGGTCGCTGGGGTTGGGCTCGACGTGTTCGACGGCGAACCGCCAACCGATTGGCGTCTGGCGACACACCCGCGGGTGGTGTCCACCGCGCACATCGGCGGATTCACTCCCGAGAGCATCGACCGTGCGCTGACGACCGCCGTCGACAACCTCCTCGCCTGCCTCGCCACCGCTCCGTCCAGGAAATGAAGGGCGCCGTACCTGCTAAGGATTATGCTTCCCTCTTTCTCCCATTCTTTTTGAACTGCCATGAACTATCCTTCCACGTTCAAATTTGATGACCGCGTCGTCCTAGTGACCGGCGGTGCGCGCGGCATCGGCTACGAAACCGCCCGCGCCTTTCGTGCGTGCGGTGCGACGGTCGCGCTCGTGGACATCAACGCCGAAGTCGGCCGCAAATCTGCGCAGGAACTCGGCGCGGATTTCTTCCAGACCGACCTGACGGACTCCGGGCAGGTGCGGCACCTGGCCGACGCCGTGCAACAGCGATACGGCCGGCTCGACGTGGCCTTCAACAACGCCGGGATCGCTTGCAACGTGCCCAGCGAGGATTGCAGCGACGAGGATTGGCTGCGCGTCATCAACATCAACCTCAACGCCGTGTTCTACTGCTGCCGCGAGTTCGGCAAACTCATGTTGGCGCAGGGCAAAGGAGCCATTGTCAACACGGCGTCCATGTCGGGGATGATCTCCAACTATCCCCAGCCGCAGTCGGCCTACAACGCCTCGAAAGCGGCGGTCATCATGCTGACCAGATCCCTCGCGGGCGAGTGGGCCAAACGCGGCGTGCGCGTCAACGCGATCTCGCCCGGCTACATCGGCACGGACTTGCTCAAACTCGGCATGTCCAACGAGGAATGGCGGACCGCGTGGCTGAACATGACACCGATGGGCCGCGTGGGAGAGCCGTCCGAGGCGGCAGCGGCCGTGTTGTTCCTGGCGTCGGATGCGAGCACGTACTGCACCGGCACCAACCTGGTGCTCGACGGCGGCTACACCTGCTGGTAACCAACGGAGCCACGCATGAGTTCCCCCGACCTGTTTCTTGCCATTGACGTGGGCACAGGCAGCGTGCGTTCGGCGCTGCTCGACGCCCGCGGCGAGATCCTGGCCTTCCACGCCAAGGAGCACGCGCAGATCGTTCCGCGTCCGGGTTGGTCCGAGCAGCGTCCCCGGGATTGGTGGAAAGGAACGGTGGAAACCACGCGCGCGGTGCTCACCATGCTGCCGCACGCCGCCGAGCGGGTCGCGGCGGTCGCAGCCTGCGGCCAGATGCACGGCACGGTGCTGATCGACCAGGCGGGCGAGCCGACCCTCGACGCCGTGCCGCTGTGGAACGACAAGCGCACGCGCGACCTCGTCGCCCGCTTTGAGCGGGAGCACGGCGTGCAAAAACTTCTGCCCACCACCGTCAATCCGCCGTCGTCCGCTTGGCAGGCGTTCAAGCTGGTGTGGATTCGCGAGAACCATCCCGAAGCATACGGCCGCGCGGCGACGATGTTGATGCCCAAGGATTATATCAACTTCAAGCTGACCGGCGAGCGGGTCATCGACTACCCGGAGGCGACGTGCAGCTTCCTCTACGACTATCCGCGGGGCGGTTGGAGCCAGGAGGTCACGGATCTACTCGCTCTGCGACACGAACTGCTCCCCGCCTTGAAACTTCCTGCCGAATTCATGGGCACGCTGACGCGCGCAGCCGCCGCGCAGACCGGGTTGCGCGAGGGGACACCGGTGATCACCGGCGCGGGCGACTTCCCGTGCAGCCTGCTGGGCTCCGGCGTCATCCGTCCCGGGACCGGGTCGGACTCGACGGGCACTTCCACGCTCGTGACGCTTTGCACCGAAAAACCTTCGGTCGATCCGACCATCACCAACGTGATGAGCGTTGACGGCCGGCATTGGAACGCGTTCACCATCCTCGACGCCGGGGGTGACGCGATGCGTTGGGCGCGGCGCGCCTTCCACGAGAACAAGTACACGTACGACCAGATCGTGGTATTGGCATCGTCGGTGCCGGCGGGTGCCGAACAGTTGCTCTTTTTGCCGTACCTCAACGGCGACCGACTCGGTGCGCACCGGAACGCGCGCGCACAGTTCTTCGGGTTGACCAGCGGACATGGCACCGGGCACCTGCACCGTGCCGTGATGGAAGGCGTGGCGCTGGCCGCCCGACGCAATCTGCGTCTCATGGAGGCGGCAGGCCATCCCATCGAACGCTTGGTCGCCAGCGGCGGCGGCGCGAAGACCGCGCTCTGGCTGGAGATCAAGGCCAGCGCGTACGGCTGCCCCATTGTCGTGCCGACTAAGTCGGAATGCGGCGTCGTGGGCTGCGCGATGCTGGCGGGCCTGGCGACCGGGACCTTCCCCGATCAGGAAACCGCGGCGGCGCGGTGCGTCGAGTTCGCCCCCGAGATCGTGCCCAATCCCCTCTGGAGCGAACGCTACGCCGAACTGGGCGCGCTCTTTGATGATCTGCTCGAAACGAGCCAAGGTTTTTACGACCGCCTGGATGCCCTGACGGCTGCCTAACTCCACCCCCAAGATAATGAAAGCCGTTGTCTACGATGCTCCCCGGAGCTTTTCCTACCGCGAGGTGAACAATCCCGAGATTACGCCAAACGGAGCTCTCTTACGCATCGATGCCTGCGGTCTCTGCGGCACCGATCTGCACATCCACGAAGGCGAGTTCGGCCCACGCTTTCCGCTGATCCCGGGACACGAATTTACGGGTACCATCGTCGAGTTAGGCGCAGAAGCGCGTGGGTTGCAGGTAGGCCAGCGCGTGGTGGCGAACAACCAGATCGTGTGCGGCACCTGCTTCTACTGCCGCCGCGGCGACTTCCTGCTCTGCGAGAACATGACTTCTTACGGAGTCCACCTGAACGGCGGCTTCGCCGAGTACCTGACGCTGCCGGCCGATTGCCTCTTTCCGATTGACCGCCTCACGCCGCGGGAGGCAATCATGGTCGAGCCCACGGCCTGCGCGGTCCACGGCCTCGAAGTGCTCGCCGCCAAACCGGGCAGCGACGTGCTGCTCTTCGGCGCGGGCCCCACGGGGCAGGTGCTGGCACAACTGCTCAAACTCAACGGCGCGGCTCGCTTGGGGGTTGCCGCGCCCGCCGGACCCAAGCTTGATCTGGCCGCAAAACTCTCCGCCGACGAGGTGGTCGCCATCGACCGGAACGACCCGGAGGTCCACCGCCGCCGCTTGCAGGAACTCAGTGCGAACGGCTTCGACTACGTGATCGAGGCGACCGGCGCGTCCTACCTGTGCGAGGAAGCTCTGCGGTACGTGCGGCGGCGCGGCACGGTGCTGATCTACGGCGTGTACCCGGAAGCGGCAATGGCGCGGTTCAATCCGTTTAACCTCTTTCGCAAGGAAGTCTCCATCAAAGGTTCGTTCGCGCAGATCGATACTTTCCCCCGGGCAATCGCGTACTTGGAAAGCGGCCGGGTGAACGTCAGAGACGTGGTGACCGACGAATTGCCCTTCAGCGATTACGGTGAGGCGCTGGAACGGGCGTGGAAGCGTCAAGGCGTCAAGACGGCGCTTTTCCCGGAGGCTTGATGCTTCCTTGCGAGCAAAGGGTAATGTCCCGTGTCTCGGGCATCGTCTCAGGTCTTGGGCTGCTGTGACGGCGGGAAGTGCTCGCCGCCGTCTTTTGCTGCGTGCTGGCTTCCGTCGTGCCAAACGGTTCGAGGCTGGTGATCCCCCCGCCGCTTGGTGTCGTGAAGGTGCCCGGCGCGCATGTCGGCCAGGCCCTGTTTCATGCGGGCGAGCTGGGCGTGGTGCACGTCGTCGCGCCGGAAGGCGACGGCGGTGGCCAAGATATCGATGAGCACGAGCGCGGCCAGGCGCGAGATGGTCGGCGTGTAGAGGTCGGTGTTCTCCAGCGTCTCGCAGATCAGGCCGATGTGGCAGCGTTCGATGAGCGGGCTGCGATGACCGGAGATGCCGATGACGGTCGCGCCGTTCTTCAGCGCCACCTCGACCGCCTCTAGGATGGCGACCGTGTGGCCGGTGTTGGAGATCGCCACGGCCACGTCCCCTGGCTTCATCATGGCCGCGGTGATGAACTGCTGGTGAGCGTCTGCGTGCGCCGAGCATGGCACGCCGAAAAGCGGGAACTTCTGCTGTGCATCCTGCGCTACGATCCCCGACGCGCCGAAGCCGAAGAAGTCGATCCGCGACGCTTTTTCAAGCACATCGATGGCTTGTGCGAGCGCGCGGTGGTCCAGTTGTCGGCGCGCCCGGTCCAAGCTGTTCATGGTGTAGTCGAACACCTTGTCGGCGAGCACCTGCGGGGAGTCTCCCGCGGTGAGCACCGACAGCGTGGCCGGCATCCCCAACGTCATGCTCTGTGCGAGCCGTAGCTTGAAAGCTTGGTAGCCCTCGCAGCCGATGGCCTCGCAAAAACGGATGACGGTAGGTTCGCTGACTTCCGCGCGCCGGGCGGTCTCCGCGAGCGTTGCCCCGACCAGGGCGTCAGGGTCGGCCAGGACGAGTTCGCCTACCTTTCGATCCGAACGCCTCAGCGTCGGCAGCGAGGAAGTGATGACTTCCAGCACGTTGCGGGCGGGGTCGAGGAGATCGGGGGCGTTGCGCAATTTTGGCATGGACACGGCCCGTCTCGGTGGGCCTGGGCACCAAGCGTATAACGTCGGCAAGCGCAAGCGCAACCTCCTAAGCGGATCCATCAGTTCGTTGCAAAACTACGGTCGTGCGAAGCGGCGGCAGCAAAAAATCAGATCACCTGGCGTTTTTTAAGTTGCGTATCGCGGCTTGTTGCCATTCAATCAGGTGTTCCTTGTAGCAAAAATACATTGCTACGCCGCCGATCCCCCAGACTTCCCCCCGGCTGACCACAGGACTTTGCCGCCGTGTCCACGCATGGCGAAGAGCATCTGCCAGCCAAAGCGGACTCATGCGGGACCGGCTTCGCCGAACACCACCGCAGCTACCATCCGACATTCCTCCTATGAAAACATTGCTTAGTTCGGTGAGCGCCGTCGCGCTGTTCACCGTCTGTGCGTTGAGCGCGCACGCCAAAGACAAGGTCCTCAAGATCGGTTACTCCAGCAAGACGCTCTCCGCGCCGTACTTCGCCGCCCAACAGGCGGCAGCCAAGGAAGCGGCGGAAAAGGCCGGCTACAAATTCGTCTCGACCGACGCCCAGAACAGCCTGACTAAGCAGATCTCCGACGTGGAAGACCTGCTCTCACAGAACATCGACGTGCTGCTGCTCAATCCGAAAGACCCCAAGGGCATGGTGCAGGCCACCAAGGCAGCCACAGCGGCGCACGTGCCGGTGGTGATCGTGGATAGTTCCATCGATCCCTCGGCGGATTACGTGACCATCGTGCAATCGAGCAACACCGCCAACGGCCAAGCCATCGGCGAGTGGTTGGTTGGCGCGGTCGGGGACAAGGACCTCAAGATCGGTCTTCTGAGCGGCGAGCAGGGGAACCCGGTCGGTCAGGAACGCCGCGAGGGCGTCTTTCAAGGCATCCACGAGGCGCAGTTGCGCAAGTTCGGCAAGACGAGCTTCACCATCGTGGGTCAGGGTTGGGGTGCCTGGACACAGGAAGGAGGCTTGAAGGCGGCTGAGGACCTCTTGACTGCGCACCCGGAGGTGAACGTCATCCTCGCCGAGAACGACAGCATGAACCTCGGGGCGATGCGTGCGCTCGAAGCCGCGGGCAAGAAGGACGTGCTCGTCTTCGCCGCCGCCGACGGCCAGAAGGAAGCCCTCAAGCTCATCATGGACGGCAAGTACGGCGCGACTGGACGCAACGATCCGGCTGAGATCGGCCGCCTGGCGGTTGACATCGGCGCGCGGGCTGCCCAGGGCAAATTGCCCTCCAACTTCCCTAAGCTGAGCACGACCGAGCCCCTGGCCATCACCAAGGCCAACGTGGCGAAGTACTACAAGCCTGACGCGGTGTTCTAGCCGCTCCCCTGCTCCATCCTCTCGAACCGCTCGTCACCCGACTCCATGCAGGAACCAACGGCAGACTACGGAGTGGAGATGGTCGGCATCTCCAAGCGATTCGGGGGGATTCACGCCTTGGATGGCGTGTCGTTTGCCGTGCGCCAGGGAGAGGTTCACGCCCTCCTCGGCGAGAATGGCGCCGGCAAGAGCACGCTCATGAAAATTCTCTCCGGCGCGTACGGGCGTGACGCCGGCGAGGTTCGCGTCGGGGGACGAAAAGTCGAAATCTCCAGCCCTCGCGTTTCGCGGGAACTGGGGATCTCGGTGATCTACCAGGAACTGGCGCTCGCCCCCCACCTGAGCGTGGCGGAGAACGTTTTCCTGGGAGAACTGGGCGGCCTCGTCAACCACCGTCGCTTGCGGGAACGCTCCCGCGGGCTTCTGCGCGACATCGGCTTCGATCTGGACCCGGATGTGCTGGTCGGCGACCTGCCCGTGGCGTACCAGCAGGTGGTCGAGATCGCCAAGGCCATCTCGCACGACGTGAAGATCCTCGTGCTGGATGAGCCCACTGCGGTGCTCGCGCCGCAGGATGCCCGCCGGCTGCTGGAGATCGTCCGCAACCTTTCCAAAAAAGGGGTCAGCGTCATCTACATTTCCCACCGGCTGGAGGAAATTTTCGAGGTGGCTGATTCGATCACGGTCATCAAGGACGGCCGTACCGTCGGCACGGTGTTGCCCAAGGACATCGACGTACACCAGCTCATCGACATGATGGTGGGCCGGCGCGTGACGACGCTGTTTCCGCAAACGGAGTGCAAGATCGCCGAGCCGGTGCTGCGCGTGCAAAATCTCCGCTCGGCTCCCAAGGTGCTCGACGCCTCCTTCGAGTTGCGCGCGGGCGAGATCCTCGGGGTCGCCGGGCTGGTCGGCAGCGGGCGCACGGAGATGGCGCGGGCCATCTTCGGCGCGGACCGGTCAGGGGGCGGCACCGTGACGTTGGACAACCGGGTACAGAACATCCGTTCGCCGCGGGACGGCGTGCGCGCCGGTATCGGACTCGTGCCGGAGGACCGCAAGGGACAGGGCGTCGTGACCTCATTACCCATCCGTGAGAACACCACGATGCCCGTGCTCAAGCGTCTGACCGCCTGGTTGGGCTTCATCCAGCGCAAAGCGGAGCGCGTCATGGTCGGCCGGCTCATGGGCCGCCTGGCCGTCAAGGCTCGGGACATGGATGCTCCCGTGGATTCGCTCTCGGGCGGCAACCAGCAAAAAGTCGTGCTCTCCAAATGGTTCGAGGCGGGATGCCGCGTCATCATTTTGGACGAACCCACGCGTGGGGTAGACGTGGGCGCAAAGGCCGAGATCTACCGTCTCATCGACGAACTGGCCTCCCAAGGGTTGGGCATCCTCCTGATTTCGTCGGATCTCATCGAAGTGATCGGGATGAGCGACCGCATCTTGGTGATGAGCTACGGCCGCGTCGCGGGCGAACTCGCCAAA
>CAXTMD010000004.1:0-229 GCA_964245035.1 uncultured Chthoniobacterales bacterium
CTTTTGCAGGAGCATACAGGCTGCAAGCAAACCGCCTGCTACGCCGCGCTGGAACTGAAGGGCAAGTTTAGGGATTTGCTCAAGGACAAAGGGGGATTTCTCACGCTCAAATGACGTCGCAACCAGAAAATTCCGTCCCCCAAAATTCCGGACATTAGCGGAAAATGTTTCCCGAAATTAAGCCAGATTTACCCCGGAATTACTCGGGAAAATTTCCGGAATTTACGCC
>CAXTMD010000004.1:239-691 GCA_964245035.1 uncultured Chthoniobacterales bacterium
GAGCAAGGATTACCTGGAGACGTTCACGCGACTGCTTTCCATGCTGCCCACGGGCGACAAGGCTCCGGCGCTCGGCATCGTGGCCCATACGCGCAAGCCTGGAGTTGGCGAGCGCACGAACGGCCGTGGGCTGCTTAACATTCTAGCCGGCGGCTACGCGCTCGGCAGCGTGCCTCGCTCGGCGTTCGTCATCCAACACGGCAGCGAAGATCCCGAGGAAACGAGCGTCGTGTTCACCTGCTGTAAAAACAACGACGGCGAGTTGGGGCCGCGTTCGGCTTGGGTACGGTGCAACGGACTGTTTCAACCAGCGGCGGACTTTGACTGGAACGAGTTCGATGCGCCCGGCGAGAAGCGCCGCGTCATCACCGCCGACGACCTGCGCGCCATCTTTTCCGACGGCGAGAATGGTTGGCACCTCCTTTCCACCAAGCAGGCCCGCACGCTTTTGC
>CAXTMD010000004.1:701-12722 GCA_964245035.1 uncultured Chthoniobacterales bacterium
GAAAATTCCGTCCGCCAAATTGCCGGACTTTCGCGGAAAGTGTTGCCGGAAATTCCGCCAGATTTCCGCCGGAATTCCTCGGGAAAATTGCCGGAATTTCCGCCAAACGATTCCGCCAAAACTAGGCAATTTGGCGGACGGAAAAATTCCTCCGATACCCTCGTTGCCGCTGGTTGGACGCACGATCCGGCCACCGGCCAATGGGTCAGCCCTATGACCCGCAGGCTGTTTACCGAACGCGACGCACTCGCAATCCAAGCAATCAAACCCCGCCGCCCTTACCATGGACAACACTACCGACCACGCCGCACCGGCCGAGCCTGACAAGTGGAACGCCGATTACCTCCGGCGTGTCCACGTCGAGGCGTCCGGCCTGCTGGCCGATCACACACGCCTGCTAGCCGAACTGCGCGACCAGGTGCGCGACGCCTACAATGTCGTGTGCAACACGCTCGCCAAGGCGACCGAATCCGGCCACCTCGAAACACCCGACAAGCTGGAGGCCATGCGCGATCTCTCCACGCTTAAGAACACCATGCGCGCGATTTTGGGACTGTGAACGCCTTGCTGCTCGAAGCGGGCTGGCAACCTGTGGACGCTGGTGTCGATCCGTTCACGTCCGTGCACCTGACGCTGTGGCAAAGCCCCGTTGGCCGTCGCCACACTGAGACCGTTGCGCTGCTGTTGCTACAACCCGTCGACGCGCAGCCAACCAGCACCGCCGTCTTTGGAAACCGAACGGTCGGTCGGCCGCGGATCTACGCCAGCGTGGCGGAACGCCGCCTTGCTCAGTGCGAGAACAAGGCCGACCAAAACGCCCGGCGCACGTACCTGCGACGACGAGCCGCCTCACAGAATCACCGATGAGAAACGGCGAGGGAACAAACCCTAGCATGACTCTCAAAAATGAGACGAAGCAGGGAAAGTTGTTAGGGTGGGGGAAGGAATCTTTTGAAAAGGTCGCCAACCAACAGGGGCCAACGAGACCAACATCTTTGCTTGTGGGACAAGTCGCCGAAACTTGGGTCACGTCACACCCGCGGGCGACATTTATCAAAGCATCTACTTAGCTCATGCGAACTTACAAACGCCGCACGACCGACCGGCGGGCCATGACGCCACCCGAGAAGCGCACGCACGTCCTGCGGCTTCAGCGGGAGGCCTACGCGCGGCGGATGGCGCTAAAGGTGAGGCGGGTTGACGCCGCGCTCCTGAGGTTGTTGCGGCGATGGGAAAAAGAAGACGCTTGGGGCAAAAATCGTTGAAACAACCCTCGCGAGAAATCCCAAGTCTAGGGCATACACCGCAAATTATGCCCCGAAACCGATCCAATCACGATTTGCTCGCTCATTTGCCTGCGCACACGCGGGAAGCCTTCAAGGAATGCACGCCGAACGAGCAGGAAGGAATGCTCGACACGGTGGACGCCATTCTGAACCACGCCCGGCCAGCGGCGTTTTCCACCTCGCGCACGCCGGCAAACACTCCGGGAACCGCCGCCGGTTTTGCCGCCCGGGTCGACGAGAAGATGCAGGCCCCCGGCGTCAGTAGGGGCAAGGCGATCCTGCTTGCCCGCAACGTCGACCACAAGGGCTTCGCCGAGTGGGAGGCCGCCGGCCGCCCCGAGCATATCGGCGCGGTCAAATCTGCCCCTGACACGGCCGGCAAGTTCAGCGCGAGGATCCGGTCCTACATGACGAAAGGCAACAGCCGCGGCCGAGCAATTCTTTTGGCTCGCGCGGACAGTCACGTCGGCTTCAGCGCGTGGTCAAACGAAGGTCGCCCCGAATAACAACATCACGCCCCTTTAAGCTCCAACTTCTATGAATCTCTCACGCATCTGGCAGGGACCGAAACCTGCGCCGAGCAGCATCAACGAATACTTTGCCCGGGTGGTGGCCGACGGGCCCGATTTCTTCGCGAAGTACACCGCGGCGAAGCTGCGCTTCGAAATCCTGTGCCTGCGCGGTCAAAACCTCGCGAACATCCTGGGCACCGGCACCAGCGACGTGGCCGCGCTTACCATGCGCCTGCAACGGTCGTTCGATCCTGACGATGCGCGGGCGCTCCTGGCGGCCTACCAGACGAACGCTCTCCACCAGCTTCTGAATACCCAGTTGCACGCGATCCGCCTCGCGCTGACCGATCCGGCCGTCTTGCCCGCCAGGCAGTTCGACGCGCACAACTTCGACCTGCAACGGGAGCTGACCCGCGAACTGCTGGAGCCGGCGCTGCAGCGCATCGGCGAAGAACTGGAGCGCGTTGCGCCCATCGAGGAAAAGCGTATGCGGGAGGCCGCGGCGCAGGAGGCGCAAGACTGCGGTCTGGAGCCCGACAAGGCCAAGAGCCCGCAAAAAAGCGCGCTGGTGGGTCACCTCGCCGGGTTCAAATTTACTTTGGCAAGGTGCGTCGCAGAGATGAATGGACCCAAGCCCGAGTTCAACCAACACGGCGCGCCGTACTTCTGGTTCGCCGAGCTGATGCGCGTGGTCGAACCGCTGCGCGAGCATTTTAATTCACCCCAACCCGCAGAAGTAGCGGGCTAGAACATTCTGCCCCGGGTGGTCATGCCCGGAGTGGTGAAAAAGCGGGGACGCCGGCTCTTCCTGGGATAAAAACCGGCAACTTTTAGACAACACAAATGCCAACGACTATCTCGGAAGAGGTCCGCGCGGTTTTTTCCGCTGACACGACAAATCTCGTGGACGGCGCGGACCGCAGCATCAAGAAAATCCGTGAGGTTAAAAAAGCGTACGGCGAAAAGGTCGGCAACGTCAAAGGCACGATCCTCGACCCTTCCTCACTGATCACCAAGGGCATCGGCAAGCTGACCAGCAGCATGAAGCTGTCCGCGTTCACGGCGGGCGCGGTTGCTGCCGGGGTTGAGTTCGCCGGCCAAGCCCTCCAGAACTTCAAGGCCGAGGCCGCTTCGGCCAAACAGGAAGCCGACGCGCTCAGCGAAAGCATGCGTAAGCTATCCAACGCTAATCGCATCACTAGCGCAGCCGAAGGTTCGTCTTCGCTCGTCGGTCGCCTGCCCGCGCTGCGGGAAGCGCAGCAGGCACTGAAGGCGCAGGACGCGGACCTGAACCCCCCCGACGCCCACTTCCTCGGGGCGAAGGTCAAAAGCGTCGCGCAGATCGCGCTCGACGCGCGCTATGCAGCCAATTACGGCACCAAGGCACAGGAACATCTGGATACCGACCGGCTGGAGAACCAGTTGCGCCAGCGCGACCTCGCCCAAGAGGAGGCGCGCATCCGCGGACAGATCACCGGGGCGTTGGGTCAGGACCTGCGGCTTTCCGACAACCGCCTGCGCCTCGACCAGCAAACGTCGCGGATCGACGAACTGCGCCTGCAGCAGGAGCGCGAGCTGAACGAACAGAAGGCTGCGGGTCTCGCCACGCCGGAAAACCGATCACTCGTCGAACTCCGGTACGGCGACCAGGTCAAGGCCGCCGAAGAGGCGCGCTCGGCAGGCGAAAATCAGTTCCGGCTGCAACGGGAAGCCAACGCGCTGCAACTCTCCGCCCTGACGACCGAGCAGCAATCGCTCGCCATGGCCGAAAGGCGGGTGACGCTAATCGACAAGGAACTGAAAACTCGGCAGTTCATCACCACCGAAGAACAGCGCTCGTTAATCCTGGAGCGCGAGTCGAACGCGAACGCCGTGCAGCTCGCGCAGCGCTTGGAGTTTGGCAAGTCGCCCGGCCAGATCAACCGCGGCATCTACCAGATGCAAAGGCGTAGAACCCGCAACGCGCAGATTGATGCGCAGATCAACCGCACGGACGGCTTGGTTGGCGTCACGCGGGACATGGACGACAACATCATCAGCGGCTACGACCCGGTGACGGGCGAGGTGCGTGCGCCGAGGGCAGGCTTCGTGCAAACCGGCACGAGTTTGGTCAGCGGCCACGTCGGGGACAAGAGCGGTTTTGGCGGCGCGCGCGACATGGATGCTGGTGGCGGCCTTCACGGGGGCAGCACGCCGCGCATGTTCGAGGAGTCGGACGCGAGCAAGTTCTTGAGCAGCGCGCCGAGTGTCGAAGGCGCGCTGGCATCCTGGCGGGGTGATTCCGCTCATGATCCTGCGGCCCGACTGGCGGGCAAGTCTGTCTTTGGCGCGGCGGCAGTTTCGCCGGCCTCGTTGCAAAAGGACCGGGGCGAGCACACCTCCACGGGCCACACCGCCCTGGATGCCGCCCGGGCCACCGTGACCGCCATCGACAAGGGCAACGACATTCTGAGGAGTATTCACAACCTCATGGAACACGCCGCGCTTGGGTGATGCTACTTCATCAACTGCGCCATCGCGTCACTGTGAGAGGGGCGCAGGTGGCTGTAGGTGGACAAAATCAACCGGCCGCCATCTTGGTGGCCCTGCCAGCCGGCGATTGCCTTGGGATCGATCCCACGCTCCACGGCGGCAGTAATAAACATTCTTCTGAAACTTCGGTGGCTATACGATGGTAGTTTTAGCCGCCGACACGCGGCTGCCAGCGCGTTCTTGGCGTCTTTGATGCCGAACACCTTCGATTCAATCGAAGTCGTGTGCCCGCATTGCTCGCGCATCCTCTTTAGAAGCGGCAGAAGTTGCGGAAAAATGGGCACGATGAATCCCTTGCTCGTCTTGTGACGAAACGTCGTGATGCGCCCTTTTTCAAAGTCCACGTCACCCCAGGTAAGTGAAGAGGCCTCCGCTTGGCCAAGTCCTGCCAAGCCAACGAACTCGACGAAATCGGCGCTGGCCTTGGCGTCGGCGTTGAACGGCTGCGCGCGGATCTCGGCGACGATGGCCCGGAACTCTTCCAGCGTCGGCGTGGTGCGGATCGGCTGAGCTGCCCGTTTGGCTTTGAGGTGCGCGATGGGGGAGGGTGGCGCAAGGATGCCGTCGTGCACCGCCAAGCGAAACACCGCGCCGATAAATTGCAGATACAGGTTGTAGCTGGCCGCCCCGAAGTCGTAGCTGGCGAGCCATGCCTCGACGCGCGACGGGTCAATCTTGGCGATGGACACGTCCGCGCCGCGGGGAAAGTCGCTTTTAAGCCGCGCGGCGATGTCCGTCTTGCGACGCAGCGTCTTGGGCTTGTCCTGCCGCGCGGTGGCCATGTACCGATCACACATCACCGCCAAGGTGGCCCGGCCTGCCCCGAGGTTGGTTTTCTCCAGCTCGGCGCGCTTGGCGGGCAGCTTTCGTTTCGCCAGGGCCCGGTCCTTGGTCCCGAGGCTTTTCCACACCTGGCGGCCCTTCACGTACAGCCGCGCGTAGTACGTGCCGGACGGCACGTAGCGGTACAGGCACTCACCGACCTTCTCGAAGTCGCCCATGCGGACAGTCTACACCAGGGCGTCCTAGTAGAAAAGTGCCGTAGAAAACGGCTGAAATCTTACGTAAGTGCTTGGAGGTAAGGGGATTCGAACCCCTGGCCTTCTCATTGCGAACGAGACGCTCTACCAACTGAGCTATACCCCCATCTTCCTGCTGTTAAGACACTTATAACTGGTATCTGGCACTCGTCAAACCCCCTTGTCCGGCTATTTTATCCGGCTTATACTCAGGAGCGCATGGGAGCAACTGAGCGTAGGCCGGGCACCTTTAAGAGAGTCGGAGAGTGTCTTCTCCGTTACTCGTCCAACGGCGTTTACTATGCGCGCTTCGAGAGTCGGGGCAAGGAAATTCTCAAGAGCCTCGAGACCACGGATCAGGCGACGGCGAAGCGGAAATTGGGGGACCTCCGGCGCGATCTTGCGCGCGTGGACCTTGCGGCAGGCAAATGCTCTCTCGGAGAAATGTGCGACCGCTATCTGGCGACCGTGCAGCACCAAGCCGAGAAGACCGTGCGGCGAAAAACGGACATCGCTGTCGCCCTGAAGCGGGATCTTCCAGGCGGTGCCGGCGTGGCGATCAACAAGGTCGTGACCTCGAAAGTGGCCGCGTGGCTGGCCAGCTATTCCTTCGGGGGGCCGTCCTACAATCTCTATCTGGCTTTCATCAAGGACGTATTTGCCCTAGCCGTGAAGGATCGTCTGATTGCCCACTCGCCCGTCGAGGGACTGAAAGGTAAAAAGAAGGTCGATCCTATCAGGACCACACCGAGCTTCGAGGATTTCCGCGCCATCGTGGCGGACATCCGGGCGCAACGCTTCAACGCCGACTCACAGGAGAGCGGCGATTTTGTCGAGTTCATCGGCTTGGCCGGCTTGGGGCAGGCGGAGGCAAGTTCACTCCTCTGGGGCCGCATCGACTGGAAAGCCGGAGAGTTCAAGGCGCGCCGAAAGAAGACCGGGCGCACTCTCACCGTGCCGATCTTCCCGCAACTCCGCCCGTTGCTCGAACGGATGCGCGCGGCGGGCGGCGGGAATCCGCCGGGGGACGAAAAAGTGTTCAAGATCAAGGATGCCAAGCATGCGATCTCGGAAGCGTGCAAACGGCTCGGGCTGCCGAAGTACAGCCACCGCGCGTTCCGGCGCATGTTTATCACCAGGGCAATTGAGCGCGGCGTCGATGTGAAGGTGATCGCTAAATGGCAGGGTCACAACGACGGCGGCAAACTCATCCTGGGTACGTACAGTGACGTTCGAAACGTGCATTCCGAGCGAATGGCGGAACTCATGGCAGACGACACCAATGAGCCTTGATTCGTCCGAGTGGAATCTCACGTCGTGTCCACCGGAGCAGCACCAAGCATGCAGCTACTACGAGTACGCGCGGTTTTCACCCGCCGTCACCGATGCCATCAAAAAACTAAGTTGGCGTGAGCGGGAGGCCCTGTTGTTTATCCCCGGCTTGGAGTGCATCGCCCTGCTTTGCCCGGAGTTTCCCGATGAGCCTTGGCTCAAGATTGACCAGGAGGAACGCGCGAAGCGCATCGACACCATCGCGGAGTCCACCCGTCCGTACCGCCTCGAAATGGTTGTGGATCTCCGCGACCGCATGCACAAGCAGGGATTCCCGATCAAGCGTCCCTTCACCGAACGGAATGCGACATACATGCCGATCCGCATTGACTGGACCTTGAGCGACTCCGAACTGCTCAGAAAATTCGAGGCGGTGTTGAGCCAGTTCCGTCCGAAGGGGACCGAGAAAAAGCGCGCCGGTCGCCAGAGCTACACCGACTACTTGCGGACGTTAGGCGCACGCCGGCTTCTGGATAGCTGTCAGGAAGATCAGAAGGGCGTGACAGAGAACGCGCGCATCGTCGCGGCAGCCAAGCGTGCGACCGAGTTGATCGGCGAGCATTTTGCCAAATCCGGGAAGGCGGGCGGCGGCAAGGCTGGGATGGACATCTACACGGATTGGCGGGCGTTGCGGACTGCCGCGAAAAAGCCCGAAGACTACCTTCGCAAGCTCTTTCAGATGCCGAAGGGTAAAGCCGCACACCGAGGCAAGCATGCCCGCGTGGCATATTTCGGTGACCCCGACGTCATCATGCCGATGTTTCATGCGGAAGAGGATCCTGAACTGCCGCCGTTTGATCCAAAAGAGATCCCGGACGACTCGGGATAATTGATAAAATCATTTCGAAGCGGGCGAAACATTTAGACCGCTCGAAGGTGGGTAAGAGTTGAGATCAGATGCGGTGCGTATGACAGCACCAAAGCATCTGAAAGCACAAATCGACGTTCAGCCCGCTGCGTTCAAACTCAGGGACGCTTGCGAGTATTTGGGCGGCCTCGCACCGATCACGGTTCGCCGGCTGGTCGAACGTGGACTGCTGCGCCCGAATCGCACTCTACGAATACTGGTTTTCAGCAAGGTCGAATTGGACCGCTTTCTCACGGAAGGCTGACCGTCATTGTCCTTCGGAAAACCTCTACGGATAAAGAATTTTGAAGGTTTTTTATCCCTTCTCCATGAGCACGTTAAGGCCACATAAGATCACATTATATCACGTTTGAGCCGGTGGGAGGTTGACGCTCAGAAATTAAAATCCCAAGTCGCCAGTGGTTACTCGCGCTATGGAAAATTCTACCCAAACATCTGTGCAGCCAGTCGCATACAAGTTGCACGACGCCGCCAAATACCTCGGTGTGTCTCCGATCACCGTTCGTCGGATGATTCATCGCGGCCTTATTCGACCATGCCGCAATCTTCGGCATGTGTTGGTTACCCGAACCGAACTCGACCGATTTCTGGCCCAATAAGCAAAAACCCTCACGCCATTGGGTGACGTAAGGGCCTTGCGTGAATCTTTCTGCGGCACGGGAAGATTGGCACACGTAGGGCGGTCACTCAAGGCAAAAATTGCCATGAGACTTCCTGATCGTTCTGTACGCCATGTCGGTGCGGGCAACTGGAGCCGGCAGGCTGCGCGACATTTTCTCAGCCGTCGCTTCCTCGACGCGCGCATCGACAATCCTACCACGACCTCGCTGCAACCGCCGCTCTGCTGGCCTTTGCGGCTGGCGGTGGACGCGCCCCAATCTTCAACCGGGAGGGCGGCCTGATGAGATTTTCCCCGGTTCAGCGGGTGCGCGAACGGCTGGGCATGGATGCGGTCCTGCTCGCTATTGCCACAAGGAAGAAGAATCCGACCCTGCCCGGCTGGCAAAAGGTTCAGAGGGCGAGCATGGACGACCCGGCTTATTTGGACTCGCTCAACCACGGCGGTAATATCGGCGTCCTTCTCGGGGCGGCTTCAGATGGGCTGTGCGCCATCGACTTCGACGCCGACGCCGACGCCGAGTCGTTCTTGGCAGCGAACCCGGAGCTAACCGGTTCGTTTCGGACGCGGGGCGCGCGGGGTTGTCAGGTGTGGATTCGCGCGCAAGGTGTTTTTCCACCATCGGGTGACGCCAAAGATGCCGAGGGCAAGAAGGTGGCGGAATGGCGCGCTGATGGCCGGCAGAGTGTCGTGTGGGGAATGCATCCGAGCGGCCAAGATTACACCTGGATCGTAGATGCTGACCCGCTGAAATTTCATTTCCAGCGGGTCCATTGGCCTGAAGGCTGGCGAGCTTCCTGGATGCCAGAACAGGAGGACCCCGGCATCGCGGCGGACCGGGCGTTGATTGAGCAATATGGTGCTCCGTTCACCCGTTCAGAAAAGGGTAAGCTCGCGCTCAATCCGCCGTACTTCGTGGCACGGTTCGCCGCGTCGGGAGATATTCTCTTCGAGCCGGCGGAGGGTACGTTCTACGCTTACCACGGCGAGACGGGCCTGTGGGGGCAGCGGACAGCAGCTTCGCTCAAGATCGAGTTCGCGGAGGAACTGAAGGCTTACGCCGACGCACTCTCACCCGCCGACGGCTCGCAGATCATCAACGCGCGCAACGAGCGATTCTTATTTGGGTTGGTCGGATTGCTTCAAGGGCACGTCGAAGCGCGCGAGGCTTTCATGCGCCAAGACGGTGTTGTCCATGTTGCGAACGGTATGCTGCATCTTGACGAGGAACCGCCAGCGTTGCGCGGTTTCCGTGCTGACTATCGCTCGCGCAACGCCGCGCCCGTCGCCTACGATCCTGCTGCCGACTGCCCTCGCTTCAAACGGGAGTTGCTCGGATCGGCACTGGCGCACGACGACGTATCACTGGTGCAGCGTTATGCAGGGGCGTGCCTGCTGGGTAACAACCTAGCCCAAAAAATTCTCGTGCTCACCGGGACGGCCGGCGGCGGCAAATCGACGCTGCTTGAAATCTTGGAGCGTATTCTTGGCAACGAGAACGTCAGTGAGATTCGCACAGAGCATCTCTCGGAACGATTCGAAATTGCCCGGTTTATCGGCAAGGTGCTGCTGACGGGCAAAGATGTCCAAGGGCGGTTCTTGGAAGCCGAGGGCGCACACAAACTGAAGGCCTTGGTCGGCAATGATCTCCTCGATGCGGAAAGAAAAGGCAGCAACGCAAGCTGCCCGGTTCGAGGTAATTTTTTCGTGGTGATCACTTGCAATAGCCGATTGCGGGTAAGGCTCGACGGTGACGCGGATGCATGGCGGCGGCGACTGATGATCGTCAAGTACGAGCGACCGAAGCCAGAGCGTCCCGAGCGCGACTTCGCCGGGCGGTTGCTCGCCGAGGAAGGGCCGGGAATCCTCCGCTGGATGGTGGACGGCGCGCGGGCACACTTGGCGGAATTACAGGAGTGTGGCGATTTCCGCCTGACGCCGCGCCAGCGACAGCGGGTAGATGGACTGCTCGCCGAAAGTGACAGCGTGCGTGAGTTTGTCCGGCAGGGTGTGAGCAACGTGCCGGGGCAGGACGTCACCGTGTACGAACTGGAGGAGGCATACTCAGTTTATTGTGAAACGATGGGCTGGGAGCCACTGCCGACACGGCGGCTGCAAACGTCCATTGGGGACGCCATGCAGGAGCTTCGACGGGTGGCGCGGCGTAACGATATTCAGCGGGGCGGCACGCCGAAGAAAGGTTTTTCGGGCGTGCGTCTCGTCGATCGCGCGGAGGAGGCCGCTGACCATGACGCTTGAGGAGCGAATCATCAGCTATTTGGATCGGTGCCCGCCCGCTATCGAACACAGCGGTGGCGATGTCCAGACCTTCAAAGTCGCCTGCAACTTATACAACGGGTTCGCGCTCGACGAGGCGGAGACTTTTCGTTTCCTCCAGATTTACAACAAGACCTGCCAGCCCCCTTGGAAGGAAGAGAGGCTCCGTAAAAAGGTCAGCGGGGCGATGAGTGCGAAACATCAAAAGCCGCGTGGGCATTTGCTCGGCACCACCGCACATCGTCGGGCGGGGGCCATACAAGGTGTTCCGAATCCTGTGCCAGTGCGGTTGATGCCCAAAGTGAGACATTTTGGCAAAACAAAAAACGAATCTCGGACGCTTCGGACGCTTCTTTTTGACCCCACAGATAACATGCGCGCGCGCACATGCAGTATTTCGGGAGGAGCGAAACAACCGTCCGAAGCGTCCGTAGTCGAGACGAACTCTGGCGATTTGAGGTCACCGGAGGTTTTCCTTCCAGATGACGAAAAGGGTCCGGTTTCAAACCGGACCCCCGGCAGGCGCGAGCTTACCCCGGAGGATTGGGCAGAACTGCGCGCCATTGATCCGCCGGTGAAGGTGGCCGGCTGCAAAATCCCGCGCCCGTCGGAAATCGATGTGGCTGACGAGGACTGGCACGCCGTCGAAAGGGCCGGGTTTGCCGATAATCCGCTGGTACAACTCGCGCTGGTGACATTCGGGCCGGGTTGCACCGTGGTCGAAATTGGGAGGTCAACGCCATGCGAGTGAGCATCGACACCCGCGAGCCGTGGCCGCATCCGTGGGCCACGCACTTCTCGCCCGACGTGATACTCGAACGGGCAACGCTGGACGTTGGCGATCTCGTCGCCAGCGCGCTGGTGGACGGTGTCTGCGTGGAGCGAAAGGCAACCGGGGATCTACTTGCCTGCATCGGCCGGGAGAGGGAACGCTTCGACCGGGAAATCCGGCGCGGTCGCTACGTCGGGCAACTGCTGATCGTCTGCGAAGGCAGCATGGCCGACCTGTTCTGCGAAGCCCGCCGACGGGGTGGTGGCGTCAGCGATAACGCTATCGTAGGCAGCTTGGCCGCATGGCAACGACGCGGCACGCCCGTCTTCATGGCGGGCAGCATCGCCCTGGCCGCGCAATTCTGTGAGCGCGTGCTCCGTGGGCAAATCACCGAGGCGCAACGCACGGCCAAATCCATCGCCAGAGTGGAGGCGGGCGCACCATGATCAACCTCGATTCAAACGAGCTTGCCGCGACGGAGGCCGACGAAACCCCGCCTGCGTTGCGGATGCCGACGGCGACGTTCCAAGGGCGCCTTTTCCTCCAATCGCTCTCACTCGCCCGACGTGCGGAGATCGCCCGCCGGGCGCGCTTCCGCAATCAGCCTTACCTCCGCCGCTCCGACGAACCCTCGGATGACTTCCTGCCATGATCCTCAACCGCACCCAACTCACCCAAATCCGTGCCGCCGACTTCGACTTCAATGCTGGCTTTCTCGACCGCATGGCTGTCGGCGTGGACGAATACCTCGCCGCCAACGGGCTGACTGCTGCCGAGGCCAGCCCCGGTCCGTTGCATGAGATA
>CAXTMD010000004.1:12732-16240 GCA_964245035.1 uncultured Chthoniobacterales bacterium
GCTCATCGAGGTCATCCGGTCCGCTGAGGCCCGCACCAGCGACACAGACCGGACCCGCGTGAGCGGCATCAAGGGGCTGTCCGTCCGGCTGGAGTTGCTGCGCTCGTTCTGCCAGGAGTTCATCGGCATGGACGTCGAAGCCTTGGCGGTTCAGCGCGCATTGCTCGAACTGAAGTACGACGAAGTCCTCGAACTTCGACATAACCACGGCCGCATGCGCGAAAAACTGCGCGAAACCATCGGCATCGTGCGTGAGAAGACGGCTCTCTTGGGCGCGCCACCGTTCGATCCAGCGAATGAGCACGCGGCGAAGGAGATTTGGGGCGTCGCAACGATGACCCGCGAAAACGCGCTGCCTGTCTTCGGGTACATGCCGGAGACGCGCGCCGTCCTCGATGAACTTGGGGCAACGATTGACGCCTTGGGGGAACTAATCTCGTGACCATATCGCCACAGCCAAGAACGATAGGGGGTGGGGCAAGAAATCTCTTGGCCGCGACCACCCCTTCCAGGGGACCAAGCTACTGCGATGTGTGCCTGTGGGACAATTTCTGAAACGTATGTCGCTGTCGCTTTGCAGGTCGGAAGTTCCCAGTCAGCCGTCCGCGTGGGACGTGGTTCCAAACACGTTTCCGTTTCCGTTTTCGGGTGCGCGGCGGTCGGCGAAGGGGTGCCAAGCGTGCCCCTGGGACGTGCGCGCAAGGTTGCTTCGTTTTCGTTCATTCGTGGCGTCGATGCGGGACCGGACTCAGGTTTTGAAAAAGCTGTCCCACAGACGCAACCGGCGGTCCGCTGGTCCCCTGGGAAGGAGGGCCACGGGCAAAAGATTCCTTCCCCGCCCCCTATCTGAAACCGAACCGGTCCCACGTTTTGAGAACATGCCCCACGTGCACGCTCACCGGTCCGCTGGGCCCCTGATCACCGCCCTATGGATTCACCCGCCGCCCCCATGAGAAAAAATACGGACTGCCGCCAGATGACCACCGAGGAAAAGCGCGAGCACCGCCTAGCGCAGAAGCGTGCCAGTCACGCCCGGTGCATGGCTGATCCGGTCAGGCGCGCAGCTTACACCGCTGCCGAGAAAGCGCGTTATGCGAAGCGACGCGGCCCGAGGAAAACAGCGGACCTTTCCAGTCTCACGCCGGAGCAAAAGAAGGCTCACAAGCGCGAACAACGGCGTAATTGGCGACGGCAGCGCGCCAGCGATCCCGCTCAGCGCGCAAAGCAGCGGCAGCGTGAAGTCAGCGGGTGGCGAGTAGCTCAAAAGCGCGAGTGGCGACGCGCGCACGCCACCGAGTTGAACGCCCGCCGCCGCGCCGCCCGTGCATCCAACCCGCAGAAATACCGCGCGCGGGAGAAAGCGGCCAAGCGACGACGCCGCGCACACCGGCTGACTTTTGCGACGAAAAATCCCAAGTAACCACCGAACCACCAACACACTGAATATACATCCCATGTCCACTGAAACCGCCGAAGAGTTCCAGCCACTTTCCACTGCCGACAACCCCGCGCTCGACGCGATGATCACGCGCGGCCCGCGCACGTTCCACGGCGTGAAGCTGGCCCCGTACAGTATCACCGCCGAAGGACTGATCCGCGAAGCCGGAGTCGGTATCCGGGGCGACGAGCTTTTTGCCCTCACCTTCTTGCGCGTCCTCGCTGACCTGCAATCCGGTTACGACAGGTACCGCGCCGACGGCTGGGACGGAGGCAAGGCCCGCGCCATGAGCGAGGACGCCGCCGCCGAGGCGAGCGAGGCGGACCTGTTCAGCCAGCTTTACACCAACCTCGCCAGCTTTCGGGCTAAGGCGAACGGCTGGCGCAGAAACCTGGGGCGCAAGGGCGTGGAGGAAGCCGTCGCGCTGGTCAACGAAATCACAAAGGAGGCCAAAGACACTGAGGTCATCGCCGCCGACGCCGAACCTGCCGCGCCGGGAAAATAGCGCCGGCGGGAATCGCGTTCACCCTATTCTCGCTGGCTCCAAAGTTGGGTGTGTCATGGAAAACCCTGTTGCGTCGTACCGATCAATGCGTGGTCAACCAGTTCATGCATTGCCACCTGTTCGCGGAGGGCGCGAAGGTGCTCACGCGGAAATCCAACGAACGCATGGCGGCCATGATTGCGGAGGCGATGAATAAGCTATGCCGGATCCAGAACTCACGATGACTGCACCAACCGTCAGGGGAGCCGAACTCCCCTTCTGACTCGTCATGCCCGCTCCAATTCACAGCCCGGCCCAAGCTCGCTTCCAGCGTCTGCTGACGCGCTACCTGGAATTGAACAGGCGCAATGCCACCGATCTGGTCACCCAGAAGGCCAAGCGCGCGTCCGTCGCCTTCTACAAAGCCACGAAGGACGCCGCGCCCTCCAAGGAGAAAATCAAGCAGGACGTGCTCGCGCTCGGCTGGAAGGTCAAACGGCCCAAGGGTGCGTGGCCGCTCAAGAAAGGCGAGAAGCGCGGTTCCAAAGGTCCGCTCAACCGCATGCGCGCTGCGGCGATTGGCCGTCGTCAAAAAGCCATCGGCCTCGTCGCCTCCGGTTGGCTGCCGGCCATGGACAAACTCGGTGCCAAAGGTGGTGCGAAGGACGCCGCCAATTTCCGTCGTCCGCAGGGGTCCGTCGAAGTAGTCAACGCTGGCTCCGCCAACCCCGGCATCGTCATCGTCAACTCCACTCCGGGCATCGTGGCTGTCGAGAAAAAGCACGGCATCATCCGCCAAGGACTCGACGAAGTGTCCCGCGACATCATCCCTTACATCCGCCGAAAACAGCAACAAACCCGCAGCGAACTTCAGCGTTAACACTCCTCAAATCCATGGCAGCACAACTCGATGAACGGATTACCGCCTACTTCGCAGCCAATACCAATGGCTTGGTGGAGGGCGTCAAAAAAGCCGGCGCGGCGATGGACTCGTACGCCAAAAAGGAAAAGACGGTCAACGATTTTCTGGTGCGCGAGCGCGCGAAGCTGGACCGCGAACGCCTCCTGGCTCCGGCCCGCGCCCTGATTGCTGAAGAGCGAGCGGCGGACGCGCGCGTGAAGCTCGAACAGGAGACGGTGAACAGGCTCAAGCGCATCCATGCGGCCTCCACACCCGGCAATCTCGTCAAGGAACTGCGTGGCAACTTCACCCGGAACGCACAACAAAAGATCGGCGGGGTCCTGCAAAAGAGTCTCGGACTGAGTACGGATGCCGCTGAGGGGCTGGTTGCCCGCTTGGGATCAGCGGCCCCCACGATTGCCGCCGTTGGCACCGGCGCGGCCCTGCTCGCCAAATGGCTGCATGACGGCGCGACCTACGCCGGCCAGACCGCCGACAAGCTCGGAGCCATGAACGAGGAAGTGCGCGAGTTGACTCGCGCCAACGTCTTCACCACCTACGCGGAAGGTGCCGACGCTTTGGGCGACCGGCTCAGCAGCACCCTCGACACTCTCAAGAAGATCAGGGCTGTCCAGGCCGAGGCGAATCCTTACGGGAACATCTACAGCAAAGAGGGCAATTCCAT
>CAXTMD010000004.1:16250-27874 GCA_964245035.1 uncultured Chthoniobacterales bacterium
GCATGGATGCGCTTGAGCCTGTTCACCGTCTCCTGTTCGAGCTTCACGCGCGGCATGACCGGAAGCATCGGTGCGCCGAACCTCTTGGGCAACACGCGGACCGCCTTGGGCAACAGCGTTCAGGGCGTTGCTGACTTCTTCATCGACTCGCCTTTCGAGCGGCAGCAGCGCGAGCACGACAACGCGCAGTTGAACGAGCGCAAGGTAGGCCAGGACATCGGCAAGCAGAACCGCGAACGCTCGCTCGCGGTCGAATCCGAACTGGACCTGACGCGGGCGCGCCTGACGCTGGACCAGCAGACCGTTGCCATCAAGGAACTCCAGTTACAGAAGGAACGCGCGATCAAGAGCGAGCGGTTCTCGACCCTGAAAGCCGACGACAAAACCAAGCTGGTGGCCGGGTTTGACCTTCAGATAGGCGCACAGGAGGAGTTGCGGCGGGCAATGGAAGCCCGGCACGACGTGGCGATGCAGACCATTGGCTTGCAGAACCAGGGACTGACGACCGAACAGCAATCCGTGGCGGCGGCACGGATGCGCCTCGACCAGTTGGAAGCGGAACTATCCTACCGCCACAGCATCAACGCCGAGGAGCAGCGTTCGCTCGACCTGACCCGCGCCGAAGACCAGGAACTCGTCCGTGGGGCACAAATCAGGGAGATCATGAAAAGTCCAGGCCAGCAGGCGCACGACCTCTACAGCCTCCAACGCCGGCGTACCCGTGCGGGGCAGGCGCAGGACCGGCTGAACCAGCGCGATGGCTTGATCGACACGCACAAGGACATGTCCGGGAACATCATCGACGGCCTCGATCCTCTGACGGGAACTCGGCGTGCCCCGCGCTCGGGCTTCATCCAAAGCGGTACGGGCCTGACCAGCGGCCACGTCGGTGACCGCTCGGGCATTGGCGGCGCGCTTGATCTTGATCCCGAAGGTGGCTTGAGCGGCGGCAGCACGCCGCGACCCTTTGAGTTATCGGACGCCGCGCGTACGCTGCGGGACGCGCCAAGTGCAGAATCGTTGCTCGCTTCCACGCGGGGCGACATCGCTCATGACCCTGCTGCCCGGCTCGCATCCATGTCCGTGTGGGGCGGTCCTTCGGCTGGCCCGCAGGGCAGCGCGGCGAGCCTGTTGGGTCCGAAGGGCCACGATACAGACACGGGCCATGGCGGAACATTGCTTGGCGCGGCAAACAAGCAAATCGACGCACTCAACATCCAGACCGCATACCTCAAGCAGATGCAGATCGACCTGACCACACTGGCGACAAACATGCAGCCCTTGCGGTAGTCACTGGATCAGCCGTGCCGCCGTGTTGCCTTATTTCTCGGATGGCAGCAAGTCGAACAGCGTCTCTGCCGAATAGCGTTCGCGATTCGCAACTACTGTAGCCTGTAGGCAAACTCAACGTCGCGCGTGGCATTCGCCGGACCATGCCAATTCATTTTGGCCCAACCCTGAGTATTTGCATCGAGGATGGCACTGCCTACCGACTTGACGATGACCACCGATGAAATGTTTCCGGTGGCATCTGTCGAAACGCGCACCTTGGTCGTCCCCTGAACACGGGACATCCGTGCCTGCGCTGGATAATTTGGCGATGGGGTTTTCCACTCGGTTGCCGTTGGCGACGGCGAAATGATGGGGCCGAAAACGTCAGCAACGCGATGAGTCTCGACAGCGTTGCGCTGGAGTTCCCGCGCTTGGCGGGCGTCCTCCTTCGCTTTTGCTTGCGTCAGCAGGTATGAATTGTCGCTAAAACGAATGGATGAAACCGTGTCATCCGCCTCCGCCAGCACTTTGTTGTCGCTTCTTTTCCACCGTTGCTCGAAGCCCTGCTTGGTCCATGGCAGACCGTTCGCGTAAGCGGCAAGCAACGACGTGACCTCGTTGTCTGAGAAAGTGGCAGGATGCACCGGATCGTCTGAAACCTTCGATACGACCTCAACCACGCTCGTTCCAGCGAAGAAAGTAGCGACGACTTGGAATCCGCCTTTAACGAATGTGGCCTCTTGGCCGTTCAGCGTCGTCGCAGCCCCCATCCGTGCCTCGATCTGTGGACGGGTTTCTCCGATTTTTGCAAAGGCCGTCGCGGCTGAAACGCACAGTGCGCCCATGGTCGGTACGAACAGACGAGTAAACACTCCTCCTGTGTACCAAAAACGGCGACAGCTTCAATCCCTGTCACGCTCGTGGCGCAGATAATCACGTTGCCACGCAGGGAAGTAATCCAGTGTGCTGTCATCCTGGAAGAAAGCGAAGATCGGCTGCCGGCGCATCTCGGAGACGTTCAGGGTAGCCAAGTGCTTGGCGACCTCAACGAAGATCACCTGTTCGACTGCTTGGCGTTCCTCGTGGTGGTATTTGCAAAGGCAGAGCAGTAGCTCCGGTGGGGCGTCCCACGGCTCCAAGCATGACACGTAGAAGATGTGGTGGACGTGCAGCGTCTGGTCGTCGGCGTTACATTCTTGGCACCGCCAGCCGGCGGCGTTGAAGACTTCCAAGCGTTTGCGCTGCCACCGGGGATCGAGAAGTTTCTCGGAGTACGACAAACGCGGCCTTTTTTGTGAGGCGCGGTACTCCTTGGGCGGCTGTCTATCGGATGGCATGCAAGCATCCCACCGTCGGGATCGGACCGGCGGCGGGCGGTAGCAGATTCGGGTGCGGGCTAATCCTTCTCGTCCTTGGCATGCGCTCGGACAGCCGCCCTGTTGTAGCGCGCCTGTATGGCGACAAGCTCACGCAGCAGTCCGACCTTCTGCGCCTTGAGCGCGCGCAGCTTGCGCTTGAAGCGGCGCACAGCCTTCATGCCGCCTCCTCGGCACGAGTCACTTTACCTGTTTCGAACAGTTCCACGCACTCGTCGGTGTCGCCGATGGCCTCGCAAAAGGACGAAATGCCCGTGGCGATGTCATGCACGATCCAGTCCTCGACGCTGGCCTTGCGGTCGTAGGCGGCCATCGCCACCAGCATCCCGTAGGCTGCCGGCGTCAGCGACACGGTGACTTCGATCTTCTGTGGCGCGGTCTTCAAGCGGCCTCCTTTTCACTGGTCAGACGATCATTCTTGGCCCGTGCCAACACGTCGTCACCGCAGTCGAGGTTGAACTGGCCGTGCCGGTGGTCTTTGTCACCGCACAGGTAGAACGTCACCGCCGCGTTGACCAGATCGCGCGGGTCTTCCCCGGCCTCGCGGCACTCATTGCCCTCCTGGCACACCCGCCGCAGCATGGCACTGGCAAGGTTGTCGAGTTCGACCACGATCCGACCCGGTTTGGCGGCTGGTTGCTGCGGGCGGACGTTGGTGGCGATGGGTGCCAACGGCCAAAGCTCCGGGTGCGCGCCCGCGTCGAGTTCGCTCTCGTACTGCCGTAGGTACGGCGGGGCCTCGTCGTCCTGCTCCAGCCACGCCTCCGTTTCGGTCGCCACGCTCTGGAGCACGGTTTCGCTGAAGCTGGCCCGCCCGTCGTAGGCCCCCAGCGCGAGCACTTGCCGGTAGAGCGAGAGCGGCAGGGTCAGCGGCACCGTCACCGTTTCGGGTGACTCGCTGGCGGCCTGGGTGTCCACAAAGCGGCTGGGGTCTTGGATCATGGCACGCTGCCCGGCATTCAGGTGCACGGGGTACGGGTCGGTGAGGCCCCGGCCTTCCATGAGCAGGTTGGCCGCGTCGCAACGCAGGTCCAGCGTGTTGCTGTTGAGCCGCGTGGTCGCCCACAGGATCGCTGCGTTGACGTTGATGCGGTGGACGTGCGTGCGACCGGATGCCGGGCGTTCCTCGCCCTGCGAGTCCAACAGATTGAGCGTGCGCCGCAGGTAGTAGCAGCCCCGCTCGTCGCGGAAAAGCTCCTCGTCGCCATCGTGGTCCACGGTGCTCGTGGGAATGTTGCCGCTCAGGTAGTTGACCAACGTCGCTTCGATCTCACGGCCTTGGTAGAGGATGAAGCTGCTTTCCAGGGTGCTAATCTCTGCGCTCACAGCTTGCCACTGTTGCGCCAACTCTTCGTGGTTGTCGGCCTTGTGCGGGCCGAATGCCGTGCTGAACAACTCCTTTGCCCGCGCGCGCAGACGCTCCAAGTGCTCGGTCTTGTTGCCCTGATGAACGATCGTTTTCATGTTGTGTTTTTCTCCTTTGGTTTGTGGGTTGCTGTGTTTTCTATCCTTCCAAATTGGGCGTCAGTCGTGAGCGAGGGCCATTTCGATGCTTCCGGCGTCCGTGCAGCTTCCCCACTCGGGGCAGGCGGCCAAGTCAGCCAGTTCGCGCCACTCGCGCTCGTCTCGGCGGTCGCTCTCGGCAGCCGCGCGCTGCATGGCGGGTGTGGACGGACGGGCCAGCCCGTAGCCGTCGTAGTCATCGGTGGCGAGGTCGGTCATCCTGGCCTGATGTGCCACGCAGTCGGCGTGGACTTCGTCCAGCCATTCCTGATACTGCGCGTCGCTCCAGGTGGCGTCGTAGGCCCGGCGCACGGGCGTGCGTCCGATCTTGTCCAGACGCGCGAGATCCTCGGCGGACGACTGGAACGCCGTGCCGCGCGCGGAGGCGGGAGCTTGGCCCTTGCGGGAGGCGATGGCCGCGACGGCCACCATTGAGCGAATGCGAGCCGCGCGCTGGCCGTAGGTCAACCCACCGACGCGGCGGGGTTGATCGTCACAGCGTCGCGGGGCAAGCCGGACTGGCGCACCAACCGAGGCGGTGAAGCTGCGGTAACCAAAGAGGCCGACGCTGGCTTGCCCACCGAGCGGGGCGGACTGACAAGGGGCAGAACAGGTGCTCATGCCTGCCATAATTATGCAATTGCATACGCATGGCAAGCCTAAAGTTACGCAAACGTATAATTATTTGCGGGCTTGGTTCACCCACTCTTGCAGGGCCAGTGTCATTTCCCCGTTTGGCCGTCGTGTCGGCGGATCAGCTAAATACGCACTTAGGAGACTAGGCTGAATCTTCAGATGCTCGGCCAAAATCTTGCGGGCACCATGTTCCTGCGTCAGCGCACGCACCTGAGTCAAGAGCGCATCTTGTCGGGAGTTCTCAGGATCGTAGGGGGGAGCCACCGCAACATATTACGCACCTGCATAAGTGAAGGCAACCCCAAAGGAATGTGTTTTTTCACCTATCCCTATACTATCTAGTGGGTCTAGCACTACCGTCGCCCGCTCGTCTTCCACGACCCGATTTTCCACCCGCACCACACGGTAAACACCAGAATCGACCGTATCCCACCCCATCCCACCAGACCCGGCAAGATGCTGCCAGCCGCCAAAACGCCCTTCCCGGTGCGGACGGGGCGACACCTGGGTGCAGGCCCGCCGGTTGCTCCTTCAGGGATGCATGGCCGCTCCTCGAAAGGTGATCGTCTTACCGCCGGAACTCGCCGCCAAGGTGAGAGAGGTTGATCAGTTCGGCTTCAAAAAGAGCGCGGCCACGGTGCTTGGTGAGCATTACAGGGCGCAGCTAATGCAAGCCCTTGAAGAATGGCGCGCCCGGCCAAAACCCTTCACCCTACTGAGGTTCTTCGAGCAACAGGGCGAAACCCTGATCGGTGAACTCGCCGACGGTGTCAGCCACTTCGAGCTTTACCTGCGCTACACCGCCGTTCCGAACTCGCCCATCAAGTGCAGCTACGGACGTTTCAGTGTGCGGCTCGCCGAGTTTCGCCGGCTCAAGGGCTTGCGCTCCAGGTACAAATCTCACGCCGAATCCGTTACCGATCTGCCGTTGCAGTCGGTCGATGCCGCCCCGACAACGCCGCCTATCACGGCAGTCAGCCCACCTGGACCTGAACGACGCCGACGCCGGCGGGGCGGGCACGACTGGAACCCGCTTGGGTTGTAGCGACTCGGATCGACTTGTTTCCCACCAGTCTCGCTTTGGCTCGGCAGACTCGCCAATCGCCCCAGCTTGGCCCGTTCCGGGCTGGGGCGACCGCTCAACGCCTGCCGGCACATGGCGGGAACAAGTCGGTGGAACGGGCAGAAGCGTTCTTCGCTTTACATCCCCGCCCTGCTTTGGGTAAAAGCGCGAAACTTATTCACGGCGTACGACGAAAGAATTTCCCATATACCCTCTGTCGTCACGATTTTGACGGCACCCCCCCTGACAATTCACACACTTGGAGTTTCCCACTTGGCTCAGAAGGGGGCAGTGTTCTGATGGAATGACCCGGTAATTAGATCCAGAATGACCATGCATGCCGACAAAGCAGAGAGGCAAAACGGAAACACAGTGCCGCTGATCCGGTGGGCTGGAAGTAAGCGGAAGTTGATCGACGTTCTTGCCGCCGAATCGCCATCACATTTCGGCACTTATTACGAACCATTCCTTGGGTCGGCCTGCTTGTTTTATCGGTTGCAACCATCTCACGCGGTGCTTGGTGACCTGAACCCAACATTGATCAACTTCTATCGAGAGACACGGCGTCGGCCAGAGAAGATATTAAACTCTGCTGTTCACCTACGTCGAGGGCGCACGCACTATTACGTTATCAGGGAACGATTTCATCGTGAGACTGATAAAGTGAAGCGCGCAGCAATGTTTCTATATCTGAATCGTTTTTGCTTCAATGCAATATATCGAACGAACAACCGGGGAGATTTCAATGTGCCGTATGGCACAGAGACAGGGTCATTCCTTCCACGAAAACAGTTTGTTGAATCGTCATCCTTGCTGAAAAGAACTCGGCTTGTCTGTGACGACTTCTCTCGAACCCTCAAGACGGTACAAAAGGGCGATTTTGTTTATTTGGATCCTCCTTACGCATATTCACAGCACAGAGATCGCGGAGAATATGGGAGAGGCAGCTTCAAGATACCTGATTTGCTGCGCCTTCAACTCCTCGTTCAGTCATTACACGCGAAAGGCGCAAAATTTCTTCTATCGTATGTCGAATGCTCTGAAATCATGAAAATTGCTAAATCGTTTCATACTCGACTGATTCCTGTGAAACGATGTGTCGCAAGTCTGGCCTCATCGCGTTGCATCGTGAATGAGCTTGTAATCAAGAATTTTTGATCCATGGAACTCAAACTTTTCGTGATGAGCGATCTTCATGCATTTGATAGTGGCAAGGTTGATGATCACCGCCGGCCATCATTTTATGATATGGGCCAGACAGAGGCAGCAGGCGACAACCCAATTCAAGATCTAAAAGAGTTTCTTCAGAAGGAACAAACGATTCAGGCGGATTATCTGCTCTTCTGCGGCGATCTCGCCGATCGGGCTTACCCACCTGCCGCTGAACGTGGGTGGAAAGAACTGCAAGAGATTATGAAGTTGCTAAAGTCGAGGGAGCTTTTAGCGACCGTTGGGAATCATGATTTAGATTCTCGTCACAGTTACAACGACCATGATGCCAAGGGTTGCCTGCTTGAGCTAGTTCCGAACTTTCCGATTCACAACGCGGAAGAGAATAACCACTTTTGGACCCATCATTTCATTATCCGCGAACCGCACGAGTGGCCGGTTAGATTCGTCGTTGTAAATTCGAGCGGCTACCACGGCGAGGGAGGACCGAACGGAACCCCGCAGAAAGAATTTGAGCGCGGCAGAGTGTCAAAACGAACCTTAACCCGCCTGCTAAAGGAACTCGCCGTCCGACCACGGAAAATTGTCAATGTGGCGATCATTCATCACCATCCCCAAAAGCAGAGCGAACTTAAGCTAGGCGATTATGACGACATGCAAGGTGGCTACGATTTCTTGCAGGCACTTGATCCGATCGCTCAAGGACCGTGGCTGGTAATACATGGGCACAAACATTTTCCTAAAATCAGCTATGCACAGGGGAGTAGCACGGCACCAGTCGTCTTCTCATCTGGAAGCTGTGCCGCGATTCCTTACCCGGAAATTATGTCTCGCGCCGGGCAGCAGGTATATCTGCTTACGCTTGACTTAACCAAACCCGACGCCACGAACACATACGGCACATTCAGATCCTGGGATTGGGCTCCGGGGAGAGGATGGGACGTGGCACAGCGCAGATCAGGATTGCCAGCGCAGGGTGGTTTCGGTAACCGCACGGATGTTGGGGCACTCGCTGCGAGCGTAGCTGAAAAATATCCAACTGGCAGCCTTCCGTGGCAAAATGTGCAATCTGAATTTCCTTCGCTGAGATACCTTATTCCAGCTGATTTGGACTCTCTTTTGCAAATGCTGAAAAACCAATTTGGCTTCAGTTTTGAGATCAACCGGGAAGGCCTACCCATACTTTTCACAAGATGAATCCGCAGAGTCCCACTGTATTCGAGTCATTCAATGCTCGTGCACTCAGGCCCGAGCAGGTTGCAAAAACTTTTGTCGCTCCAAGTTTTTTCACGGATTTGGCGTCACGATGTCACTCAACGGTAGTTGGGCCACGCGGAAGCGGAAAAACGAGCCTACTGAAGATGCTGCAACCTCGCGCATTGGAGAGTTGGCCCTCAACGAATGCAGAGAATTTCCGTAGTACCATTGATTTTACCGGTGTATTCGTTCCAACTGATATTTCGTGGAACAGACAGACGATCGCATGCGTTGAGAGTCTGCCAGCGAATGCGGCGAGAGCTTTTAGAACTGCGGCATTTACGACTCAAGTATTACATTCGCTCGTCGAGACGTTCTCATGGCGAGCCGAAGTTCCTCCCGAAGATTGTAAACATCCGTATCGACGAGTTCATATAAAGGCTTCAGATGAAAAACGATTGGTACACGAACTCGCTGCTACATGGGGTTTGACACCTAGCACAGAAACTTTCATCGGTCTTAAACATTCGCTTTCACGTCGCAATACCGAAATTTGGAGTTTAGCCCAAGTAATGGCCCTCTCAGGACAATCTACAGCTTATCCGCAATGGATCGGCCTAGATTTTCTCTCTTGCACCGTTCAAGCGGTTGAATTGTTCGATGATGCGGTTGGGGAACCAGACTCACGATGGGCGTTGCTTTTTGATGAACTTGAACTTGCGCCTGGTTGGATCATGGATGGGCTACTGACCGCTCTCAGAAGTACGGCTCCCCGCATACTATTTAAGTTAGCCCTCAGTCCTTTCGATGAGCAATTTTACCGCGTGCGCGATGCCCTAAATGCATCGCCGTTACAGGACTTCAACGAAATCGTGTTATGGCACGCCAAAAAGGAAGACGGAAAAGATTTTTCCACACGTTTGTTCATCAACGTTTGTGAGGACCAAGGACGTAGCATCACCAGCCTCGAAGACCTGGTCGGCAAGTCCCCCTTTGATGCCGGCAGAGATAGCACAGCAGCGTACGGAAAAGGAGGCACAGCTTGGAAAGCATTAAAATATGCCATTGAGAACGATCCCACATTTGCTGATTATTGGACTAAGCAAGAGGTAGATCTTGATAATCTTCCCATGCTTTCTGAAATCGAACGTGCAGCGAAAGTCAGAAAAATATTTCCTGTCTTATTGCTTCGAAATTTTTTCCGGGCTGCCGCAGAAAGCCCTCAGGGAAAAATCCAAACTCGGCGTGGTCGAAAAACGTTCGAGATATATCGCGGTGCCTCCTCATTTCTCGCAATTTCGGAAGGAAATCCACGGTGGGTCATCGGCATCACACGCTTGCTGCTTGCTGCTGCAAATGAAACAAACCGGATGCCAGTTCCTGCATTTCGCCAAGCCTCTGTGTTAGAAGAGGTAATGCATAAATTCCGCGCACGCCTGAAAACGATGAGCATTGGTCAAAACAGGCATGCGTATCGAATCACAACGCTGTTATCACTTATAGATGCAGTCGGAAACTATTTCGGGAACGAAGTAATTGAGCGTGATTTTTCGTCTCAACCGCATCTGACGTTCACTGTTGATTCAACTACTCCCACCGACTTAGTCGCTGGCATCGGCAGAGCATTAAACGCAGGTGCGATCGTGTATATTCCAGATCCAGATTCCTCAGCACTTCTTCATGACCTCAAAGGAAAGAAATTTAGGGTCAGCTATTTGATGGCACCTTTTTTCCATTTACCGCTACGCTTGGGTGAATCTATTTCTCTTTCCAAGATTCTGAAACCATTATTGGTCCCGCCGGCGGCTGGTATGGAGCTTGGTCTGAAAGAACAATGAAAATCGCAGAAATTCAAATACTTCCCGCGAACCCGAAGACATTTCGCTCAAAATCTTATGCATGGGCTATCGGCAGTGCAGGGTATGAGTCTAGGGCGAGGCATTTCTTTGAGAACTCTGACATTAAACGCACACACAGTGAAATTTTTCTGTTTGCGCAGCAACGTGTTATCTCTTTTGAGGAAAATCGTGCCTTTTTCAAGGCCCATGGCTTTTCAGAACTCGATTTTTTTGATGATATTAGCAAAGATGGTTACACAATCCAAGACCTACTGAAACGCATCCACAGACACGCCGAACAGAATAGTAATGAACCTCTTTCGGTGCTCATTGATATTTCGTCTATGACGCGACAACTCATAGCGTCGTTGTGTTTTGGGCTTGGCGAACTTGCCCAACAGCGTTCGATCCAGATTCACTGCGATTTCGCATATTCAATGGCAAAGTTTGGCGATTTGCCAGAATTGCATGGTCCAATTGTAAGTAACGGACCGGTGATCACGAAATTAGCAGGCTGGTCCCCCACACCCGGTGTCCCATGCGGCCTTATTCTTGGTATAGGATACGAAGAGGATTTGGCTCTCGGAGTCATTGAGGAACTTGAAGCCGGTGCAGTTTGGGGATTTCGACCTAAAAATAATGATCCTCAATATGATTCAGCAATTGATGAGCATAATCACGGGTTGTTTGATACGATTTCTCTCAAGCGATTGGTACGTTACACGCCACAAGACCCATATTCGCTTTTTGTTTCTCTAGATCAATTGGCAAGCCTTTCTAAAGATGATTTTCGAATTTTAATAATACCATTCGGCCCGAAGATATTTGCTTTGGCTGCGTGCCTTGTCGGAATGTCGAACTATCCTGATGTCGGTGTATGGCGAGTGAGTGCTGGTCCTAATTTAAAGCCAGTTGATCGCAAACCAGAGGGAACGCTTATTGGTCTTACTGTTGTCTTTTCAGGGCAATCTTAACTCGGCACGCAGAATCGCCTCCACCGCCGGCAGCAACTTGGGAAGGTCCTCGGTGACTGTTTCCCAAAGCAGATCGAGGTCGATTCCGTCGTAGCCGTGGATCAGCCGATTCCTCATGCCGGCAATTAGTCGCCACGGGACGCCAAGATGCTGCCCTTCGAACTGTGGCCCCAAGCGTCTGGTGGCCTCGCCGATGACCTCCACGCAGCGGACGATAGCATACCGCGTCTCCCATTCGGCTTCCAGCCGCTCCAGCGTGCCCAACCGGGCCGCCAACAGGCTGGCCTTCTGGCAGTGGTCCACGATGTGACCGAGCGCGTCAAGCTGCCGCTGGTTCAGCTTCATACACAACCCGTGCATCCCGCGCGACCGCGCGCGCCAGAGATCGGTTCTCGCCCTTCGCGGCTGATCGCACCGCCCTGTTGGTGATCAAATCGACGGCAACGTCCAGGTCGGCCGCCAACTCGCTTTCCAGATCGTCGAGGAACGTGAAGCCGGCCAAGCCGCGCGGAACGCTCCCTGGCGCGAACTCGACGACCACATCCACGTCGCTCGATGGTGTGGATTCGCCCCTCGCCACGCTACCGAATAGTTC
>CAXTMD010000004.1:27884-31188 GCA_964245035.1 uncultured Chthoniobacterales bacterium
CCGGGGTGATCGTACACCGCTACCGGGATCAAGTCACTCGTTTTCGCCGGGCGGTCCGGCAGTTCCTTTATCCGGCTCTTTATCCGGCAACGCCTCTCAAATGGGATCAAGTGGGGGCACGAGAGAGCAGGAGGCGAGAGGACAAACGAACTGCTGCCAGAGCAAGAGAGCAGGTGAGAGCACGTCGGGGCAACGTGGGAAAAATCGTCGTAACTCCTTGCGAACGAGACGCTCTACCAACTGAGCTATACCCCCGGACTGGCCAACGGCGTTTACTATGCGTCCCTCCGCCGCAAAGGCAAGCCTCTTCGAGAATTGTTTTGCCAGCTGACGGGCGCGGCGACTCGGTCTCGGACGTTGCCCCGACCAAGAGGCCAAAGTTCGGGCGTCGCGCGATTTCCCTTCTATCATGACGCCATCGCAAAGTCTCGACAACAGCGCCTCGGGCACCAACCCCGCGCCCGCCTGTACCTTGGTCATCTTCGGGGCGGGCGGGGACCTGACCAAGCGGCTCTTGATGCCAGCCCTCTACAACCTCTCGGGTAGCCGGCTCTTGCCCGACGACTTCCAGATCGTGGGATTGGATCGCACCGAGACGGACGACAATGGCTGGCGCAAGTCGCTCACGGACACCATGCAGGAGTTCACCCGCGACAAGACAGCGGAGTTCTACACGCCCCAGATCGACGAAAAACAGTGGGGTTGGGTGACTGCCAAGATGAGCTACCTGAAGGCGGACTTCGACCAGCCCGATACCTACCAGCAAATCGCCGACAAGATCGGGCAGGGCCGCAGCGTGGTCTTCTACCTGGCGGTAGCCGCGCGCTTCTTCGGGTCGGTCGTGGACCACCTGGGCCAAAGCGGGCTGCTCAAGCAGGCAGACGGTCAGTTCCGTCGCGTCATCATCGAGAAGCCCTTCGGCAGCGATCTCTCCAGCGCGCAGGAGCTGAACGCACGGATCCTCAAACAAGGCGACGAGAGCCAGTTCTACCGCGTGGACCACTTCCTGGGCAAGGAAGTCATCCAGTCCATCATGGCCGTGCGCTTTGCCAATGGCCTCTTCGAGCCGACTTGGCGGCGCGAGTACATCGACCACGTCCAGATCACGGCGGCGGAGACCATCGGCGTCGAGCAGCGCGGAGCGTTCTACGAGCCCACGGGTTGCCTGCGCGACATGGTGCCCAACCACCTCTTCCAGCTCCTGTGCATGGTCGGCATGGAGCCGCCTAACTCCTTTGCCGCCGAGGACGTGCGCACCGAAAAAGCCAAGCTGATCGAGGCCACCCACCCCGTCGTGGCGGAGGAAATCGTGCGCGGCCAGTACACGGCCGGCCAGGAGTTCGGCCAAGACGTGAAGGGCTACCGCGAGGAGGCGCACGTCGACGCACACAGCCGCACGGAGACCTACGTGGCCGCCAAGCTGCGCATCGACAACTGGCGCTGGGCGGGCGTGCCCTTTTACCTACGCACGGGCAAACGGCTGGCGGCACGGCGCACGGAGATCGCCATCCACTTCAAGCCCGCCCCTTACCAGATCTTCAAGGAGACCCCGGTGGACCAACTCACGCCGAACATCATCAAGATCATGGTGGACCCGGAACAAGGGATCGACACGCAGTTTAGCGCCAAGGTGCCTGGGCCGGTGATGAAGCTGGGCAAGGTGGACACCACCTTCAAGTACAAGGACTTCTTCGACGAAAAGCCCAACGTGGGCTACGAGACCTTGCTGTACGACTGCATGATCGGCGACGCGACGCTCTTCCAGCGCGCGGACAACATCGAGGCAAGCTGGGCTGTGGTGCAGCCGGCTATCGACGCCTGGAAGGAAGGCGAGCCGGAGTTCTACGCGGCGGGCAGCCAGGGACCCAAGGCCGCCGATGACTTGCTCGCGCGCGACGGCAGAAAATGGCTGGCGCTCTGAGGCGCTTCGAAAAACGCGTCGGGCGGCAGGTCCTTACCGCGGGCGGCGGCGACGGAGAGCACGTCGCACCGCTCGTTTTCCGGGTCGCCAGCGTGGCCCCGCAACCACACGATTTCCAACTCGTGCCGGCTGCAAACTTCCAGCAGTTGTGCCCACAGGTCCCAGTTGAGCCGCTTGCCTTCCTTGGTCTGCCAGCCCTTGGCCTGCCAGCGCTTGGCCCAGCCCAGGGTGATGCTCTCCTGGAGGTATTTGGAATCCGTGTAAAGCCGCACCGCGCAGGATCGTTTGAGCGCCTGCAAGCTCACGATGGCCGCCATCAGCTCCATGCGGTTGTTGGTGGTGCGCCGGTAGCCGCCGGCGAGTTCCTTGCGGTGTTTGCCCTGGAGAAGGACGGCCGCGTACCCGCCCGGGCCGGGGTTGCCCGAGCAAGCTCCGTCGGTATAGATCGTGATGCGCGGCGTCGTGGGCATGAGGAGAGCCGGGATCGTCGCTGGGGACGGGGACAGGCGCAAACTCAAAATTGACGCGCCCGGCCCGCGGCGTGTACGTACGCGCTCTGGACCCGAGCACCGTTTCTCCCGATCCCGTCCGTCCGGCCCCCGTCTGGCGGATGGCACTGCCGCTGGCTGCACTCGTCGCCGGGCTGCTGCTGCTCAACAATTGGCCGTATGCCTTCCGCGATCCCGTGCACGAGTGGGGCGACTGGGCGGCAAATTCGTTGTTCGTCCGGGACGCTCAGCACGGTGTGCTGCTGCACGGGCACTACTCGCGCTGGGGGTTTTACCATCCGGGTCCGGCGCTGCTCGACACCTACGCGCTCGGTGAAGGCGTGTTGTACGGGTGGCTGCACGTCGTCCCGGCGCCGTTCAACGGACAGTTCGTCGCGTTGATCGTGGTGGTGGCGCTGTTCTTCGCGCTGGCCGTGTCGGTTTTTGCGGCGCGGTTGGGACCGGCGCGGGGGGGAGCGACGTTCTTTCTGCCCTTGGCGTTGCTGTTTGCCGCGTGGCACTATGGCCACGCGCAGCACGGGGGGGCGTTCTACGAACCCTGGCCGATCTTCCCTCAGATCCTTCCTTTCCTGTGCTTGCTGGTGGCGGTGGCTTCGACGGCTTCTGGCAGCGGCCGGGAACTGCCCCTGGTCGCCCTGGCCGGTGGGTGGCTCGTCCACTGCCACGTGGCGCAGCCCCTCTTCGTCGTGCCGCTCGCGCTGCTGGCCTACGCCGGGTTCCTCTGGTCCTGCGCGCGGTCCGAACCGCTGGTGGGACCGCGTGGCCGCCTGGCGGCGTTGGGTGCGGGCTGGCGCGCCTTTCCCCGCGCGCACCTCGCCGCGGCGGCGGTGCTGGCGCTGTTCGCCGCGGCGGTGGCCGGCCTCGTCGCATTCAA
>CAXTMD010000004.1:31198-36489 GCA_964245035.1 uncultured Chthoniobacterales bacterium
CGGCGACGACAGCAACCTGCACCGCATCCTGACCCATCTGCGGACGGCGCACGAGCCAACCAAGAAACTGCTGCGCTCGCTGTGTTACTTCGTGACGTTCGGCAGCTACGCCCGCTACGACCCGGCCGAGGCGTTTTTCGGCCACTACTCGGCCAAGGGAATGCTCGATTTCGCCGCACGACATTGGCTCGCCTACGCGGGTTGGATCGGTACTCTGCTGGTGCCGCCGATCCTCTTCGCCCTCGCGCGTCGACGCGAAGGGCGGGCGGTGGCCTACGGCAACGCGGTGCCGGCACGTTCGACTTTTGTGCCGTGGTTTTATGTCACCCTGGCCGCCGCGTTCGGATTGACCCTGATCTGGGGCATGAAACAGGACGGCGACATGTATTACTATAACGCGTTCTTCAACTACTCGATCTACTACGGTCTGACCCTGGGTCTGGCTGGATCGGCGGCTGTGCTCTTGCAGTCGTACGTCGGGAGGTCGGACATGGCCGCGGTCCGCCGCGTGATCTGCGCTGCACTCTGGGTCGGCGCGGGCGCGGTGGTCGCGGGTGAGGCCGCCGAGTTCAAGGAACATGCGGGCAGCTTGCCGGCCGATCAGTTGGCCGCCGAGTCCGTGTCGCGGGCGGCCGCGGCCACGGTTCCGCCGGGGGGAACCTGTTACCTGCGCTGGAGCCCCTGGGAGATCTGGCCATCCGCCATCGCCGTGGCTCTGCAACTCGAACGCTCGGGCCGCGAGGTGCGTGTCGACGACGATCTGGCCATCCTGTTTGGCAAGAACCGGACGCTGTCGGGCCGCGCGCTCGATCTTTCCCGGCCGCTCGTGTGCTGGCGGGTCGCGCCGGTTTCGCAGGACCCCGCCCGGCTGGGGCGCTGGCCGGTGGGACAGGACTGCGGCATCGAGGCGCAAGCGCTGCCTGACCTCAACCCGGCGGGCGGCCGCATCCGGTTCGCCGCCGGTGGCAATTTCATGGACTACGTGGTGTTCGGGTGGTCCGAGACAACCGTCGACTGGGACTGGAGCGACGAGCGGGAGGCGCTGCTGCAATTCCACCCCGGACCGCTGCCGGCCGACGCGGGCGGGGTGGACATGGTGTTCGACGCGTGGTCGTACTTCAAACCCGGCTCACCGCAGCCGCAGCGCGTGGAGACAATCTTCAACGGCGTGCGGCTGGAAACCGCCGAACTGCCCGTGGCCGTGAACGCTCCGGCCAAGGCTCGGGTCCACATCGACGCGGCGCGGTGGCGCGAGGCAGCGGCGCGTGGCGGCGTGGCCTTGCATTTGATCTTCCCGGACGCCAAGTCGCCGTTTGAACTCGGGCTGAGCACCGACCGCCGACCCCTGGGCGGCGGGTTCCGCTCCATCGGATTCGAGCTGACGGTGGGTTCTACTCCAGTCGTGCCGCAAAGTTCGTCAGGCACACGGTGAGCTGGCGGTTGTCTCCGGGCGGCTGCACGCCGGGCTGGCGGCTGCGCAACGTCACCGTGTGCGTTCCCGCTGGCAGCGGAACCTGGAACAGACAGTCTTGCCAGTCCGTACCTGGCAGGGGCTGCGTGGTAGCCGGCTGGTTGTCCACCAAGATTTCCAGGCTGTTGTCGGGTGTGATCGAGCGTACACGTGCTTGGATGAACAACGTGCCGGCGCGTCCGGCGATCACGTTGATCCGGCCCGTCGGGGACATCCAGCGAAACGGTCCCGTCGGCGCGCTCTCTTCGGCGTACCAGCCATCGGAGAACTTGACGACCACCGCCGTGCTGGCATCGGCTCGGCGGAGGTCGGTGCGCTCCCATTCGTAGAGGAAGGAGTCCCTCTCCACATAGCTGTTCACCGGGCGGAGTTCCGGCAGGAGCGCGGGATCTAGCGGTTGTTCGAGCGCGAGCACCCACAAACGCGGCGAACCGGTCCGGGACGCCGCGGCGGCCAACGCTGCGGGATCAAGCGCCGGCCGGGGCAGGACGTTGAGGTGGTCGATTTTGAGGATGTCGTAGGTCCAGGCACCCACTCCGGCGACGAGCAGCAGTGGCTCGCCGGGGTTGGCCTGAGCCTTTGCCTTGAGGTCGTCGACGATCTCGGTCATGCCGACACGCTCGCTGAGTTCCAGCTGCTCGCGGTGTGTCCACGCCAGCTGGAGGTCGGCCGGCTTCCGGTTGAAGGAATGCAGCGGGTAAATGATGGCGGAATAGAGCAGCAGCCCACCCAAAAACAGCGTTCGGCCGCGCAAGCGAGGGCCGTCGCGCAGCATCCAGAGGGTGAACGCCACGCCAAAGAGGACGAAAGGTCCGAGCAGGAAGCGGTTGTTCCATGGCATCCAGCCCACGGTCAGGCAAGTCAGCGCCATGGCCGCCAGCCCGGCTGCCGAGAGTTTCCATAACGGATCCCGCGGTAAGCGGGTCACACTGGCCACCAAGGCCGCGACGAGCGCTAGCGCGCCCAGCGGACCGTAGTCGGAGGAGGCTTCCAGGCTGTTTTTGAGGACGACAAAGGTCGCGTCGCTGAAGTCGCGCCGGTAGCCGACGTTGTTCAAGCCGAGGAAGTGCAGCGTGGCGCGGCCCGCGTCGGTGAGCCAGCCGGGCACGGGCGACTGTGGGTTGGCCGCGTCCACGCCGACGTTCATGGTTCCGAAGGAGTAGCGCACGAAGTTGGCCACCCCGCCGGCGAGGCCGTCCACGTTGCTGTGGAAGCGGATCTCCGCGGGCGGACCGAACAGCGAGTGAAAAAGCAGGTAGTTGTTGACGTAAGTCTCCGCGCTGCCGAACACCAAAAAGCATCCCGCGAGCGCCGCCGCAAACCCAAAGAGTTGCCGCCGTGGCTCTCCGCGCAAGCGCCACAGCGTGTACACCGACAAGATGGCGGTCACCGGCCCACCGCTGAGCTTCGTGCCCGCGTTGAACGCCAGCGCCAGCGCCATCCATCCCAGGTAGAAACTCTTGCGCTCCTCCTGCCAGCGCCGCAGGGCGTAGAGCCACACCGCGACGGCGAACACCCCGGCGAGGTCGTTCTTGGTGGAAGTCGCCTGGTAGACCACCGTGGGCATGGCGAGCACCGCCAGGTCGCACCACCAAGCCGCCAGCCAGCCGAAGCGGCGCCGGACAAGCTGGTGCACGACGATCAGGACGCCGACCAGGCAGGCGAAGCTCGGTAGGTCAAAGCCGGCACCCAGCCAGATGAACGGGTAATGGATGGCATCGAAGCCCCAGGGGTAACAAATTTGCGGAAAGAAGTTCCAGATGTGATCGCGGAAGAAGCCGCCTTTGCGGATGATCAGCAGCCGGGCGAGGTTGTAGACATGCGAGTCGTAGATTGTGACGGGAGCGACGAGCGCGTAGGCAAACCAGTACAGCAGCAGGCCTAGGACGGGGATCTTGACCAACGTCGGCCGGTCTTCGGAAGAGGGTTCGGCGGTCACAGCATCAGGAGCAGCCGCGAGACCAGCGACAGCAGGCACAGCCCTGCGAGGATCAGAAACGGCCAGTTTTCGATTCTCAGCCAGCTTCGGTTCGGTCGCAGCGGATTTTCGGGGTTCATGGGATGGGCGGCGTGATCCCTCCGCCCGAGCGCGGGGGTTGTCAAACCGGCCGCACGTCCAGAACGCTTCGGCCACCCGTTGTTCCTGTGCAGCGATCCAACCACCAATCCCCATGAGCACCCAAGCCAAAGACCTCACCAAAGAAGCCCCCGCCAGTCCGTCCAGCCGCGTCGGCGGCTACGTGATCCTCGCCCGGCTGGCCGACAAGGCCCGCGCGGATTTTCTCGGCGGCAACATCGGTGAGTACCACACCGACTGTCCGCTCGACCACATGCTGCTCGACTGGAAGGGGGTGCCTTACGCCGATATCAAGAAGGAGATCGTCGGCGGCGCAGAGACCGCGGACCTCGCCAAGTTCCTCGACGCCCAAGGCACGAAGAAGACGCCGGAACAGATCAAGGAATGGGCAGACTCTCTGGAACAGATGAAGCCGTACGACAATCCCGAGAAGCGGGAATGGTTCGAGGGGGAGTGCGAGGAACTCGGCCTGGACCCGGCCAAGACCACGATGTTCCAGTGGCTAGAAGCCGGCGACAAGGAAGTGGGCTCATAGCAGTCTGCGCTTCCGCCCCGGCGCCCGTTCGGGCATGATGCGGGGCCGCCCGTGCACGACCCCGCCGCCCAACCCCTCCTCGACGAAGACGCGCGCCGCACCTTCGCCGAAGCCCTCGACGAAAACTTCTGCGTGTCCGCCGGGGCGGGCGTCGGCAAGACGACCGCGATCACCCGCCGCATCGCCAACCTCGCGCTGCGGCGGCACCAGGAGGGTAACGTCCTCTCGCGGCTCGTCGTCGTCACCTACGGCAAGCTGGCCGCCGAGGAGCTGCGGGTGCGCACCCGCGATCTCATCCTCCAGCACCTCGACAAAAGCGCGTCGGGCCGGCAGAACCTCCTCACCGATCTGCGCGGCGCGTTTTTCGGCACGATCCACAGTTTTTGCCTGAAGCTGATCCGTGAGCAGGGCCGCTACCTCGGCCTGCCGGAAACGGTCGACCTGCTGGAGGAGCGCGACGAAGCGGCGCTCTGGGAGCGTTTTTGCGAGGGCGGGGCGGTCGACGCGCTGGCGTTGCCCGTGCCGCTGCTCGCGCGAGTGACGCGGCACCTCAGCTTCGAGCAACTGCTCGACCTTGCCCGCACGGTCGGACCCGAGGTCTCGGAGGCATCCGGCGTTTTCCATCCCGAAGACGAGCCGCCTGCGCTCGACTTCACCGCGGCGCTGGAGGACGACGGTGGACGCTCCAAGGACAAGACGCGCGAACACCAGCGCCACCTGCGGACGTGGATCGCTGAGTTCGAGGGCGGCGCGCCCTTCGTGGAACTGCCCGAGTACAACGGCGGCAGCAAGACATTCCTCGCGGCGGTGGCCGCAGCCGTGGAACCCTACGCGCGGTGGCTCAACGAGGCGGCCGGCGCCCTCGCCGTGCGGATCGCCCGGGCATTTCGCGACTACCGGCTGGAGAAGGGGCTGATGACCTACCGCGACCAAGTGTTCTGGTGCCGGCGGTTGGTGGAAGATGCGTCGGTGCTCGCCCGCCTGCGGGCGCGGGGTTACCGCGTGATCCTCGACGAGGCGCAGGACACCGACGCGGACATGTTCGCCATCCTGACCGAGATCGCGCGCCCCGCCGGCGCGGAGCCGGGAGCCTGGCCGCAGCAGGAGGACGCGCCGGGACCCGTGCCGGGGCGGTTTTCGTTCGTTGGCGACGATCAGCAGGCGATCTACAGCGAGCGCGCCGACCTCGCCGTGTACCGGCGCTACAT
>CAXTMD010000005.1:0-34776 GCA_964245035.1 uncultured Chthoniobacterales bacterium
GTCCAGCGCAAGAACCCCGCCCTCCCTCACCTGCGGAAACGGGTGACAAACCCCGCTGCCGCGATCACAATGCCGGCCCACCTGCCCCCTTCTTCTCCCATGCTCACCGGCGAACTCCGCTCCAAGATCGACGCCCTCTGGAACGCCTTCTGGACCGGCGGCATCTCCAATCCCCTCGAAGTCATCGAGCAGATCACCTACCTGCTCTTCCTCAAGCGCCTCGACGATCTCCATACCCTCGCCGAGAACAAGTCCCTCCGCACCGGCCAGCCCCTGGAACGCCGCGTCTTCACCGCCGGCGACGACCCCAGGGGCCGCCCCTACGACGACCTGCGCTGGTCGCGCTTCAAGCACTTCGAGGCCAAGGAGATGTTCGCGGTCGTGGGCGAACACGTCTTCCCTTTCCTGCGCACGCTCGGCGGCGACGGCTCCACCTACGCCCACCACATGGAGGGCGCGCGCTTCACGATCCCCACGCCCGCGCTGCTCGCCAAGGTCGTGGACATGATCGACGCCGTGCCCATGGAGGAGCGCGACACCAAGGGCGACCTCTACGAGTACATGCTCGGCAAGATCGCCACCGCCGGCCAGAACGGCCAGTTCCGCACCCCGCGCCACCTCATCCAGCTCATGGTCGAGCTGACCGCCCCCGCCCCGCGCGACGTGGTCTGCGACCCAGCCTGCGGCACGGGCGGCTTCCTCGTGGCGGCGGGCGAGTACCTGCGCGCCCGCCACCCGGAGGTCTTCCGCGACGCCGGCTTGAAGGAACACTTTCACCGCGGGCTTTTCCACGGGTTCGACTTCGACGGCACCATGCTGCGCATCGGCAGCATGAACCTCCTTTTGCACGGCGTGGAAAACCCGGAGGTCGTCTACCGCGACAGCCTCGCGCAGGACCACGCGGGCGAGGAGGACAAGTACAGCCTCGTCCTGGCCAACCCGCCCTTCGCCGGTTCGCTCGACTTCGAGGGCTGCGCCAAGGACCTCTTGCAGATCGTCAAGACCCGCAAGACCGAACTGCTCTTTCTCGCGTTGTTCTTGAGGCTGCTGCGCCCCGACGGACGCGCGGCGGTGGTCGTGCCCGACGGCGTGCTCTTCGGTTCGTCGACGGCGCACAAAACGCTGCGCCGCTTGTTGGTGGAGGAACAAAAACTCGACGCGGTGATCTCACTGCCCGGCGGGGTGTTCAAGCCCTACGCGGGGGTGTCGACGGCGATTTTACTCTTCACCAAGACGAACTCGGGCGGCACGGACCACGTGTGGTTCTACGACGTGCGGGCCGACGGCTGGAGTCTCGACGACAAGCGCGCGCCGCTGTTGCCCGCGGACAAGCTCGGGGCGGTGCCCGCCGAGGCACTCACCACCGATGAGCACGCGCGCAACAACCTGCCCGACGTGTTGGCGCGCTGGCGGCAGCGCGAGGGGGCCGAACGCGCGAACGCCCGCACGGCGCAGAGTTTTTGCGTGCCGAAGGTCGACTTGGCGGCGCAGGGCTACGACCTGAGTTTGAACCGCTACAAGGAAGTGGTCCACGCCGAGGTGGCACACCGCGCGCCCGGGGAGATCTTGGCGACTCTGGCCCAACTGGAGGCCGAGATCGCTCAAGGCATGCAAGAACTGGAGGGGATGTTGAAGTGATGGGTTGGCCAGAAGTAAAACTCGCCGATGTGGCGGAGCGGTGCTTGGGCAAGATGCTGGATGCGCAGAAAAATAAAGGCCGGCCGATGCCGTACCTGCGCAATCCTAATGTTCGCTGGTTTGATGTAGACACGTCCGACCTCAAAATGATGCCCTTCGAGGATCACGAGCACGAACGCTACGGTCTTCGTGCCGGGGACATCGTGATATGCGAGGGCGGAGAGGCGGGTCGGGCCGCAATATGGGACGGAAGGCTTCCTGATCTAAAATTCCAAAAAGCGATTCACCGCGTTCGACCGGGACCAAACCTCCATAACCGCTACTTCGTCCATCGCATAATGGCGGACCATCAGAACGGACGGCTTGGTGACTACTTAACCGGCGCAACGATCAAGCATCTGACTGGGCAGGACCTTGGGCGTTACACATTTCCGCTGCCGCCGCTGACGGAACAGCGGCGGATTGCGGAGGTACTGGACCAAGCGGAAGCGTTGCGGGCCAAACGCCGCGCTGCCTTCGCCCAACTCGACAACCTTACTCAATCCCTCTTCTTCGACCTCTTCGGCGGTCCTCAATCTATCCTCAAAAAGTGGCCGACCAAAAAACTAGGCGAGTTGCTGGAGTTTCTGACGAGCGGTTCGCGGGGCTGGGCTGAATATTACTCAGACTCTGGCGACTTGTTCTTACGCATCCAAAACGTCCGTCGGAATCAACTGCTACTCGATGACATCGCTTATGTTAACGCCCCGAACACGGCAGAGGCCAAGCGGACCAAGGTCCAACCTGGCGACGTACTGCTGAGCATCACCGCAGACTTAGGGCGCACTGCGGTTGTTCCAGAAGGACTTGGTCCGGCATTTATCAATCAACATCTGTCCATTCTTAGGACGACCGCGCTTGTTCCACGGTTCCTCTCGGCCTACTTCGTGTCACCAGTGGGTGAGAGACAGGTACTAGGACGCAATCGGCAAGGTGTAAAAGCAGGACTGAACTTTGACGATATTCGTTCTTTTATAGTACCCGTCCCCCCACTCGAACTACAGCGTGAGTTCGCCCGGCGCGTCGCCGCCGTCGAACGGCTCAAAGTCTCCGGACGCGCTGCCCTCGCCGAACTCGACGCCCTCTTCGCCTCGCTCCAACACCGGGCATTCCGCGGGGAGCTTTGACGCAGACCGCCCGCCGCGCCGCCGTCCTGTCGCAAACTCTTGGCGGACACTTTGGCGTGGACTCGGCGAACCGGCATCGGGTAAGTTAGCGCCCCTCGTTCATGCCGGCCGCTCACCCGGAGTTTCCCCGTTTCTTCGCCGCGCTGGCCGACCCGGCTTTGTTCGCCCCCTGGGAAGGCGACGTGGTCCGGCAAGCGCTGCCGCGCTGGATGTCGCGGCCCTACCGGTTGACCGGGGCGGGTTCGCTGCGCACCGGCGGACGCTGGACCGCCCGCGGGCTCATGCCGAGCGTTTACGCGAGCACCGATCCTGCCACCCTCGCAGCCGAAGCGAACCACAAATGGACGCGCTTCGGCTGGACGGCGGCGCAGTTCCACCCGCAGACGACCGTGTCCATGCACTGGAAGCTCCGGCGCGTCGTGGACTTGACACAGCCCGGCACCTTGGCGGCCCTGCACGTGACCAGTCCGCAGATCGCCGCCTGCGACTGGGAGGCGAAACAGGCGGAGGGCGACGAACCGCTGACCCAGGCCATCGCGCGGGCGGCGTTCGAGCGACTGGCGGAGGGATTGGTGGTGCCATCCGTGCGCCTCGCGGGCGGCGTCAACGTCGTGTACTTCCCGGTTCACCGGCTCGACGGCAGCGAGATCCTCACGCCCGACGAAGCCAGCATTCCCTTCGTGCATGGATGCTGACATGCAGATTTGCATGCATATCTGCTGGACCCTGCCGGGGGGTCGGTCTAATTTTTGTGGCCCATGAAAGCCAAGTCCGCCCCCAAAGCTTCCAAGCCGCCGGCGGCCGCGAAACGGAGGCCGAAGCCGTCAGGCACCGGAAAAACGCGGCAGACCGCCGCTCACCAGACCTCGCCGGCGTCGGTCGAAGAACTCGATGAGATTTTGCAGCGGGTGGCCAACAGCAAGGCGAAGTTGGAAAATCTTCTCCGGACTCCTCCCGCCGACTCGCCCGCCGGGAAAACCATTCTCTCCAACGCCGCGCTCAGGGAGACCAAACTCGCGGAGCGACTGGTCACGGAAGTGTCCTCCGATAACTCGGACGTAAACGCCTTGTGCGAGACTTACAAACTCAAGCGCGAGGAACTTGGCCGGCTGACGGGTTTTTCCCTGCGTGCGCTGGCGGACTGGGCGAGCGACAAGCTCCCCAGCCAACCGGCCCGGCGGCGGCTGCGGGAGGTTCGCCGGCTGCTCGACGCGCTGGCCGAGGTCGTCCGGGTGGAGAGCATTCCGCAGTGGCTCCATCAGACCAACCCGGAGTTTGCACCGCTGACCCCCTTGCAGGTGATCGAACTCGGCGAGATCGACCGTTTGTGGGCGATGGTGTACACGCTCGGGTCGGATCGGCTCGACTAAAAACCCCGCGCATGACAGCCTCCACCCAGTTCGATTTCCTCCAACCCGGCTGGCCCGAGGTCCACGACGCGGCGGCGCCGGCGGCGCACCCGGACGCGCGCACGGCGTGCTTCCACGCGCGGCGGGCGCTGGAACTGGCGGTGCGCTGGGTGTTCAAGTACGACGCCAAGCTCCAACTGCCCTACCAGGACAACCTGAGCGCGCTCCTGCACGAGCCAACCTTCAAGGCGGCGGCAGGTCCGACGGTGTTCGCCAAGACGGTGCTCATCAACAAACTGGGAAACCAGGCCGTGCACGGACACAAGCCGGTGATGCAGTACGATGCGTTGATGGCCGTGCAGGAGTTGTTCCACGTCGCCCACTGGCTGGCGCACACCTACGCGCGCGGCGCGCGGCCCGCGCCCGGGTTGCCGTTCGATCCCGGGTTGCTGCCGAAGACGGTCCCGATCCCCAAACAGACCGCCGAGCAACTCCAGAAGCTCGAAGCGGAGTTGCACGCGCGCGACGAAAAACTCTCCGCCCTCTTGGCCGACCGGACCGCGCTCGACGTGGAACTGGAGCGACTGCGCACCGAGATCGCCGAGGCCAAAAAGGCCAACCTCGCACAGGCCGACCCGCACGACTATTCCGAGGCCGAGACGCGCGACCGCTTCATCGACCTGTTGCTCAAGGAAGCGGGCTGGACGCTCACCGGCGAGCGCGACCGGGAGTTTCCCGTCCAGGGCCTGCCGACCAAGACCGGCGAGGGCCGCGTCGACTACGTGCTCTGGGGCGACGACGGCCGGCCGCTCGCGCTCGTGGAGGCCAAGCGCACCCGGCGCGACGGACGCGCGGGTCAGCGGCAGGCGGAGCTTTACGCGGACTGCCTGGAAAAGCAGTTCGGCCAGCGGCCGGTCATCTTTTACACCAACGGCTACGAACACTGGCTGTGGGACGACACGCAGCACCCGCCGCGGCCGGTGCAAGGCTTTTACAAGAAGGCGGAGTTGGAGTTTCTGATCGGGCGGCGCACCTCGCGCAAAAAGCTGGCCGACGCCCCCATCGACGGGGGGATCGTCGAGCGTTATTACCAGACCCGCGCCATCCGGCGGATCGCCGAGGCGTTCGAGGTCGACCGCGAACGCAAGGCGCTGGTCGTCATGGCCACCGGCGCGGGCAAGACGCGCACGGTCATCGCGCTGGCGGATCTGCTCATGCGCTGCCACTGGGCCAAGCGCGTGCTGTTTTTGGCCGACCGGGTGGCGCTGGTCAACCAGGCGGTGGGCGCCTTCAAGAAGCACCTGCCGGGCGCGTCGCCGGTGAACCTCGTCACCGACAAGGCGGCGGAGGGGCGCGTGTTCGTCTCGACGTACCCGACGATGATGGGCCTCATCGACGAGGCGCGGGACGGACAGCGGCGGTTCGGGCCGGGGCACTTCGACCTCGTGGTCATCGACGAGGCGCACCGCTCCGTTTACCAGAAGTACCGGGCGATCTTCGAGTATTTCGACGCGCTGCTCGTGGGCCTGACCGCCACGCCGCGCGACGAGATCGACCGCGACACGTACGGGTTGTTCGACCTGGAGAAAGGCGTCCCGACGGACTCGTACGACCTGGCGGACGCGGTGGCGGACGGGTTCCTCGTGCCCTCGCGGCCGGTGTCGGTGCCGCTGAAGTTCCAGCGCCAGGGCATCCGGTACGACGATCTCTCGGCAGAAGAGAAAGAGCAGTGGGACGCCAAGGAGTGGGATGAGGAGGGCAACACGCCCGACCAGGTGGAAGCCGAGGCCGTCAACAAATGGCTCTTCAACGAGGACACCGTGGACAAGGTGCTCGCCCACCTGATGACCCGCGGCGCAGCCGTGGCGGGCGGCGACCGGCTGGGCAAAACGATCCTCTTCGCCAAGAACCAGGCGCACGCCCTTTTCATCCAGGAACGCTTCGACAAGAACTACCCGCACCTGGCGGGGAAGTTCGCGCGGGTCATCACCTTCAAAACCGAGTACGCGCAGAGCCTGATCGACGCCTTCGCGCAAAAGGACAAAGCGCCGCATCTGGCGATCTCGGTGGACATGCTCGACACGGGCATCGACGTGCCGGTGGTGGTCAACCTCGTGTTCTTCAAGCTGGTGCGCTCGAAGACCAAGTTCTGGCAGATGATCGGGCGGGGCACGCGGTTGTGCGCGGACTTGTTTGCGCCGGGCAAGCCCAAGGAGTTTTTCTACGTCTTCGACTACTGCCAGAACCTGGAGTTTTTCAGCCAGGAGGCGGGGACGACCGAGGGAGCAGTGGCGAAATCGTTGGGGCAGCGTTTGTTCACCACCCGGCTGGAGCTGATCGGCGAACTGGACCGCGACAAGGAGCGGCGGCCGGCGGAGACCGAACTGCGCCAGGACGTGGCCGCCACGCTGCAAAAGGAAGTGGCGGCCATGAACGTGGACAACTTCGTGGTGCGTCCCAAGCGGCGGCTGGTGGAGCGGTACGCGCAGGCCGAGGCGTGGGAACCCCTGCCGCCGGAAGCCGTGGCGGAACTGGCGCGGGAAGTCGCCGGCCTGCCTTCCGAGACCCCCGCGGAGGACGAGGAGGCGAAGCGTTTTGACCTGCTCCTGCTCCGGCTGCAACTGGCGGTGCTGCGCATCGAACCGGCGTACGCGCGGCTCAGCGGGCAGGTGCGCGAGATCGCCGGTCTGCTGGAGGAGAAAGGCAGGGTCCCAATGGTGCATCAGCAGATGGCGCTGATCCAAGATTTGCAGACCGACGAGTGGTGGCAGGACGTGACCGTGCCGATGCTCGAAACGGTTCGCCGCAAGCTGCGGGCGCTCGTCAAGCTCATCGAAAAACGCAAGCGCAGACCCGTCTACACCGATTTTGAGGACGAGATCGGCGGCGAGACGACCGTGGAACTGCCCGGGTTTGCGTCGGTAGATAGCTACGAGCGGTTCCGGGCCAAAGCGCGGCTGTTCCTGCGCGAACACGAGGATGATCTGGTCATCCACAAACTGCGGATGAACGAAGCGCTCACCGCGCTCGATCTCCAGGAGCTTGAGCGGACCTTCGCCGAGAGCGGGCTGGCGCGTCCTGAGCATCTCGACCAGGCGAAGACCGAGAACAACGGACTGGGACTCTTCGTCCGCTCGCTGGTGGGATTGGACCGGGGGGCGGCCAAGCAGGCGCTGGCCGGGTTCCTGACGGGCAAATCGTTGGCTGCGAACCAGATCGAGTTCGTCCACCTCATCATCGAACACCTGACCGCGCACGGGGCGATGAAGTTGGAGTTGCTCTACGAGTCTCCCTTTACCGACATCACGCCGCGCGGGCCGGACGGACTATTCAGCGCCCCGCAGGTGGAAGAACTGGCCACGGTGTTGTCTCTGGTCAGGGCGCGTGCCGCCGCTTGAGGCCAGCCTGCCTGGGCTGGATGGTTCAGCACGACTTTGGAGATTATCTCGCTCCATGTTCCTCAGGATCGTCTGCGCCGCTTTTGGCCTGCTCTTCGGATGTGGGTTCGGCTTTGCCATCGGCGGCCTGGCGTCCGGAGTGGTGGTCGGGATCGTCTTTGGGGTCGTTACCCAAACAAACCCGGTGGAGGTCATCAACGCCGCGTTCGCCCAGCACCCTTGGGGCCTCGCCGCCGCGCTGATCGTGGGCGGAGAAGTCGCCGGCACCCTGACGGGCGCCTGGTTCGCTGTGAAGCTGAGCGACAGAGTGTTTTGGGCGTTGCCGCCGATGGTCCGCGCGCGGTCAAACGTCGCCTTCGTCCTGTTCCTGGTGGTGCTGCCGTTGGTGGGTGCCTTGGAGTTGCCCACGCCTATCCGGCTGTCGCTGCAATCTGTCCGCACGACGGGCAAGGTGCTCGGACTCTACCCGCAGGAGCACGGGACGATCTCCTACGCGTACACGGTCGGCGGCCGAAGCTTTCAGCAGCGTGGCTCGCCGCAGCAATTGGACGGGCTCAGCGTGGGAACGAGCGTGCCGGTATACTATCTGCCGGCTGCCCCGTCCGTCAGCATCCTGCACGAGCCACGGGGGGAGTTCTGGCGGGTGTTGCTGAACGTGTTGCTGGGAAGTGCGTTCGTCTGCACTTGGCTGACGGTGGCTTTCACGAGTTTGCAGCAGCGACTCCGGCGGCCGAACCACGCCGGGTGACCGACCGCCAGCCGGGGCGGCGGGCCGCGCTTCCCGCAGGCTCGCCGAGTACCGACGCGGGTGAGAAGCGCCGGCTCAGGAGGGGAGTTTTGCGAACGCCTAAAAAACGCTTGTATTCCGGCCCCCGACAGGGTTTAACACGACTCCTCCCAAGCGCGTTCCGCCTTCGGGCCCCTGCCCAAAATCCTTCCGCATGCCATCTCCCCGCCGCCTGATTCTTCCCCTCCTTGCGTTGAGCCTGTCGGCGCTTTTTCCGTGCCTGACCTCCACCGTCCGCGCGCAGCAGGTCCTCCTCGACGATCAGTTCAACGGCACGAGCATCGACTCCTCGCGCTGGGTGGCCTCGGCCCCTTTTGCGACCTCCTCCATCACGGAAAGCGGGGGCAGCGCCGTTTTCCATGAACGCGGCCAGTTGGTCACGCAAAACGAGGTTCCGGCCAGCCTCGTCATCACCGGACGCTTCACCATCACCGGCAGCCCGGTCGACGAGTTCAAGATCGTGCTGCGAACCGACGGCACCTTCGGAGGCGAGTACAACGAGAGCAACAACGGACTGTGCGTGCGTTTCCGCGGCCCCGCCGCCTCGGGTCCGGGTAACGACGAGGTGACGGTCTTCGACCTCACCCAGAGCACGTCCGTCGGCTGGACGGGCACCCTGAACCCGGGCACCACTTACGACTTCAAGATCACCGACGACGGCTACACGGTCGCCGTGTACCTCACCGACATGAGCACGCCCAGAGTAGTGCTCAATTCCACAAATGTTTACGGTCACCGGATCGCGTTGTACAACCGCGAGATCCAGGGCTTCAACGAGGTGACGCAACTCGACTTCCTCACGATCACGTCCGAGCAGGGTGTCGGCAGCATCGCGGGTCCGGTCACCAATCCGAGCAACGGACACACGTACTACCTGCTGGACAGCGCCGCGTGGACGGATGCCGAGGCGCAGGCGGTGGCGTTGGGCGGTCATCTCGCCACCGTGCGCAGCGCCGCCGAAAACCAGTGGATCGTCAATCAGTTTGCGGGCGGCAGCACCGCCAACCGCCGGCTCTGGATCGGCCTGCACCGCGTCGCCAACGACGCCGTGTTTGGCTGGACGAGCAACGAAGCCGACACCTTCACCTCCTGGTGCTCCGGCGAACCCAACAGCGCCACCAACACCGATGGATTCACCTTTATCGTGCAACCGGTCGCCGACCCGAACTTTCCCCTGCTCGTACCCGGCAGTTGGAACGACACCTTCGACACGGACACCGGCACGGATGGACGGGAGCCTTACGGCGTCGTGGAAGTCAATCCCGCCAGCCACTACGCCTTCAGCTACGGGTACAGGACGACGAACGACGCGAACGCTGATCAGTACGTTGTTGCTACCGCCGGCTCTCAGAAGTACACCGAATCGTTCGGTTCGCCACCCACGGCTTATTGGGGGCCGACCAACAACGATGTCAACGCGACGATGACCATGCGTTTCGACTTCGCCAGCCCGACCACCGAGGTCCGGCTGCACGCCGAACTCGCCGCCTTTGACTTCGTCAACAGCAACGAAGGTGTGGGGACAGGGTCCTGTTCGTTGTACGGTTCGACGGACGGCACGAACTGGACGCTCCTTTTGGACAACCCGACGCCCAGCAGCGTCGCCTCGTACAAGACGTACGATCAAGACGTGCCGGCCAGCCTCGTGGGAGCAAAGTCCTTTTACGTGCAGGTGCGGTTTTATGCGGACGGCTCGCCGGTCCCGTACTACACGGTCTCCCAGTTCAGCCGTGCGGACGCGAACCGCACCACCGACGTATTCCACCTCGACGCCAACGTGGCGTCGGCGAACCCGATGTTCTTTGACGGGCAGACGCCTCTTTCCAACGGCGTGTACTACCTGGCTTTTGCCAACGGCAATTATTTCGGGTTCTACAGCTACCTGTCCGACCCGCACTACATCTATCATTTCGATCTCGGCTACGAGTACGTGTTTGACGCGGCTGACGGGAAAGGCGGCGTGTACCTGTACGACTTTGCCAGTCGAACGTTTTTCTACACGTCGCCCGCCTTTCCGTTCCCGTATTTGTACGATTTCACGTTGAACACCGTGCTGTACTACTACCCCGACCCGAACAGTTTCGGTCACTACAACACCGATGGCTATCGGTTCTTCTACCGTTTTGACACAGGACAGATCATCGTCAAATAGCCTGTGGGGTAGGATGGCGCAGAGCTTGTGAACGGCGAAAGAACCCGGTCCCACGGACGAACATCACCGCCAGGGCGAGTTCCGGCTTCGGGCGGTCTTAGGTCTCCCTGGAGGGCCTCGTCGTAGCCGGCGATCCGGACGCGTGGAACTTCCTTTTGGCCGTCGGGCCGGTGGGTGGATCAAAAAATCTTGCCACGGCGCTAAAGTCCGGTAGTTTGTTTTTCTTCGATGAAACCGGCCGTCCCGCAGTCCGCGATTGCCCCCCTCGCCCACCCGGCGTCGGGAGTAGCTGTGGACTGCATCGGACGGCCAAAATAGCGACCTTTAAGGGGCTATGCGGCAACATCGGTCAGAGCAAGCGCGGTTAGCTCAGTGGTAGAGCACTACCTTGACACGGTAGGGGTCACAGGTTCGAACCCTGTATCGCGCAATCCTCTGTCACCTCTGAAAACGGCTGTTTCGGGCTGTTTCACACGTTGAATGTGTGAACGCGATGTGTGAACGTGGTTGCCGTGAAGAAAAACGCAAGGAACCTCTACTTGCGACGTGGCACCTACTGGTTCAGCCAGCAGATTAAAGGCAAGCGGACCTGGGTGAACCTTCAAACCAGCGACGAGGCGGAGGCAGTGCGACGAGTGCGCATTGTCCGTGCAGATGCCATCGTTCGTCCAGAGACCGGCCTCCTGCCGGAAGTCGGTGCGTTCATCGCCTACAAACGCAACAAGGGCCGCTACTCAAAGAACAGTGGGGACACGAAGGTGCTGATCCTCCAAAAGTTCGCGCGCTGGCTTCCCGCCGCAGCCACGCTTGCCAACGTCACGCCCGCCCAGTGCGAGAGCTTCCACGAAGCCGTGCAGCAGCCCGGCTTTGACACCGAAAACCGGCGCAAGCTCAAGAAGCAGGCCAAGCCGGCATCTGCGACCACGGCGCACAGTTACATGATGACGCTGCGTGCATTTTTCCGGTGGGCTGTCGAGGTACGACGTGCGCGCTTCGACAATCCGGTCGAGCGTTTGGAGTTCGCGCGCGTCGAGCACAAAGCGCGACACCGGTTCTGTGACAAAGCAACCAAGAACGCACTCCTCGCGGCTGCGGTGAACGACGATTTGCGCTTCATCCTCTATTGCGGCTTCGACGCCGGCTTACGCCGCGACGAGATCTCAGAAGCGCGCCGTGACTGGTTTGATCTGCAACGCGGCAGTCTGCAGGTGCTCAACGCCGAGGGACTGCGTTTGCGGCCGGGCGAGCGAAAGTTCCGGGTGAAGAACGGGAAACAGCGTCATGTGCCTCTAACGCATCCTTTCCGAACCTTCCTCAAGCAATATCTGAAAGGGTTGGAGCCACTCGACTTTGTCTTGAAGTTAGAGGTAAAACACGGAGCCTCGCGCTACAGGTACGACTTTCGCAGACCGTTTGGGGACTATATGGCAACGCAGCAAGTGCCGTGGGTAACGCCTCACGTCATGCGCCACAGCTTTGCCTCGAACCTGAAGATCGCCGGCAAAAGCATCGCCAAGATTGCTGACTGGCTCGGTGACACCGAGCGCGTAACGGAACGCAACTACGCGCACCTCAAGCCAGACGACGAGGACATTCACGCGCTGACATAGCTGGCTTTGTACGCTCCGTTCATCGCCGCTTTGATGACGGCAGCATCAGGGTCCCGCTCGCCTGGATAATACCCTTGTTGAAGCAGGTCACAACATGCTTGGACATGGTGTTCGGCAAAAAGGGTGCATGAGTGTTTGGCGACGACTGGCACAAGCCATCTATGCGCGACCATCCGTCGGAAGAGGGCAACCTTGCCAATGATTGAGCCTGCCGCCTGTTCATCGACATTCCTCGGTTTGATGAGTAAATCGTTGAAACGCTTTGCCATAACAGTCGTCCTTGCCTGTGTAAAATTCGGTTTAGTTGGAGGTGCAAGTCGATTCCATCCTGCACGCGCGCCACATCTTTGTCTATAGACAGTCTATAGCAGAATCCGGGCCAGTGAGCCAAAATGCTAGATTATCTATAGAATTATGGATTTGTCCCTTGCTGGGTGGTCCGTGGATCCATATGCTCGGGAGGCATGCCCCCTGACAAGAAGCGCGTGACGGTGATGATTCATGACCGTTTGACTTCCCGCGTCATCGAGTATGCCGCTGCCATGGAGATCGCACCGAACGAACTCATCAACCGCTTCGTGGAAGGATGTTTGCAGCAGATCGACCAGAAGCGCCCCCCCACCGATGCTGTTCCCATGGTCGACCAAGTCCGTCAGAGACTGAGACGCAACTTAACGCTGGCAGACCGATGGCTGCAGAACAAACTGGAGCAATTAATTCCTACCTGGGCTAACAAGACGCAACGGTGGCGTGACTTGGTGTTGGAAGAAACCAACTTGGCTGGGGATGAGGAACTAACGCGCGAGACGATTCTGGCAGCTCGCAAGCGCGCGGAAAAACGCTGGAAGGCAGAAGGAAATTAGTTCTCCCACGTACCTGTTTGGACTTTCGGGTGATGGTTGTTAATCGAGTGAAAAGGCAGATTTCGTGGGCGATGGAGCGGGGTGAAAACTCCCGTTCCCTGCTGTGCGACCTGCGGCAGCGCGTCCGTCGTCAAAGCCGGGCACAACTCTGTAGGCAGTCAGCAGTTTCTTTGCAAGGCGTGCGGAGCGCACCGGGTACTTAAAGCCAAGGGACCAGCGACCGACCCACAACGCAAGGCGACGGTCCTGCGGGCGGTGGAGGTCGAACGCTTGAGTTTGCGGGCCGCCGAGCGCGTTTTTGGCGTGGCGCGGCAGACCATCGCCCGCTGGCTGGGAAAAAAGCCGCGACCCTCCCGCCGCTGCCGGAAACGCTTTTGCCTGCGGAAAAAGGCGACGTGCTCGAACTCGACGAACTCCACAGCTTCGTCGGTGCGAAGCGCAACGTGCGCTGGGTGTGGGTAGCGCTCTGCCGCCAGACGCGCCAGGTCGTGGCCTACTTCGTCGGGGATCGTTCGTCCGAGAGCGCCCGCGCCCTGCGTGCGCGCATCCCGCCCGACTACCGCTGCCGGGCGACCCGCAGCGACTTTTGGCTGGCTTATGACGAGACGTTCCCTCGGCGCACGCACCGCTCGTATGGCAAGGGGGCGGGTGAAACCTGCTACGTCGAGCGTTGGAACAACACCCTGCGCCAGCGTCTTGGCCGCTTCGTGCGCCGGACGCTTTCCTTTTCCAAGTGCGACCGGATGCACGGAGCGGCTCTGCACCTGTTCATTCATCACTACAACCTCTCACTCGCTCCGTAACCACTACCAGATTTACGCCGTGACCGTAGAACGAGACCGTAGAACGGCACAGGCTCACCGCGCTGGAGAGTTTACCGACCCGCTTGTGTTTTCGGAGCTTGTCGGTGGCCCGTGTTCGCCTTGAATGAAAATCGTGCGAAGCAGCGTGCGCGGCACCCAGTTGCTGTAGCCCTCCTAATTCTTCGGCCTTGATGTGGATCGTGCCCTCAGCCACCTGCACGTGGCCTTCGATCAGCAGAAATGCCTCCTGTGAAATCGTCAGCCGACGCTGCTCGAACAACGCCGGAGGCACGATGACGTTGGCGATGCCTGTCTCGTCCTCCAGGCTCACGAACACGAAGCCTCTGGCCGTGCCGGGCTGTTGACGGCAGATCACGTTGCCGGCAACACGTACTCGCTGACCATGGTGGGCGTAGACGAAGTCGGCCACCGTCCACGTCCCTGCCGGCAAGTGCGGGCGCAGCAAGCTCATCGCGGGCGGACCTGTGATCAGGTTTTGACCCTCGAAGTCCGCCTGCAACCGCTCACCCGCGTCCATGGACGGCAGCGGTGACGACATGACGGTGCTCGCCGAGGCCGTTGAAGCCTCCGAGAACGCTCCAAGTGCGTCGTTCAAGATCGCCAGCACGTCACTAATTCACACGCATGCGCATAGATTTACAACTTGACGGGGTGTGCAGACATCTGCATGATCGCCTACCGCTCCGGCCGGCAGCCCGGCACCCGCTACGGACGCAGCCACCCCGGCCAAGAAGACCAAGGAAGAACGGCAGGCCGCCAACAAGGCCCGTATGGACCAGCTTGCCGCCGCCACGCCCAAGCCCGGTGGAGGACCGGGGCTGGTGTGGGTCAACACCAAGAGCAAGGCCTACCACGACCAAAGCTCGCCCTACTACGGCAAGACCAAGGAGGGCAAGTACGTGACCGAAGCCGCCGCCAAGGCCGAGGGTGAGATTGCCCCGGTTTCGTAGACACGGAGAGGCTGGGCGATTGGTTGTTTAGTTCAGGTTGCTCTGCTTTTCAAACTCCACAGGGGAGAGGTAACCGAGGGCGCTGTGGAGTCGCTCGCGGTTGTAGAAGGTTTCGATGTAATCGAAGATCGCGCTCGCTGCCTGGGCGCGGCTCGCAAAACGGGTGCGGTAAACGAGTTCTTCTTTGAGCGTGCTCCAGAAGCTCTCCATCGCGGCGTTGTCGTAGCAGTTACCTTTTCGGCTCATGCTCGGGTCCACCTGCCAGACGGCCAGACGCTCTCGGTACGCCTCGCTGGCGTACTGGCAGCCGCGGTCGGAATGGTGGAGCAACCCTGCTTTGGGCCGCCGCTGCCCGAGCGCCATCTGCAGCGCGTCCATGGGCAGGCTCGTTTCCAAGCTCTCGCCCATGGCCCAGCCGACCACCCGGCGGCTGCCCAGATCGAGCACGCCAGCCAGGTAGAGCCAGCCCTCTTCGGTGGGCACGTAGGTGATGTCGGCAGCCCACACTTCGTTGGGTCGCTTGACCGCCGCTTCCCGTCGCCCGAGGTGGTTGGGCGCGATGGGCTGCGCGTGGTTGCTGTCCGTGGTCCAAGGCCGCCGGCGGCCCCGCACCCGGCCTGCCAGTCCGCTGGCGCGCATCAGTCGGGCCACCCGGTGGCGACCACAGGCGTGGCCCGCCCGCCACAACGCCCGGTGCAGGCGCGGACTGCCGTAGGTGCGCCGACTGCGCGTGAAGAGCGCGCCGATCTGTTCGTCCAGCGCGGCGTCGGCCCGGTCCCGCTCGCTCGGCCCGCGTTGACGCCAGGCATAGAAGCCAGCCCGCGACACGTCGAGCGCCGCGCACAGGTCGCTCACCGGGTAGGTGTCCTCCATCGCTTCGATCAGGGCGAAACGCTCCCGTTTGAACCGGCAAAGATGCCGACGGCCTTTTTTAAAATGTCGCGCTGGTTGGTGACACTCTGGAGCTGCGCGCGCAGCCGGCGCACCTCCGCCGCCAACTCCTGGCTGGTCGGTGCTGCGGCAGGCAGCTTGCTGTCCACCGCGGCGGCCGACCCTGCTGGTGTCCCGGCGAACTGCCGCCGCCACGTGCGCAGGCTCTCGGTCGTGATCCCAAGCCCCTCGGCCACCCGCCGCGCCGGTACGCCGCTTTGCCACTGCGCCACCGCCGCCCGCTTGAACGCCTCGTCGTAGGGACGATGGCTTGCTCCTGTCCTGTTTTTGCCTTCTTCGCTGCTCATGGTGTTCTTCTGCCTCCACCCCGAGCCGCTGTCTACTTTATCCGGGCAATCTCAGGGCGACCATCCGGCCGGCTCCTTCGGCAAGCACGCCACGCCTAAGCCGCAGTAGGCTGCACCCCGCGCCTTCTGGGCAGGCTCAGCCTCCCTGCGAGACAAGATTGGGGCAGCCTAAGCCGTGCAGCCAAGCGAATCCTTGGGCAATGAAGCGACTCCGCCTCCGCTGGCCCAGGTTGCTCGTCGTCCTCTTAGCCGCAGGTGCGTGGGGACACGCTGGCGCGGCGGACCGGGTGGTCATCCGCGCAGCCCCGCTGCCCACGGCGCAGGAGATCGTCGCGCGCGCCGTCGCCGACGACACCCGGCGGCACGAGCAACGTCTGTCCATGGAGTGCGACCAGTTCCTCTCCACGCAGCACTTCGACGAGCAGGGCGCGCTCACCAAGACCAAGACCGCCCACGTCGTGCATCGGGAGGGGGCGGAGTTCGCCTCCCTGGCCGAGGACGGTTCCCTGGCCGCGCACTTGGCCGTGCGCGACGGCGACACGCGCAAAGCCGAGCACAGATTGGCGACCATGAACCTTGCCCGGCTGGCCCCGCGCTTTGACTACGCCCTGGTGGAGGAAGCGCCCTTGCAGGGACGCACCTGCTACGTGGTGGCCTTCACGCCCAAGAAGCGCGGCCAGCCCGCCGACAGCAAGGAGGAAAAGGCGATCAACGCGCTGCACGGCCGCCTGTGGATCGACGAGAAAACCTACGAGATCGTGCAGGGTGAGGGCGCGCTCGTCGCGCCGGTGAGCGTCGGCTTGCTGGCCGCGGTCAAAGCGATGAGTATTTCCTTCCACAACGCACCGCTGGTCAGTGGCGAGTTGGGGCCGGCGGATTTCACCGTGGACTACAGCGTCAAAGCGCCCTTCTACTTCTTTCGGCAGCGCCAGGAGAACCAGTTCCAGAACTGGCGGCCAGTGGCCAACTAGCACGAGGGCAAAGAGGCTCCTTGATCTGAGGACGGCTACGGACCGGCTTTACTGCTACCCTACAATGCCGAAGTCGGCAGATCGGCGCTCGTTGAGTGCCGCCCGGTCGCCTTCCGTAATCGCCCCGTGTTCGCTCGGGTGCTTGTCCTCCTGCGTTGCGCCGTACCAGCGGAAGCTTGGATCGTGGTAGATGTGCCTGCGCGTGTCCACGTACACGATGGCCGCCGAGCACGGCCGCGCTGACCACAGTGTACCCGCTGCCCACTGTTCCAGGTCACGAGGCCGGCAGAGAACGTGGTCGAGAAGGTACTGCCCATGCCCGAGGGCGTGCTCGCGGACGCGTCCGCGTTGCTTTGGTCGTTGGACTCACCGTACTGGTAGATGTGCGCAGTGCTTGCCCCGGCACGAAGCCGGTGAGTGTCACCTGAGCGGTCAGGTTGTTGACCGGGTCTTTGTTGACGATGAGTAGGCACGGGGCGCTGCCGGCCCACAGCGTATGGCCGCTGGCTTGAGGCAACGAGCGCCTTGCCGGGGACAAAAGAATCTGTTACGCCGTGACGCCATGGCCTTCTCCCATGATTACAACGCCGCAAAGCATCGGCGCAGCCGCCGTTTCGCCGTCGCGGCTACCCTGGTCCTGCTGCTTGTATTTGTCCCAGTGGTGAGGGCGGACGTGACCGTGCCGGGTGCCTTCGGGACTGACACGCAGGAGGACCTGGACCGCGTCCTGGAGATCATCGCCTCCAAGGATCAGCGCGCGATGGCGCAGTTGCAGGCGCTCGGCCACGTCGTTCCACTCAAAGCCGGAACCTCCGTGCGCGTCGTCGAAACCTTGGCCTTCAAGCGCCGCTTCAAGATTCGTCTGGTCGGCTCGGCGACGGAGTACTGGGTACCCTCCGAGGCCATCACCGCCGGCAGCCCGCCTGCCAGTCCGACGCCCACCCCTTCGCCGTCCGCTTTGATCGCGCCCCCGCCGATGGGCGCGGTGGCGAGGCCCAGACCTTCGCCAGAGCACCGGCCGACGCCTGCCAAGCCAAGCTCCGCAAGCCCGAGCGTCGGCGCAGGCCAAGTCGTGCCGTTAGAGAACATCCCCGAGGCGCTCTCCAAGCTCATCTACAAGACGCCCAACGCCGTCAGCTACACGGTGCGCGTGCGGGCGGATCACTACAGCGTGGTCTTTCGGGTAGAGCAAAAATCCGGTGAACTCACCGAGGACAAAAAGCAGGAGTTGCAGGCGGAGTGTCAGGCCATTTGGCGGCAGCTCAAGGACAGCCCGGAAGCCATTGATGGCGTCGCCTTCGAGTCGGCCGACGGCAAGCCGGTCTGCTCCTTTTAGGTTGGCCGGATCGGGCAGCCAGTTCTCGTTGGGTAGCAGCACGCGGATGGCCCGACACTACGCGACGGGCACAAGCCTGGAGGCTGGAGGGGGTGCAACGACGGACGTTGGCGGCTTTGCACCCACAGCACCTTACGGCGCGGGTACACCCACGCGCTCGAACGCTGAGACCCAGCATTGAGTACAAGGCACAAGGAAAAAAGCTTGGCCAGACGGTGCGTGACCCGCTACAACGAAAGCTCGTTCTTTTGTCAGTAACTCGGACCTTCAAGCGCATGGAATCCCGTGCAAACCGGGAGCAGTTGCGCTGCTGTTACCAGAGACGACCACCCTGGAGAGTTAAAGTGCTTCGGAGGAGGCGGTGCACACACCACCCCTTTGGAGTACCCCCTCTTTACGTCAATTCCCACCCTCAAAAGCGGGAGTGAAGACGGGTGGAAGGCGTGCGGAAGAAGAGTGCCCTCTTCTCTCCGCCACAACCTGGGAGCCAGAATACTTGCGCTTGGGTTCTCCAACACTCATTCCGCACGGCCCGCGCTGCTGCGCGCGGCCGTGCGGCCAACACTCCTTCGCACAAAAAGGAATGATGAGAACGACGGCGTGACCGGCTCGGCCTAGTGCCAAGCAGGTGGACCCGCTTTCTCGGCGTTTCCACCTACACATCCCATGATCCGTCGTCCCATGCGCGGCTGCATGCCGCGTTTCCATCCCGCTTCGCGTTTGGCTCTGCTCGTGGCGGTGGCCCTGCCGCTCGCCGCGCAGGAGCCTTCTTCCGTGGCACCCGGCCGCCCCGCCGACCAGCCGCAGGAAGGCACCGACACCACCCAAGACACTGTCGTGGTCACCGCCACCCGCCTGCCGGTCGCCGAGGACCAAAGCCCGGCGGCCGTGACGGTCATCTCGGCCGACGAACTCGCCCAGCGCCAAACCGACCGCGTGGCCGACGCGCTGCGCGCCGTGCCCGGCCTCTCCGTCTCGCAAAGCGGCGCGCCCGGCCAACTCACGAGCGTGTTCACGCGTGGCCTGAACAGCGACCAAACGCAGGTGCTCATCGACGGCGTGCCCTTCAACCAGGGGCTGGCCGGCCAGTTCAACTTCGCCGACCTGACCGGCGACGGCATCGAGCGCATCGAGGTCGAGCGCGGCCCGCAGAGCACCGTCTACGGACCCCGTGCGGCGGCCGGCACCATCCAGCTTTTCACCCGGCGCGGCGACGAACTCGACCCCGCGCACCCCTTCTCGCTCGATGTCTCCAGCGAGGGCGGCAGCTTCGGCACCTACCGCGAGCGCGTCGCCTCTGCCGGCGTGCTCGCCTTGCCGCAACCATCGGTCGCTCCTGCGCCGAAGAGCGGCCAGGACGACAACAAAGACGGCGGCAACACCACGGTGGCACCAACAACCAGCGACGGTGGACCCGGCGTGTTCGACTACTCGCTGGCCTTCTCACGCCTGGACACCGACAACGAGCGGCGCAACAACGAGTACCGCAACACGGCCGTGCTCGCCAACGTGGGCTTTGCGCCCCGCGCGCTCACGTTGGACACCCTCGGCGGCACGGCCCCGCGCCTGGGCTTTTTGGTGCTCTACTCGCTCTCGGACGCGGGTAGTCCCAACACGATCTTTGACCCTGCGCCCTTGGACAACCTGCTCACCGAGCGCCAACTCTATGCGCCCAACGTGGACTGGCAACTCACGCGTTGGTGGCACCACCACCTCGTGCTGGAGTACGACAAGGAGCGCCAAGTGGACAACCCCAACGACGTGGACCCGTTTACCGGGCCGACGCGCGGCACGTTCTACCGCTACCAACTCGACTACCAGAACGACGTGGCGCTCACCCGCTGGCTGACGCTGACCAGCGGCGCGTTCTACGAGAACGTGCTCGTCAACCAACGGCGTCCCCTCGTCTCGCAGGCCGACGGGCCGGAGGCCAAGTACCTCAAGGATTTCACCTCCAACGAGGCGGTCTTCGGCGAGGCGTCCCTGACGCCGCTCAAGAACCTGCTGTTTGTTGCCGGCGGGCGCTACGACCACTTCAACCTGTTCGGTGACGTGGGCACCTACCGGGTGGCCGGCTCCTACTTGGTCGCGCAGACCGGCACGACGCTGCGCTCCAGCGTGGCGAGCGGCTTCAGCCCGCCCGACCCGCAGGACCGTGTCTTCGCCGCCAACCCCGGCGGCCTGGAACCCGCGCACACCTTCGGCTACGACGCGGGCTTTGAGCAGGGCTTGTTCAAGAACCACCTACGTTTTGGGGCCAACTACTTCCACAACGACTTGTCCAACGTCATCGGCTTCAACGCGGTGACCTTTGAGACCCTCAACCTGGGCAGCGCGCGCACCGAAGGCGCGGAGACGTTCGCGCAGTGGGAGCCGGTCGCGGGGCTGCTGTTGCGTGGCACCTACACGTACCTGGACGCGGTCAACACCTCCGGCGGGAGCTACGGCAACTTGGCCCCGGGCGCACGCCTGCCGCGCCGGCCGCGCAACGAGGCTTTCCTGAGCGTCGGTTACCGCTGGCCGGGACCGCTCTCGCATCTGTCCACAACCTTGGAGGCCAAGATCGTCAACGGGCGCGAGGACGTGACCTTCAACGCCGCCGGCAACGCGCAGAACTTTGACCTGGGCGGCTACACGAACCTGCGCCTGTTGGCCAGCTACGCGGTCACCGAGCACGTCAGCGCGTTCTTTCGCGTCGAGAACCTGACGAACACGAGCTACCAGGAGGTCTACGGCTACCCGGCGCTCACGCGCGGGTTCTTCGGCGGACTGGCCGTGCATTATTGACAAAGCCAGGGCGTTCGCACCTGCTGTACAGAAGTACAGGCTGTTCACGCCCGCATGCAGCCCGCGCGCGACACCCCGCCCAGTGCGGGCGAAGCGGCCCTCGCCGCGTTGGTAGCCCGATTATTACTCCAGTGATCCACGCTATTTCTATGACTTCGCCGCCGAGCAGGTCATCACGTTGTAGCATCAGACGCTCCACGCACTGGTTGTACTCGGTTCGGCCAAAAAGAATGGGCGGATGCCGATGTCACGGTGAGGACCGTTGGCGCGGTCACCCCCGTTGGCAAACGCGACCCGATCTGTCCGTCGCAAAGTGGAGGCCGGCTGAAGTGTCGCCATTCGTCAGCCATCAGAAAAGGGAATGAACGTTTTTGGAACGGATTTATCTCGAGCGACTGATGCTCCGGCCCGGCTTGCCTTCCCGTGCAAAACCGGCCTGCATCCAGCGGACGGGGACTGCCGCCAAAACGCTGCCCAGAACCTGTTGGCTGAGAACTTTGGTAGTGGTACAGTTCGAGATGAGTCCAGCCGCTTCGCTCGAAGGGCATCCGAAGACGTCTTACTGCTTAAACGGAAGCGGCTTCCTGGCGGGTATAACCGCGTCCACTCAGCGCGAGGACCCATCCCACCAGGGTCAGCGCGATCAGCGCGAGGTTGACGTAAAAACCGGAGGGCGTCCCAAGGTGCGGCAGCGGCTTCAGCCAATAGATCCCCTTGCGAGCGAGCAGTTCGACCAGGAGCAGCAAATACAGGAGCGGAATCATCGCGCGATAGCGAACCAACGCCAGCACGCAGAGAAGGCCCAGCAGGAGTTTGACGAGTCCCAGGACCGCGACCACCGCGACCACGGCTTGTGCCCCGGCCACGCCGAAGGTGTCTAACGGGATCCCGTCGGCGGACTGCGCGCCACTGTCGCCCGCGAAAATGGAGGTCAGAGGAACCGCCAGGTTCACGAAAACCAGCAGGCAGAAAAGCCAGAGGGCAGCTTTCTGGCCCCGGTAATGATTGTCGAAACTGACGGGAAACATCCGGGGGAACATCCGTGCTTTTTCCGTGGGAAGCGGCCGCGCAACGAGTGATTACGTCGGAACGGTTCTAACCGCCTGAGCACGCGTCGTCAAAGACAATCGTCTTTCCACGACGCACCGTGCTTTCTTGGTGGGGAAGACTGGCATCGGATCTGACGAGAAAGGGGCGCAGGCTGTTTCTCCTGGCTACGCGCCATCTCTCCCGGAAACTGTACCATTCCCCCCGCATCCAACGGCTTGCTTTGCCGGCCTCCGTCGCTACGTTTGAGCCCGTTTGGGCCCTGTCGGCCGGTAGTGGTACAGTTTGAATTTACTTTTCGAGAAGGGCGACGATTTCCGCGATGGACCAAACCCGGTCGGACACCCCGGCAGCCATCGCGGGCGTGACGCGTAGGGACTGGTGGATGCGCGCGAAGTTGTAGTGCATGTAGTGGAGGGCGATGGCCGCTTCGTGGTTCGCCAACTTCTTTGAGAACGCGTTCGTCAAGCGGGTGAAGCGGCGCATCTGCATGCGCATGGTCAAGTTCTGCCGCTCGATGAACGACGTGGAGACGTGCTTGAGGTCAGGCTTGCCGTTGACTGGCGTCTTGACCGCGCCAGTCACTTCGGACGGGCTGTAGCGAACCTCGCCGCCGGGAGCCTCTCCGTAGATTTTGACAAGCATCGCATAGTCCACATCCGCGCCGAAGGCGTCCTCGACGGCGTTCAAGTAGGTGCGATTGCCGTCCGTGGTGAGTTGCACGCGGTTTGCCAGCCGGTTCTTGAGATCGTGGATGAACCACTGCGCTGCACCGGCGTCGCGCGGGCCGACGAACCAGCAGGGAACCAGCTTCGTGTCGGCGTCCAGGGCCACCCACGTCCACGCATCGCCCCAGCCTTGCGCCTTCTTTTCGTCGGACGTGTTCTTTTCCTTCGCGCCGACGAACGACCAGATTTCGTCGCACTGGATGCGCTTGCAAGGCAGGTTCACCAGCGTCTTTTGCTGGTAGTGCGCGCACGCGTTGCCAAGGTCCACGAGCAACTTGAGGATCGTGGTGCGGTGGATGCCGGTCATCCGCACCGTGGCGCGCAGGCTGTTGCCCTCGACCAGACAGGCCACGACCTGCACGCGATCCTCGTTGCTTAGCTTGTTCATGCGTTCAAAATACGCATTTATGCTTGAGCGGTCAATTAAAAGATTCATAATCTACTTGTGATTTTTTGTGCAAGGGATACAAACGCGACCCAGATGAATTCTGATGATTGGGCAGAGCCTCTCCCCGAAAGCTGTCCGCCCGAAGATGCTGTTTCCCCCAACGGCGAGACGTTCTTTCGCCTCACCCGCACTTTGCCGCCCACTTTGCCTGATTTTGATTCCAGCTATGCCGAAAATCCCGCTCGGCCCTTCAGATGCCCGGATTGTATAGCCAAATCAACCACTGTTTGGAGCAGTTTGCAGGCTGCCCTAAAGCGCCGTACCTTCCCAGCTCTATCTGATCGTAAAATTGTTTCGATTACTTTACCGGACGACAGTGGCCTGATCTTGAAAACCTTTGCTGACCCCGATCATTATTCTTGGTGGCGTAGAGCCGCCTTCAATCCCTTGCCGAACTGTCAGCATATAAACGCCTGATGTCAATTGCAATTAAGAAGCAACTAGTCGTTGGGACCGTCATTGATTATTATGACGGCCCACTGCTTTTTACTGCCTTTGACAAAGTGGGAACGCCTTTTTTGTGTACTCATGCAAAGTATTTGGAGAGTGGAAGTCAGTACATCGCTGTCCCAATTTCGCGCACTAGACTGGATTCTTTCCTAAATGCCAAAGTCGATCTTAGATCGGTATACACTCTTCCCGAAACGGACGACTTCTACACGATAGAAACGTCCGCCGATTTAGAAGAACTCTCTGCCGTTTGGACGGACAGAGCTAGCATAGAAGATAAATTCCTGCCGGCAGCGGGATATTATGTATCCGAGCCGATCATTGACGAACCGTTGGCAATAAATCGCGCCTTACTCGAAGCGTCTTTAGACGTACGAGAATCAAAGGATGCGCCCGTCATCGACACATACACCTGCGCAGACTTCCTGAGAGTGATACAGGATGTACTCAAGTTCGGCTACAAGAAGGCGATAGCGCCTTTGAAGTCCGATCTGAAAAAGGTGATTTCTTCGGATTACTTTTTCTCCACGCAAGTGTGTGGGACAAAGGCGGGATCGTTCACAGTTCAGCTTCGCTCGACTGCGACTGGTGATCTAAATCACTACGTTGAGCTGGACAGAGGAATACAAAAAGTAGTGCAAATCTTTGAGGCTGCCAACGACCAACAAAAAGCTTTGAACGTCTTCCGCGAAAACAGAGGACACTTTGTTGGCGCGTTCAATCGTCTCTTGGATTTATCAATCACACATCAATGTTCGTTAGGATTAGCGTGGCGACCCACAAGCAATACTAAACCGCCTCAGAGATTGAAGATTTCTACAGATGAAGCTGCTGGACTTAAGTCTGCATTAGCTGGCCAAAAAGATTTGAGCGACGAACTTGTAGAACTAACGGGAAGAGCCGCCGATGTGCAGACTGCTGGGAAGACCGCCTGGAAGATTGTAACTGATGATGGCGAAGTGCATAGCGGTGAGATTGAAGAGGAAAAAAAGATCACGCTGAGCGGAATTATAATCAACTCCCGCTACACATATTTCTGCCATGAGGTATTGCGGGAGAGTGCGGTTGGTAGACAGCACACCCATCTCTACCTTTACGATTATAAGCCCGCTTAGGCTGGTTTATTCCATCTACTAGCTGCCGCCTTCCGACCGATCTCCCTCCGCTGCTCCGCCGTCAACTTCTCCGCCCGCGCCTTGCCGCCCTTCATCCCGCCCAACTTGCCAAGCGCCACGGCAGCCGGGTTTTTCTCTTTCTTTGCCTCGTCCTCTCTCTTGATCTTCTCCGCTGCCTCGCTGATTTCGCGGTCCAACTCTTCGGTATCGTCCTCGTGATCATCTTTCGGTGCAGGCGGTTCCTGCCCGGTGGACATTGCCACGATACGCGCGGCGAGCTGGTTCGGGTCGCGGGGGAGCTTGCTTGAGCGGGTAGGCATGCCGTAGCCTGCCACCCCGAAACAGAAAATCCAGCCGAATCAAATCGGGCTGGACTCAAACTGTACCACTACCGATTCTGTCACTCTTTGTACTTCTCGAAAGTGTACGTACCGGCGGCCGGCTCATAGGCGACCGGCTGGTTTGCCTTTTGCTGCAAGTAGGCAGGACACTTGTCCCCCTTGGACAAGACGGGCACGTCGTTCTCCTTGATGTAGCCGGAGCGTTTGGGCAGCCGGTTCTCGTACTGGATGGTGATGCGGGCACCGGCCTTCAGCCGCGTGGCCGTCCGTTTGACGGCCAGCACCTTGGCTTCCACGACCACGCTCATGATCTTGAAGTCCTTGGTCTCGGACTTCTTCTTCTGCCGGACGGCGGTGACTTCTATGTGCAAAAACTCGGGAGCAGCCCGTTGCATCCCGCTGTATGCCCCGGGGGGCAGCACGGCTAGTGCGTGTGGCGCGAGCAGAGCACCCGCCGAGAGGGTGAGCAGCAAGACCAGGATGGCCTGGATGCGTGGGGAATGCAAGCCAACCAGGGTCATGGGTCCTGAGCTTGCGGGAAGAGGCCCTTGTGTCAAGTGGGTTCCAGATCAAAGACGAGGGCGCGCCACCACCGGCCTGTTTCAGGTGCGCCCACGCTCGATCAGATAAGAGGTCCAATCTCCTTCCGCGTCCAGGAAGCAGAACAGTTCCGGGCCCACGATCTCGGCGGCGGCGACGTGCAGCACGTCGAACTCGAACTGCTTGCAGTCATAACCCGTGCCGGTGGCAACCTCCAGCCGCCTGGTAAACACGCTGGCGATCGTAGCGGTGGGGCGGCGGCGGTAGGAACGGGGCAAGGCAGAGTCCTCGACCAGCCGCCAGCCATGATCTCCCCAGGGCGGCGGTTCGGCCAGGGCCTGAGCCAGGGTGGCCGTCGCCCGGGTTTGCGCGTACTGGATCGCGGTGGCTTTGTCCGTGAACCCTTCGAGCAACGCGAGTTCTCCCGTGAGCCCATCGTAGTCGAGAACTTGGCAGGTCATAACCACCACGAAGGGCTTGCCGATCAGACGATCTTTCTCACGCTCGATGCCACGCTGAAGATCGCGCAAGGCGGAAGGGATGAGCTGTGAGCGCCAGCAGGAACAGACGCTGCTCAGCGGGAGCGTTGAAGGTTCCATCTAACGGCGGTTTTTCGCTATCTCGTTTGATCGAGGACGGCAAATTTGGTGGGTGCTGCGTCGAACAGGTCTTTGTGAGGCTGCATGCAAAAGTAGTAAGACTTGCCCTGATACACAGATTTCAATCTACGGTCAGCGTCCATCGAGCAAACCGGACAGAGGGGATGTTCATCGGTCGACGCGCGTTCCATGGCATAGGTCTGGTTAGAATTTGCGTTCAGCCAACCTTGGCCCTGGTACTCCATCACGTCGGCAACCTGCCCGGCTCGCTCGCGGCCATAGTAACGCTCGACCACACGCAACGCCAGGTCGATGCCTGACGATAATCCGCCGGAGGAAGCGAACTGGCCGTCCTCGACAAAGCGGGCACCGCGCCGAAGTCGCACCCCCGGAAATTCCGCCGCGAACTCCGCGTACGCGCCGTGGTGCGTGGTCGCGGCTTTGCCCGCTAGCAAGCCAGTCCGGGCGAGGATCGACGCACCCGTGCAGACCGACATCGTCAGGCCGGCGGTCTTTGCCGCCGTGCGAATCCAGTCCAGCATCGTGGGACTTTCCCCGAGCTGCGCTGGGACGACGATGATCTTGGGAGAAGGAGCCGTCTGGAAGGTGAAGCTCGGCAGGATCGTCAGCCCGGCGGAAGCGACGACTGGGTCGGTCGTCTCCGCTACGGTGTAGGGCTCAAAGCAACTTTCCCCGTGGGCGGTGCCGGCATCTTGAAACACTTCCCAGGGGCCGCAGAAGTCGATGACAACGGCTCCCTTGGAAACCACAAACGCCACGGGGATGGAGCCAGCGGCGGGTGGCGCCAGGGGGCTGGAGCAGGTTTGAGTTCGCGCTCGCATCGGCATTCTCCTGTACACCGGGCGTGGAAACACCAGCGATGCCCCGGCAGGTCACCGCCAGGTAGGAAGTTCCGGCCGCGAGGCCAAAGGCAGCGGTGCGTTTGAACAGATCTCGTCGATTCATGGTATTTTTGATGAGGGTTGCTTGGCGTTTCTCCCGAGCAACCTTTGCGACTGGACCAGAGGATGGCTGGGATAGGTGACCACCGAGACGTGGCTTGATGTCGGATCGGCACCCGGGTCTTTGAACCGGAGCCGGTAGTCGTTTGCAGAGACGCGCAGAATCCGCAGGAACGAGCGTCGCAGGCTTTGCAACGAGCCGAAGCCGCAATCCTGCGCGACCTTTGCGAGCTTGTCGGACGACTCCTCCAGGCGGCGGCGAGCCGCTTCGACCCGCACGCGCTCCACGAACTTCCCCGGCGTCGTGCCCGCATTCTAGAGGAACACGCGGGCGAAGTGGCGCGGACTCATGCCGACGTTGGCCGCCAGCTTCTCCACCGTAAGATCTTGGTGTAGATGTTCGAACGCCCAGGCGCGAACCTCCTCAATCTGCTTGCGGTCGGAAGTCTGGAGGGAAAGCGCGGTGCTGAATTGCGACTGGCCGCCGGGCCGCCGCAGGTACAACACGAGTTCACGGGCGACTTGCAGCGCCAGCGCCGAGCCGAGATCCTCCTCGACCAGAGCCAGGGCGAGGTCCATCCCAGCGGTGACCCCCGCCGTGGTGTACGTGTTACCGTCGCGGATGTAAATGGGGTCTGCCTCGACGGTGGTTCGCGGAAATCTGCGTGACAGTTCCGCCGTCCATTTCCAGTGGGTCGCCGCGCGCTTGCCTTCCAGCAGCCCGGCTGCCCCGAGCAGGAAAGCGCCCGTGCACACCGAGCCGACGCGTCTGACCCACTTGGCAGTCTGACGCAGCCAGCAGAGCAGCTCTTCGTCTTGCTCCGCGTCTTCCACGCCGGAGCCGCCGGCGATGAGCAGGGTGTCGACCGGTCCACGAAGCTTGCGGAACGTCTCGGTTCTCGCGAACACCAAACCACAGTTCGTGGCAACGGATGCCTGGTGGGTGGAACTCACCAGCCGCACGCGGTACGGCGGCCTTTGGGTAGGATGCTGTTGAACGAACAGTTCCGCCGCCCGCACGAAAACTTGGAACGGTCCGGCGACATCAAGGATTTGAGTGCCCGGAGCGGCGAGGAAAACGACCGTTCGTGGCCGGGCGGCCGACGAGCCGGTTCTTTGGATGGCCTGCACGACTAAAGGCTATGATCCAGCCGGGATGGCAGCAATGACAGAACATGATCACTTTCGGCCATACGAAAACGGAGTGGCCAAAACTCCCATGCCAGCCTTGCTACAGGTGCTCGTGCCAAAATACCGTGATTTTCCAATCAGCGCCTTTGACAGCATGCTGTGCCAAAGCCGCGGAATTGTTGCAACGGTGTTTTGCAAGAGAGCTATTCTCTTCCGCCCAACGATAATCCTGTGCGGTGTTAGAGCACCGTCTTCGAACGTCCCAGCTGGCCACCTCCACGTTTACCGTTTCTTGGCGGCCGGTGGCCGTACTCCCCGGAGCACCTGATCGACCAGCGCGTCGCCGTACGGCTCAGTCAACGGCGCAAAGCGCACGAGCAAACGGTAGTAGAGCGCGCCGATGAGTGCGTCGATGATCGCCTCCGGGTTGGTGCCGGCTATGAACTCGCCCGCAGCCACGCCCCGTTCCACGTCGGCCAGGATGGCCTTCCGGCGCGGCAGCATGTGCTGCTCGTAGAGTTCCGCCAGCAGGGTCGGCTCGCTCTGGCCTTCGGCGATCAGGTCTGCCAGCACGCGACCAAACGGGCCGTTGAACGCCCGGACGATGCCGCGCACCTTGCGGCGGATGTTCTCCTCCGCGCCTCCTGTCACCACTGCCAGTTCCGAGTCACGCGCCATGCGCTCGTGGAACATCGCTAAGATCAGCGCAGACTTGGAAGGCCACCACTTGTAGAGCGTCGGCTTGCCCACCTTGGCGCGCTTGGCGACGGCTTCCATCGTCAGGTCGCGGGCAGAGGTTTTTTCTAGCAGCGCGCTGACCGCGTCCATGATGGCGGCGTGCGAGGCGGCAGCCTCGCTGCGGGGCCGTCCCCGCGGGAGAGAAGCAGGTTTGGTCCGGGGCATCAGCCTATTCCTTAACCGAACGTACAGGAAAATCAATTTGACGGAGCGGCAGCATATATTACTTTACGTTAAGTAAATTTATTGCAGACATCCAACCCTGACAAAAGCAAAGCCATGCCAACTGAACCAAAGATCGTCCCGCAAAGAACTCCTTTCGATCCCGCCGTGCGTCGTCTCCTGGACGAGCAGGCCGCTGCCGCGAAGGCTGTGGGCGGGCCGCCCCCAAACATGACCAACGAGCAGCGCGTGCAGATGGCGCGCGGCTTCATGGTGCGTGCTCTACTAAGCCGCACCTCCATCGAAGGCTTACCCAACCAGGTCACCACGCAGGAGGTCACCATCGCTCCCGGCCTGGACACCCGTCTCTACCTGCCACCGGGTGCCAACGAAGACAAGCAGCCCCGCCCCGTGCTGGTGTACCTGCACGGCGGTGGTTGGACGGTGGCTTCCGTGACGATCCTCGATCCGTTCTGCCGCTTGCTCTGCGAGGCGGCTGACGTGATCATCGTCTCCGTCGAGTACCGGCTGGCTCCCGAGCACCCGTACCCCGCAGCGTTGGATGACACGATCACCGCCACGCGGTGGGCGGCTGAACACGCGCAGAAGTGGGGCGGTGATCCCTCCCGCCTAGCCCTGGGTGGCGACAGCGCCGGAGCGAACCTGGCTGCCGTGGCTGCCAACCAGCTCTGCGCGCGCGGCGAAGCGTCGGCCCCTCGCGCCTTGATGTTGCTCTACCCGATCACCGACCACCCGGACGCCGGCCACCCCTCTTACGAGGAAAATGCCACCGGCTACGGATTGGACGCCGCGCTCATGCGCTGGTTCACCCAGCAGTATGCAGCCAACGTCTCGCCCACCGATCCAAACGTGTGGCCACTGCACTTGGCGGACGTACCCGCGCTGCCTGCCACCTTGGTGGCCACGGCCGAGTACGACGTGCTGCGTGACGAGGGCGTGGCGTACGCAGAGAAGTTGCGGGCGGCGGGCGTACCTGTCACCCATCTGCACGCGCCGGACATGGGGCACAACTTTCCCGCGACACCGAACTTGGTGGGCCGTTTCCCACAGAGCCAGCAGACCCTAGCCGAAGTTGCCACTTGGCTGAAAGCCTGCGTGGCTGCCGCCTCGTAAAGGCTGAGCGAAACACGGTGCCCTCTCACTGTACAAGTGGGAGGGATGCGGCCCCCAACCTCAACTCCAACGTTCGGGCCGCCCGCAGCTCGTTGTAGCTTCGGGCGGCTTATTGATCTGAGCCGTGCCGCCCTGCCATCCGCAGGCTCGCCGATCAGCAAGCCGCAAGAGCTTTAGTCGGTGCATCGAACAATTTAGCAGGTTCGTCGCGCCAGAAAACGGTGGTTTCGCGTTTTCGCGGACCATCTGAGAACCGGTGTCTCACCAGCGGAGGTTTGTAGGACCATCCATGTCGGCGTAACAACAACTCGGCGCTTCACCAATTTTGGCGGGTGATGTGGCGCGGTACGCCGACAACTGCCAACTTTTCCGAGGAAGAAGCAGTTCCGCCGGGTTAGAAGCCAAGTCCGTAGTATCAAAGCTATTTTCCTGTTGTCTTCCCAAAGGAAAAGGGACATTTTCCTATTGGAAAGCCAAAGGAGATGCCATGAAACAGAAGAAGGACGTTCAACAGGGCACGCTCGCCTTGATGGTTTTGCAGACCCTCGACGTTCTTGGGCCGCTGCACGGCTACGGCGTAGCCCGGCGTATCGAGCAGATCAGCGGTGACCTGCTTTCCGTCAACCAAGGCACGCTCTACCCCGTGCTGCTGCGGCTGGAACAAGAAGGGGCCATCGCCTCCGAGTGGGGACCATCGGAAAACAACCGCCGGGCGCGGTTCTACCGGCTAACGGCCGCAGGCCGCAAGCAACTCGGAGCCGAAAAGCGCGCCTGGGAACAGACGACGGCCATCATCGCGCGCTTCTGGACGGTGAAGCCGGAGGACCTCGCATGACCCGCCTGAGAAGATTCTACACGCGCCTCGTCAATCTCCTGACTGGGCGGCACAGCCACGAACGGCTGCAAGAAGAGATCGAAGCGCACCTCGCCGCTCTGACGCAGGAAAACATCCACGCCGGCATGACTCCCGAGGAAGCCGCGCGTCAGGCGCGCTTGAAGTTCGGATCGATAGAGGCTGTGCGGGCGGACTACCACGACAAAGCCACCCTGCCGCTGTTGGAAGATCTGCTACGCGATAGCCGTTACGCAGTGCGGTCGCTCTGCAAGTCGCCCGTTTTTACCCTCGTCGCCGTGTTCAGTTTGATGCTGGGCATCGGGGCGAACACCGCCATCTTCGGCCTGATCGACACGATCCTCCTGCGCCCGCTTGCCTACCCTGACGCCGACCGCCTGGTGCAGGTTCAAGGCTACGATCCGAAACTCGGTCGCGACTCTGAACCGCAACTGGTTTCCTGCCCGCGTTGGGAACTGATCCGTGACCAGCAGCAGGTTTTCGAGAGCCTGACGGCTGCCACCGGGGCCAGCCTCACCTTCACAGGGCATGGTGACGCCGAGCAACTGCTGGGCAATTACGTCAGCGCCGGTTTCTTTCAGACGCTGGGCGTCCATCCGTCGCTTGGCCGTGGTTTTCTGTCCGGCGAAGATCAACCGGGCAAACCACCGGTTGTCGTGCTCAGCCAAGCGTTCTGGCAGCGGCGCTTCGGCGGCGATCCTGCCGCGGTGGGTCAGAGCCTGACCCTCAACGGGGTGCCACACACCGTGGTCGGTGTCTTGACCACTCCGCTCGCGGCTCCCTACGACCGATCTCCGTTGTTCGTGGCACGCGATCTTCGCATCCCCGAGATCCCGCCGACCGTGCTCGAAAGCGGCTTGCCCTTCCTATCACTGGTCGGTCGGCTCAAGCCAGAGGTCAGCCTAGCACAGGCAGAGGCGGCACTGCAAGATTTGGCGGCAAGTTACCAGCAAGCGTTCCCCGGCCATGGGGACGCGGGCTCAGCCTTGAAGGCGGTGTCGCTCCAGGAGAACGTCGTGGGCCGCAGCCGGCTCACGTTCTACGTCCTGGCCGGCGCAGTCGGCGGCGTGCTCCTCTTGGCCTGCGTCAACGTGGCCAATCTCTTGCTGGCGCGGCTGGCTGGACGCCAACGAGAGATCGCGGTGCGTGCCGCGCTGGGGGCGAGTCGAGGACGGCTGGCGCGCCAGTTCTTGACCGAGAGCCTGCTGCTATCCCTATTGGCAGGTACGCTAGGAACCCTGTTGGCTTGGTGGGTGGTGGGCTTGGTGCAACGCGCCGGAGCCGACGTGATCCCCCGGGCGGACGAAGTGCGCCTGAGTGCAACGACGCTGCTGTTCACCTTGGGCGTATCGCTCGTCGTTGGGATCGTCTTGGGCCTCGTGCCTGCACTGCGCGCTGCCCAGGGCAACCCTGGAGAAGCGTTGCAACGCACCAGCGCGCGCGGCAGTGCCGGCGAAAAGCACCTGAGCCGGCTGCGTGCCGCCTTGCTCGTGGCGCAGATTGCTCTCTCCTTGGCGCTCCTCGTCGGCACTGGCCTCTTGCTCACAAGCCTGTGGCAACTCGGCAAAGCCCCGCTGGGATTCAACCCGGACGGCCTCTTGGTCACGGATGTCGGTTTGTCCATCGGCCGCTATCCTACGCAGGAGAAGCAGATGGAGTTCTTCCGTCAACTCACCGAGCGCCTCCGTGCTTCTCCCGGTGTGCAGGGTTGCGCGGTCGCGGACTGGGGACCACTGCTGGGCATCGACCAGATGCCCTACGTCGTAGATGGCCAGCCCGTGCCGCCGGTACAACAGCGTCGGGTGGCCGACTACTGCAATGCCAGTCCCGACTACTTCGCCACGTTGCAGATCCCATTACTGCGCGGCCGGGTGTTCACTGATGCCGACCGGGCGGGCGCACCGCCCGTAGTGATCATCAACGAGACGATGGCCACCGAGTTGTTCCCGCAGGGTGATGCCGTCGGCCAGAGACTACTCTGTGGCCCGGCGGACGCAACGATCCGTGAGATCGTCGGGGTGGTGGCCGACGTGCGTACCAACAGCTTGGTGCAGCCACCTGCTCCCGAAATGTACTTCTCCATGTTCCAGCAGACGCAGCCCTACATGCGCGTGTACCTGCGTGGGACCACGTCGGCCCCTGCTCTCAGCCTCGTCCCCGAACTGAAGAAGGCTGCCCGCTCGGTTGATCCCGACCAGCCGGTTGCTGAGTCGGAGGACATGCGCGTGGTGGTAAACCGCACCGTGAACGACCGCCGATGGCTGACGCTGCTTCTGACTAGCTTTGCCGTCCTGGCGTTGGTGCTGGCGGCGGTGGGCATCTACGGAATAGCGGCCTACAGTGTCACGCAACGTACCCGCGAGATCGGGGTTCGCATGGCGCTTGGAGCCGGGCGCGGAGACGTGTTCAGGCTGATCGTCGGAGGCGGGATGAAGCCCATCGCGCTCGGGGTCGTGCTCGGCGGGTTGATGGCCTTCGGGCTCACCCGGCTGCTGGGCAGCTTGCTCTATGGAGTGGGGGCTGGCGACCCGCTGACCTTTGCCGACGCAGCGGCTGTCCTTGGGCTCGTCGCGCTTTTGGCCAACTACCTGCCTGCCCTGCGCGCGATGCACATCGATCCACTGACGGCTTTGCGCGAAGAATAATAGCAGGCAACAGAGCAGCGAGCATATAGGTGTCTTCATTGGCTCCACCAATTGCGTTTGCCAAAAAACGGTGGTTTCGCACGATGGGTCTATAGCGCCTCCTTGTCAGGAGTGGTCCTCGTTCCCCAGAATATTTACCTGATCCCATAACCCCCTGCCGTAGAAGGCGCGTCTAGCCACCAGAGCTTCCTTGCGGATGAGGCGTTCAATGCGGCGGAGAGCAACCTCGGGCGCGTCAAACTCGATCTCGTGCCGCAACAGGTGATGTTGGATCTCGGTGGCGTTTGGGAACCGCTTCTCCGCCGCGCGCAAAATAGCGCCAGCTTCCCAGAGCTTTTCTTCGTTCCGCATGGCTTCGGTCAACAGCAAGACCATGGCGGGCTCGTTGCGGTAACGCCGACGAAGGATCCTGGCCAAGCGCCGTGTTTGCTTCCAATCCTCGCGCGTGGCGCTGATCCCATACTCGATGAAGAGGACCTCCGGGCGTCCCCGGAGATCGGGGTCGATAGACTTGATCTCGTTGGCGGCTTCGACCGGTTGCCCGGCGGAGAGGTAGGCCGCGGCGGCTTCAATCCGGCGATCAAATTCGTTCATGCTTCGCCGAGCATGGCGGCCAAGCTGGACCGGGGTCAATTCGTGCTACCACGAAGAGATAGCCTCTCTGTCCGGCACCCAAGACCAATTCACCAAGCGTGCATCAGCACTCACCTCGCGGCGGCACGCCGCAACTGCCGCGCGGCATGAGCGCCTTGCTCTAGATGGAGGGGTGGCTAGGTGTCAGCTTACAGGAGGTTGCCCGCATGGCAACGGGGTG
>CAXTMD010000006.1:0-24475 GCA_964245035.1 uncultured Chthoniobacterales bacterium
GTATAGCCACCCGCTCGCAAGAGCGAGCAGCACCGTTCCCGCGCCGATTAGGAGCCGCCGACGTCGGCGGCGAACCTCGGGAGGTGGCGGCAACGAGCGGCGGCATCGTTCCAACGCGGCCAACAACTCCCGCGCACTCTGGGGACGGGAGACAGGAGCAGCCGACATCATTGAGCGCAGCAGGGACGCGAACGCCTTGGGTACTTGCGCTGCCCTCAACTGGCCCAAAGGCAGCGGCTGCCGGGTTTGCTGCTCGTGGATTTCCGCCAATGTCTGACCCAGGAACGGCAGCTTGCCGGTGAGCAGATACCAGAGCGTCACTCCCAGCGAGTAGATGTCCGAGCGGGTATCCACACGACCGTCGTCGCTGCCGGCGAATTGCTCGGGGCTAGCGAAGACCGGCGTGCCCGCGAAGCCGCCCCGCGTGTCCTCTGGACCGCCCTGGCTTACGGTGACGGCTTTGGCCAAGCCGAAGTCGATGACTTTCACTGTGGGAACCGCCCGCCGGCTCCCATCGCCAGCGGGCACGTTCCACATGAGGTTACCGGGTTTGAGGTCGCGGTGCACGATGCCATGTACCTCGGCCGCAGCCAAGCCGTGAGCGACCTGCACCGCGATTTCCAAAGCTGTTCCCGGCGGCAGCGGACCGTCTCGGCGCACGTGTTCCGCGAGCGTTTCGCCAGCCACTAACTCCATGACGTAGAAGCATTCGCCGTCCTGCTCGCCGTAGTGCAGGACGGAGGCGACGTTGGGATGGTGAAACCGTGCGGCGGCCTGTGCCTCGCGCAAGAAGCGTGCCCGCACGACCGGTAGCGCCGCCACGCTTTGCTCGATGACCTTGAGGGCGACGTAGCGGTTGAGCACGGTGTCCCGCGCGTGGTAGGTGGTGCCCATCGCACCACGGCCGAGTTCGAGGGGCAAGCCGTTCTCGCCGATCAGCACCTCGAAGTGACCATACTGCCGCGTCGCGGCCTCACCGTCCTTCCCGTCCCATGCAACGAGGAGATCCGCCAAGCAGCGCACGCACATCGTCTCGCGGCCACTCTGCACCAGAGGCTGCCGGCAGGTCGCGCAGAGGTTCGTCTCCGCAGTGTTGACGGCCGCTGACTCCGAAGGAAACGGCGGCCCGTCGCGCAGTGCGGCATCGATAGGATCGTTGCTCATGGCGACGCAGTTCAGGAAATCAAGCTCGGACTGAGTGCGCGGCCAGGAGTACGACGGTCCGGTGCGTCGATTGGAACGGTGCCCCACCCTCCTGCAACGTGCCCGGCACGGCCTTCATGCCTCCAGCGTAGCGATTTTCGTGGAGCCTGACAATTCCAATACCTTGCGCGCACGGGAGTTCAACACGCGTTTTGTGGGAGCCGCGGCGGATCAGCTCCCGCTCACTTCGTCTGCGTTGCAATCAACGAATCTGGCCGCGGCACGTCTCTTATTTCAAGGATTCCGAAGGCAACATTGCACCAAAAATCTCTGTGCGGCACGGCGATGATTGCCGCCGTTCCCGCGACCCTGGGTGCGGTCTGGAGGAAGTGTCTGCGGTCGTTCCCGAGCCGCGACAAAAACCTTGCAATGTGCTGCCCGCAAAACCGGAAAGGAAGATGAGGCCGCTTGCTATCTGCCAGCCCTCTTCAACCACCAACAAACATCCACAGACCAGCAACCCATCATGAAGACTCCAACCGTTCTGCTGATTACCCTCGCGGCTTCCACCCTGGGCATCGTCCCGGCGGGACACGCCGAACCACCCGCCCGCGCCAAGAAGCGAGCGCAAGTCGCCGCGCTGATGCAAGACCCGAACGCCTGTCAGCTCGCCTGCCAGGAAATGATGAAGGACCGCGCCAAGAAGCGTTACATGGCCCAAGTCGTGGCCCACGACGCGGAGGCGCGAGTGTTCTACGGCGCGGAGGTTGGCAGCAGCGCGCCGCACGAGGAGCGCAACCCTTCGGATCACCCTGAGTTGTTCCAAGCGAAGCGGCCTTGACCCTGGACACCCCGCCACCCGCATCCCCTCTTTCCCTGGTCATGCCAGCGACCGGGGAAGGAAGGAGCGGTAGATGAACGGGGTGGACGTTCCACATCATCAAGACCATGCACTCCCAAAACCATGCCTTCGCGCAGTTGCACCAGGAGACCATGGCTGCCTTGCGTGCCGAGCACCCGGACTGGACCGACGAGGTGTTCTACGAGTACGAAACACGCTTTGCCGAGCTGCTACGTCAGCTCCTTGGTCGCCCCAAGCGTCAGCACCCAAAAACCATCGCGCAGATGGCTTGAAGTCGGGTGGAACGGGGTTGGTCCTCGCTGAAGATCAGGAAGGTGCTGCGCAGGTTAGTGGCGATGACCTTGTCGAAGCTGTCCACATCCCCCTTAGCAATGGGCGATAACGGCATGATGCCCGCGCAGTGCACCACCACGTCCACCTGGCTGTATTTGGAGATGGTCTGCTCGAACAGAACGGCGACTTCTTCGGGCCTGGAAACATCCGCTTGCACCGCCAGGGCCTTGCCTCCGGCCGCTTCGATGCCGACACGACCTCGTCGGCTTTTTCCGCTCCGCCCGAGTAGCCTACCGCGACGGAGAACCCATCCTTGGCGAGACGTTCGGATGCCGCTTTGCCGATGCCACCCGAACCACCCGTGACGATGGCCACCTTGCCGTTCCCGGCTTGTGATGAAGTGAAGATGCTCATATTCGCTGGATGATTCGGCTGGACCAGCCTATTTGCCTCATACAAAATACTCACATTGAACATACGTCTGACGCATATCCGGCAGGCCGACTTGAACCTGCTCGTGTACTTCGCCGCGCTGGCGGAGGAGACGAGCATCTCACAAGCGGCCAAGCGGCTGCGGCTCAGCCAGCCGTCCATGAGCCGCGCCTTGAAGCGGCTGCGGCAGACGTTCGGCGACGACCTGCTGGTGCGCGGCGACGGTGGACACGAACTGACGCCCAAAGGTAAGACGCTGCTGCAAGAACTGGCGGAGATCCTACCCAGGGTGGATCGCTTGGTCGCCGGAACGTCCTTTGACCCGCAACGCGAGACGGCGCGCTTTCGCCTCACCGCCACCGACAACGCCGCACACCTGTTCTCAGTCGTGCTCTGCCCCCAGTTGTCGCGCTGGAGCAAGGTGACTTTCGACTTCCAACCCTGGTGCAACGAGGTCTACGACGACCTCGAACACGGCCGGACAGACCTACTGCTGGCGGCCCAGGACGGTCTGCTGTCCAAACACCTGCGCAACGAGGTACTCTTTGAGGACGAGGTGGTCTGCGTCGTCTCCAAGGATCATCCCTTGAACAAACGGGTCAGCTTCAAGCAATTCGTGGCTGGCCAGCACATCGACGTGACGGTTCTGAGCCATTCGCAGTCGATGCTGGAGCGGGACCTGGCCCGGCGCGGGCTCACACGCCGCAACGTCTTTCACGTGCCCTATTTTTCCGTGGCCATCCAGGCGGTGGCGGGCACGCAGCTGATGACGACCGTGCCGCGGCGGCTCGCGGGGCTCCTCATTAATCCCGCCAAGGCCAAGCTGTTGGAATTGCCCAAAGAGATCAGAGGCTACAAGTATCTGATGGCCTGGAACCCGCGGCTGGAAACCGACGCGCAACACCGCTGGCTGCGGCAGACGATCCGGTCGGCTGCCAAGGAAATCCATCCCTTGTCCTGAGAAGGCTCAGGGCAGAACGCGTCGCGGCTGGTCGTCTACGAAGGTCCTGATGGCTCTCGGAGTAATACCGCCGCCTTGGCATCAACGTCCCCGCTCCAATGCGCACCGATGTCGTGACCGCGCAGCTCTGGAGGCCGGCAAAGGGGTGCGCTCCCGCGTTGCACAGCCGGTAGCAGATCGAGCCAAGCAGACCAGGGTCGGACGCTATCCACCCGAGAACCTTTGTATAAGATTCCGCGGCGTCCACATCAATCGTCATTCACTGGTGCCAGACGAAGTTTCCCGGCGCTTGTTCCATCGTGTCTCCTTTGTTTGCAGAGTCTGTTTACTTGGCGTCGGCTGTGGCACGGATGTGGTACTGCGAAGTACCTGTGGCGCGGGAAGCTGTCAGGCCAAGGCAGGCACCATTGACGAGCAGGATGCGGCGCGGCATATCGGCTGGTCCCTCGGTGGCAACCCTCGGAAAGGGGGATGCTAGAAGCTGGCACTACACTGATTTTTTTGTCAGCAGCCGCCGCAGGGTGGCACCCTCCCACAGCCGAAACCCGAGAGCACAATGGCTGGGATGGCAACATACCGCACCAAAGGAGCGAGGTTATGGAGCTGTTCAAACGGACTATAGATGTAGGCGAGGATTGGAAAGGCGAGGACGATGTGAAACCAACGCAAGATCGAACGGCAAGTAGACGCATTGAACATAGCCGCCAGCCTGTGTGAGTGAGCGTTTGCACTTCAAGCGCGAACCAACGTGTGAGGAGAACCCTTTCCCATGTGGGAGACCCACGCTTCTCTTACACCTCATCCACCATTGCCGGTCATTGCAAGAGAGTCCATCGCCGACTTCGCCCCGGAGGAAGCGGGTCATGCCTGAACCAGGACGATCTTGCCGGTCGCCCGGGATGACTCCAGCAGTTCGTGGGCGCGGGCGGCTTCCTGTAATGGGAACCGCGCGGCGATGATCGGCGCGATCTCGCGGCGCTGGAGTCGGCGCAGCATCTCGCCCACGTCGGCCTTCAGGGCTTCAGAGGTACGGTCTTTTTCCGCGCCGACGGCACCCACCACGAACCGCTTGCCGTTGGGCGTCAACTTGAGCCGGGCGAACATGGCCAGGGTGCGCAGCACGCTGAGCGTCGGCTGCTTTTTCTGCTGCACGGCGGCCGTGATCCCGTAGGACACCAGCGTCCCGCCTCGCTTGACCACCGTGTTGGAACGCCGCAGGTGCGCGCCCCCGACGGCATCGAAGACCGCCGTGACTCCGCCGGGCTTTAGTCGCTTCATCTCGGCCACGAAGTCCACCCGCTTGTAGTCGATGGGCGTGGCACCCAGTTGCTCGACCAGACCGAGCTTGCGGGTGTCGGCCGTGCCGAAAACCTCGACGCCCATCGCCTTGGCCAGTTGCACCAGCGCGGTCCCTACACCCCCGGCAGCCGCGTGCACCAGCGCCGAGTCGCCGCGCTGGAGTTTGGCCGCGTCCCGCAGCAGTCGATAGGCCGTCGTGTAGTTGAGCACCACGCTGACGGCCTCCGCCGGGTCCAACCCGGCCGGCACGGCGATCAGCCGGTCCTGGTCGATGCAGAGATGTTGCGCGTAACTACCCAGCGTCGGGATGCCAGCCACCACGTCCCCCGGCTGGAAGGGTGAGGAACCGCCTGGGACCTGCTCAACCACGCCGACAAAGTCGTAGCCAGGGGTGACCGGATAGGAGGCGAAGGGGATGAAGCCGCCGCGCAGGTACACGTCCGTGTAGGCCACTCCCGCGGCGAGGATTTTCACCCGCACCTGCGGACCCGTGGGCTCAGGCAGTGCTTCGTTCACCAGTTGCAGAGCTTCCGGACCTCCGGGCCGCTGGATGACGATACGTTGGTTTGTCATGAATGGTTGTCAGACGGGTCCGCGGTGCCGCCCGCCGGTTGCGCGGAGACGGGCAAAGATTTACCCGGGCGTTTGGATCGTCTATGCTGTGAGATCCACAAAACATGAGCGATCATCCAAACTGCGGCGACGATCCTCTTTCCAGCGTCCTTTCCTTGGTGGGATTGGAGTGTGCGCCCGTCGTGCGTCTGGAAGCCGGAGGCGCGTGGGCCATCCGCTTCGCCAGTCATCTGCCGGTCGCCTTTGGAGTGATCGTGGAAGGTGGCGTCTGGTTGACCACCGAGACCGGCGGTGAACCGCTCTGGTTGGCGCCAGGCGATTGCTTCCTGGTGACGGACGGCCGATCTCACCGGGTGAGCACCGACCGGGCGGCGCGGACCGTGGAGGCCGCCGAATGGTTCGTCCGGCACCGGGGCAGCGACGGCGTGGTCCGCTGCGGCGCAGGGCGGAAGACCGTGCTCGTTGGCGGCGGCTTCACCTTCCAGGCCAACGGCGCGTTGCTCCTGGATCTGCTGCCGCCCCGGTTGCATCTGGCAGGGACGCGGCCGCCGCCGCCGCTGCGCTCCACGCTGCAGGCGCTGGCGGACGAGACAGCTTCGTCCCGCCTCGGCGGGAAACTCATGACGCAGAACCTGGCGCAAGCGTTGTTCGTGCAGGTGCTGCGGGACTACGCGGCCTCGCGGGCTTGTCCACCGGTGGGTTGGCTCGGCGCATTTGCGGACCGGCAGATCGGCGGGGCGTTGCGGCTCTTGCACGGGGATGACCGCCAGCGGTGGACCTTGCCCGGGCTGGCTGCCGCCGTGGGCCTGTCGCGCTCGGGCTTTGCCTCGCGCTTCAAGACCCTCGTGGGCGCGGCCCCGCTGGAATACCTGCTGCGCTGGCGCATGCAAAGGGCCGGACAGGTTCTGCGCGACACGAAGCGCACGCTGGCGGCGGTCGCGGGCGAGTTCGGGTACTCGTCGGAGAGCGCCTTTAGCCACGCCTTCAAACGCGTGCAAGGCCGCTCGCCCAAACAGTACCGGACACAGGGAGCCGCGCTTGGCATGGATCACAGGTCCGGGTGCCTTCCGATCCACGAACAATCGTCCAGCGTCGTCCAGCGGAGCACCGCGGGGACCAACCACCGAGGTTTTCCCTACAGAGCGAACAACAGGACGGCGACCACGAGCAAGCCGCAATGCACATAGCTCAAGATCTGCTGCGGGCTGAACCCGAGCGGTCGCCGGGAGACGTCCTTGAACTCAGGATCGTACCAGGCCGTGTTCGGGAATGCCCGGGCCAACACCATCGAGAGCCAGTAGAACGACGCGGTTGTCGCGGCCAAGTAGAACATGCGCGGCGTCAGCGGTCCGCAGCCGAAGAGCAGGTAGAGCGACAGCGAACCCAGGAAGATGCCCAGCAGCATGGTCTGGGCATTGTGGAACTTGGCGTGCGGCGGCCATTGCGGGTTCCAAAGGTGTTGCGCCGAGGTGCCCGGCACGACGGCGTCCGCGACGAACCCGCCGAAGGCGTAGACCGCCACCAGGGCGACGATCCACTTGGCGATGAGCATGTGCGTATCCATGTCGCAAGGTTCGCTCAGGTCACGCCACCGCCGGTATCAAGAAATAGCGGCATTGTGCGGCTGTCACGGCTGCGGGCAAGGTAGGTTGTCGCGCGGTGCGTGCCGTGGGATGCTAAAGAAGTAGGAGCGAGACGAGTCTGGCTGCACCTGGATGATGACCACCGTTGAACGTCTGACGTCGGCTCTTGGCCGACCGCTAGCGCTCCAAGAAGTGGCGGAAGGAAACCACTTCCTGGGGGCGGTGGGCCGTTGGCAACACACCGGGGCCAGGATGGATCTGAACGACCTCGACACCGTGCAGGTCGTCTTCAACGTGTCGGGCAGCCAACGGGTGAAACTGTGCGGCCCATCAGGTTCGGTTTGCCGGACGGTCCGCGCGGGTTCAATCGGGATCGTCACGCCCAATCTCTCCAGCCAGGTGGATGTCACCGGCCGGGCGGACACCGTGCAAATCATCGTCAGCCGGCAACTGCTCGCCTCGTCCGCTGCCGCTTCACCTACCCTGCCGTCTCGGCCGTCGGCGGCCCGGCAAGCCAGTTTCCAAGCCGTGGCGATTCAGGCGCTCGTGATGCTGGCGCGAGGCCGTCGGTACGACGGGCGTGGTGCGCTGGAGAGCCTCCTCCGGCGGGCCGCCGGTTGCCTGGCGACGCCAGCCGAGCCACCGCAGCGCGTTCCTGCCAAAGGAGGGTTGTCGCCGACCGCACGGCGGCGGGTCTGTGCCTTGGTGGGCGAGCGACTGCAAATAGACGGGTGCCATCCGCTGTCGGTAGGTGAACTCGCGCGTTCCGCCGGGTTGAGCGTGCATCACTTCATCAAAACTTTTCGCCAGACGGAGGGCGGCACGCCCCATGCCAGGATGATAGCCCGCCGCCTGGACCTTGCCTTGAGCCTGCTGCTCCAAGCGAACGCGCGTGTGGACTGGATCGCCCTGCAAACCGGCTTTTCCTCGCCCGCCCACTTCGTGAGCACCTTTCGCCAGCACCTGGGCACGACCCCCGGCGCGTTGCGCGACGCCGCTGGCATCAAGTCATGACTGGCTGGAGACACCGCTCTTTTTTTGATCCACCGGGACGCCTTGTCCGCTAGCAATCCCCGGCTTCGATCCGTTCCAATGAGCGGACACAAAGCGCGCGGCGTGGTCCAAGGCAAGCCGTGCGCTCGGCAGTTCCTCCACACACCGTTGGAACACGTGGTGTGATCCCTCGTAGATTCCTAATCGTACTTCGCCTCCCTTCCCTGCCGCTGCGGCCGCGTAACGGGTAGAATCATCGAGCAACAACTCGTCCGCGCCCACCTGGATGTGGAGAGGCGGCAGAGCATCCAGCACCGCGTAAAGCGGGGAGGCTCGTCCATCCAAGTGGCTGGCGGCGCCGAGGTAACTGGCCAGACAAGCCAGCGCAAGCCTCCCACCCGCCGAGTCGCCCGCGAGGGCAGACGGCCCGCTCTCACCAAATTGCGCTGGGTTAGCGGCGGATTGCACCGCGCCTCGGGCATAAAGGCCACTCTCTTCAGAGACAAGGGTTGGAGCCCAAATTGTTTTACTATTTACAGTAGTATTTTTACTAATAGTGTTAGCCAATGAAGATTATCCCGGTGGGTGCCTCTGCGCACCAGCTCGTGCGCCTGGGCGCGTTCGGCTCCTTCCTTGTGCGCGAGGCCGATGGCACGCTGACCGCCATCGACACCGGCCTGCCTGGCAGCGCCCCCGGCATCCTCACCGCCGCCCGGCGGCTCGGGGCACTGGTCGGCCGCATCGTGCTCACCCACGCTCACCAGGACCATGTCGGCAGCCTCGATACGTTGGTGGCCGGGTTGGGCCACGCGGGCAGCGTGCTGGTCGCCATTGGCCGGCGCGAGGCCCGGTTGCTGGCGGGCGACTTCTCGCTGGACCCGGCGGAGCCGCAGACCCGGGTGCGCGGCGGATTCCAGCGTTGTGTCACCCGGCCCACGGTGCTGCTGGAGGACGGCGACCAGGTGCCCGGCTCCGCGTTGCGCGCCGTCGCCTGCCCCGGCCATACGCCCGGCCACCTCGGCTTCTTTGATGAGCGCGACGGCACGCTCTTTTGCGGCGATGCGCTGGTCAACGTGGGCGGCCTGTCCGTCTCGGGCGTCTGGCGGACGGTTTTCCCCTTCCCCTACTTTGCCACCTGGCATCGGCCGAGCGCCTGTGCGAGCGCCAAACGTTTGCTCGCGCTGGCACCGACCACCCTCGCCTGCGTCCACGGCCGCCCGATCCCTGCGCCAGCGGAAGCCTTGGCGCGGGCTATCGCCGAGGCGGATGATCTCTCCACCGCAAGCGGCGACCTCCCCTCCGATCATGGCAACCTCCCCCACTCACGCTAAAGCTGGTAAACCTGTCTCCGCCCGCCGTCGTGGCCGTGGCCAATTGGACCGTGCGGCAATCTTGGAGCGGGCGGCCCGTCTGGCGGATCGCGACGGCCTGCATGCCCTGACTCTGACGGCACTGGCGGGAGAACTAGGTATCCGCCCGCCCTCGCTCTACAATCATGTCGCCAGCTTGGAGGAACTGCGCCAAGCGCTGGCCGTCCGTGCCTTGCTTGAACTCGACGCAACCCTGAGCCGTGCGGCGCTGGGTAAGGCTGGGACGAAGGCGGTAGTGACTTTGGGAGAGGCCTACCGCACCTACGCTCACGCTCACCCCGGTCTCTACGCGGCCATCAGCGCTACCAGCTCGCTGGCAACATCGGAACTCCAAGCCGCGCGCACGGCGTTGCTGGACACCGTCGGTGTGGTGCTGCATCCTTTTGATCTGGTGACGAAGAAGGAGGCTCTGCACGCCATGCGCGCTTTCTACAGCCTGGTGCACGGCTTCGTGAGTCTGGAGGCGGCAGGCGGATTCGCTCTTCCCGTCGACCCGGCTACAAGCTTCCGTTGGATGTTGACCCACTTCAGCGTGGGGTTGGAGGGTTCCCGGTAGTTCTGCCGTAGAGTTGCCAATGGCCCTGCCGACATCACCTCAGTTCCAATGCCCGAAGGCCGGGGATCCGGTCTGCCACGCCACTGACAACCTCCTCTCCGTGCACGGCGTCTTGTCGAATTCTCATACCGGCTTCATCAGTTGAATCCGAGATGACCGCGCTGGTGGGTCCAGTCGATTCGAGGCTGCCACCATCGCCTCGACCAAGGCGCAGCACTCGGGCTTGCCGGTCGCCAGCAACTCGCGCAACGAGCGGATGCGCGACACCGTCCAGAGCATGACCGCCAGGACCCAAGCCGGACAGCCATTGAGCCGCGCCTTTGACCTTGGATAGATCGGGTGGCCGAGAGCCTTGATCAGCGCAAAACTCTCGTGCATCCCCCGGGCGAGAACGAGTGCCTCACGCCACGATGCGCCGCCATTGCGCCGCTCGCCTGCCACCGAGACGCTCTCGAACGCGACGCACATCGGCGCATGGCAGCGCAGCCAGAGCGGCATGTCGGGTTCGTGCGCCGCAGGCAGGCCGGCGGCGTTGAACAGGTCCACCCAGCGTGACTGGTCCATGAGCGTCTTCTGGCCGCCCGCGCCGATGGTCGCCTTGAGCCGGCCTTCCTGGTCGAAGTTGGCTTGCACGAACGGCATGCCGAAGGCGCAACGCTCCGCGCCGACCGCCTCGCGCAGCCGCTCCGGCTCGAAGGTGTTGAACATGAACTGGACGCACTTGGCCGCGCTTCGCCGCAGGACTGGCAGGACCGCCTCGGCCTGGTGGGCAAGCAGCGTGACGATCACAAGATCGTAGGGCGTCTGCTCGTCCAGCGTGTCGGTGACTTGCGCCTTGGCTAGTTCCCCCTTGGCGTTGACGATGCCGCCATCACGTTGCAACTGCCACAAGCGGTTGGAGCTTGGCCGTGCCACCACGGTGGTATCATGATGACCGGTGCGAGCCATCTGGAAGGCAAAGGCGCTGCCGATGCGACCGGCTCCCAGGACGGCAATGCGCAGAGGTGTCGATGCGGGCGCGTGTGGAGGTGAGGATGGGAGCATGGACGTTCTGGCTTGGGAGTGGATCGAAGGTGAGCGGAAGGTGAGAGAGGCATCGTCGCCCTGATTGGTGAGGTTAGATGTTCAAGGCTGACTGGTCTATGCTTGGCAGTTCGCATGATCTTCGCGATCGTTCAGAAACCCGATGGACCCGCTCTCCGAGATCCTGTCCTTGATGAGAGTGAACAGTTGCTGGTGGGGTGGCTAGTGGTGTCTTGAGTTCGGCCAGCACCAGGAAATCAGGGTCTATGCCGTGGTCTCGGGCGAGTGCTGGCTGGCCATGGATGGGATGGCTGAACCGACCTACGGCAGCCGGGCGACTGCTTGCTGCTGCCGAGCGGGTGGCCCTTCCGCGTGGGCAACAACCTGGCGCTCCTGCCCGTAGACGCTTTGCGCCTCGCCACCGACGGCAGCCACGGCGTGGTCACGATCCACAACGGCGGCGGCGACTTCGTCGGCGTCGGCTGCAACTTCAAGCTCGCGCAGGAGCAGGCCGGTCTCCTGCTGGCCACGTCCTCCGCCCTGCATGCGGTGGTGGCGACCTTGTCGCCACGTTCGAGGGCAGCTTCGGTCCAGACCCGGCCAAAGCCGCGCGATGCGCCGGTAATGAACCAAGTCTTTTTCGTGTGCGGGCGTGGAGTGGTAGTGTGCGGGCGCGACGAGAACTTGTCCGGCGAACTAAACATCGTCAAGATTTAAATTAAACACCGTTAAGATCGAAGAGGAAACTGTGCCTGCCAAAAAACCGAAGTACCACCACGGCGACCTGCGCGCCGCCCTCATCCGGGCAGCGGACGAACTCATCGCCCAGGGCGGCATCGAGACCTTCTCGCTCCGCACCGCCGCCCAGCGCGCGGGCGTCTCCCCGGCGGCCCCGGCCCATCATTTCGGCAGCGCCAAGGGGCTGCTCACCGAGGTGGCGCTGCTCGCCTATGAGCGCGTCGACCGGTACCTGGAGGAAGCCGGGCGTTCGGACGATGTCGTCGCGGACGTGCGGGCGTTGAGCCTTGCGTTCGTCACCTTCGCGGTGGATCACCCCGGCCACTTCCGACTGATGTTTCGCAACGACCTCATCAACCGGGATCATCCCCGCTATACCGAAGTGAGCCAAAAACCCGGGCTGCGGCTCGGGCTGGCTATCCTCACCTATCAGGGAAAGTCCGACCTGGATTTGGCGTGTTACGAGAACGCCGCCGACATGCTGTGCGGGCTGGCCACGTTGCACGGGCTGGCTCATCTGGTGTTGTCGGAGAAGACGGCGCATTTCGTCGGGCACGCGACTCCCCGGCAGTTCGTGAAAGAAGAACTGCCCAACCTCCTCGCGCGCCTGTACCCGCCCAAACCCAGAAAAATTCGCCGGTCTACCAAGCGCAAGTCCCCAAAACCGGGTGAGTAGCGGGATCGCTCCGAAAGAGGAGACATGTTTTTCCGAACTTCGCGCGCACACTGTCCGGTTATTTAAGGGGGAACGATGTTCAGCGGTCTGACACCGCGACCCTCCATGGTTTCGACGGGGTTTGGCCTGAAGTCCGCCAACACGTCGCTTGAGCATCGTTGAAAGTTCGCGCTTCACCGGATCACTGCCCGTCGTTGTTTGTTCCACCCCTTTGAGGAAGCGTCTGGCGTACTCGGCCCCCGCGGCCAAGGTGGCAGGAAAGTAGTCATCGAGCGGGCTTATCGTGGTTCCGGGTTTGTTTCGGCTCCCTTGGTGTGAACGAGCGGCGCAACTTCACGTCGCCCCGTTTAGGGAAGAGCCCTTCCCGAGACTCAGCGGACGCGGGTAAGACATGGCCACGTTGCAGCGCGCATAGCGGCTGCCGTAGGTGTGCAGGGTCTGGGCATCGTGTTCGAAACCGAGCTTCTCGTAGAGGCGCACCGCCGAAGCACAGGCCGTGTTGGTCAGTAGGAACAACCGCTCGACCCCCAGCAGCTGTGCCCGGGCGAGCAGGTGGCGCAGCAAAAACTCGCCCGCGCCACGTCCCCGCGCCTGCGCGGTGACGCCCATTTTGGTGATCTCATAGGCACCATCCGGCATGCGCATGAGCGCACCGGTGCCGATGATGCCAAGCTGCGCGTCTTCGACGAAGAGGATGACACCGCCAGCGTCGACGATGTGCTCACGCGGGTGCCGGATGATGGCCAAGTCTTCCTCCTCTAGCGCAAACATCGCACAAACCCACTCTTCGGTGATCCGGGCAAAGGTGTCGGCCAGGTCATCGCGGTACTCCACGATGCGCAGTCCCTCCTTGGCCGGCGCGCGCAAGGTGTCCAGCACCCGGTCCTCCAGTGACCGTCGGTCGAAGGCCGCCTCCAGTTGTCCGATGGCCCGGACGAGGTCGCCGTCCACCTCCGCGCACATCCCGTCGGCGGCAGCTTCCACCACCGGGAACAGGGTGTGTTCTGCCCGGGTGATCAGATCACGTCCAGCAGCGGACAGGGTGAGCAGCTTGGCGCGTGCATCTTGTTCGTCGCGGGCGGCGTCCACCAAGCCAAGCTCGGCCAACGCGCCGATGGTGCGGGTAGCAGCCGGTTGACTCACTCCGAGAACGGCCGCGGCCTGACTCACGGACAACGGACCGAGACGGTGCAGGGCAGCCAACAACGGGAGATGGGTTTGTTGGACCGGCAGCCCGGCCAAGCGGAGCACCCGCGCGGCGTCCCCGGAGAAACGATCCGCCAGCCGTTTGAGCCGGCTGCCCAGAAACAAAGCACCCTGCGTTTGGAGAATGTCCACGCCCATAAACATATGCATAACACGTTATGTATCTTGCGCAAACTTTGTTTCTCACTGTTTTCAGGGAGGATGTTCAGACCTTGCGGTCGATGGAGTGAGGGCGAGCACCTGGCCGCCTTCGAGGCTTTTTAGTGCTCCCGGCTGGATACTGCGGATGTGCGGTCGGCTCGCGTGCAGAACGTTGGAAGGCGTCTTGAACGAACCTGTGTCTGGACAATGATCAGCTAGCTTGGATGCCGGTGAAAAAGTCCACCAAGCTTTGCGGGGCGTTTTCGCCGTAGAGCACTTCACACATGGCCTGCGCCTCGGCGGCTTCGGCCGCGCTGCGCGCGAAAAGGTCTTTCTCATACGCGAGCAACGCCGCTTCCACGTCGCCGGAGTGGGCGGCGATGGCGGCCCCGAGTTCCGCGCCGTCGAACATGGCGAGGTTGGCTCCCTCGCCCGACGGTGCCATCAGGTGCGCGGCGTCGCCGAGCAGCGTCACCCCGGGCACGCGTTCCCAGCGGTGCTCGACCGGCAGCGCGTGGATTGCCCGCGGCACGGGAGCGGTGTCGCTTTCGGCGAGGAGTGCCCGCAACTCTGGAGCCCAGCTTTCGAACTCCCGGGCGATGCTGGTCAAAGCGGCTGCCGGATCGGAGAAATCGATGCTGGCGACCCAGTCCCAGGGCTTCTTCAATGCAGTATAAGTGTGCAGCACTCCATGAGGCTCGCGGTGCGTCTGGATGGCCCGGCCTGGCGCGAGCGCGAACAGCGAACCGCTTCCCACCGCTGCCGCGCTCGCTCGGTGGCGAGTGTCGCTGTCGAACAGGTACGTCTCAACCAAGGTGATGCCGACGTAGGCTGGTTTCGCCGCGGATAGCAGAGGCCGAACCTTCGACCAGGCACCGTCGGCCCCCACGAGCAGGTCGGTTGTCACCGTCGAGCCATCCGCAAAGGCCACGGCGTGCCTCCCACCGCCGAGCGCGGAGATCGCCGCAACCTTGTGTCCCCAGCGCACCGTGTCGGCGGAAAGCGAGTCGAGCAGAACCCGGCGCAGTTCTCCCCGGGGCACCTCCGGTCGGCCGCCGGTGCCGTCGTCGGGTTCATCGAGCAGGACGTGGCCGTCTTTGTCGAGGACCCGCGTGGCCTGCCCTCCCGGATGGATGATCCTACGAAACTCTCCGGAGAGCCCCGCTGCCTGGAGGACAACCTGTCCGTTGTGTTCGTGGATGTCGAGCATGCCGCCCTGTGCGCGCGCCGTGGCCGAGGCCTCCGCCTCGTAGACCGTCGCCGCGACCCCGTGCACGTGGAGGATACGCGCCAGGATCAAACCGCCGAGTCCGGCCCCGATGATCGTGACGGGAGTGTTCATATAGGTTCCTTGCGGATCCAGCGGGCGGCAGCCGCTTGGAGTTCGTTGCCGTCCGGGTTGCGTTCGGAGGCCCAGGCAACGACCCCGTCGGGGCGGATCAATGCCGCGCTCAGGCCAAATCGTTTTTCTACCCGACCGGAAACGTAACTGATCCGGCCACCGTACTCATCCGCCAAAGTTTGGAGAGGGGCGGAAGTCCGGTGAGGGTTCTGCAGGCGTTTGTGCACCTCCAGCCCCTGGAGCAACCCACGGCGGTACAACGCTTCAATCGTCGGTGCCGAGAGGACGCAAATTCCGAAAGGAAGCTGCTCCAAAAGGGAAGACGAGTCCGCCTGCCTTTCCAGGATGAGTACGCTGCATCCGACCAGAGCCAGTTCACAGGCCAGGAAGAGACCGACCGGTCCGGCACCAGTAATGACCACGTCGTGCACCGCCCGGTTATGGAACGTCATTCCACACCTTGGAACGGCATTCCACTTGTGTCAAGATGGGGGGTGACAAAGCAAGCACGCAACAGCCAACGCCGGAAAGAGGAACTCTCGCGGGAACGGATCGTGGAGGCAGCCATCCAGATCCTGGACGGCAGCGGAGAGGAGGGCCTGACCTTCCGCGTCCTGTCCGAGCGGCTCGCCACCGGTCCAGGGGCGATCTACTGGCACATCGACAGCAAAGGGGAGCTGCTGACCGCGGCCTGTGATGCCATCGTCGCTCGCACGATGAAAGCTCTCCCGGCCGGCAGGAAACCAGAGACGACGATCCGCGCCGTCGCGCTGGGCGTGTTCGATGCGCTTGATGCCCACCCTTGGGTTGGCTCGGCGCTGATCCGGGCCGAGTCGCACCTGCCGCTCGTCCAAATCATCGAACCCCTGGGCCAGCAGGTGCGCGCGCTCGGCGTGCCGGACAAAGCCCGGTGGGCCGCAGTGTCCACGTTGCTGAGCTACATCCTCGGCGTGGGCGGGCAGAACGCGGCCAACGGGCAATTTGCGCGGACCCGGGGCCTCGACCGCTCCGACTTCCTGAAAGCGGTGGCGGCTGCCTGGTCGCAGCTCGATGCAGATGAATACCCGTTCACCCGGAGCGCGGCCGGACGGCTGCGCACGCACGACGACCGTACGGATTTTCTCGCTGGGATCGATCTCATCCTCAGAGGGATGATCGTTCCGCAAAATCCCTGATGGCCTCAGGCCAGACCGGCGGCCATGGCGCTGCGGGCGGCGTCGATGAGGGTGACGGTCGCCGGACGTGGGTTCCAGTCCAGCACCGTCCGCGCCTTGGCGGAACTGAAAACGTGTTTTCGGCCCAGGAGCGGCAGGACAAAGCGCACGGGACGCTGGAAGAGCGCGACCAGGCGCAGCACGCCGTCCGGCATGCTCCGCGTCGGCGCCTTCCGGGCGGCGTCGCCAAGTTCAGCGCGCAAGACGTGGGCAACGTCAGCCATCCACATCCAATCGGTGGCAGCGATGAAGCGCTCGCCTGCGGCTTCGGGTGCCGTCATGGCGCGCAGGTGCAGATCGACCACATCGCGCACATCGACCACGCAGAAGCCCAGGTGCGGGAACCGGGGCACCTTCCCGCTCAACATCCGTTGCACCAGTTGCGCGGCGTGGGCGTAGTCGGCACTGAAAACCGGCCCCACCACGGCGGCTGGCAGGATCGTGGTCAGCGTCGTCGGCCCGGGGTGGCTCGCCATGAAGTCCCAAGCGGCGCGTTCTGCCAGCGTCTTGGCCAGACGGTAAGGCCCGAGCTTGGGGTCGTTCGTGTCCGTCCAACGGCTTTCGTCACTGGTGCCGTCGGGACTGGACAGCGGGGGGCGGCAAGCCTCGACGGCGGAGGTCAACACGACGCGCTTCACTCCGGCGCCACAGGCGGCACGCAGGACGCGGAGCGCGCCATCGCGCGTCGGGACGATCAGGTCATTCGGATCGCGTGGAGCGTTGACGCCCACCGGGGCTGCCGTGTGGATGACGTAGTCGCAACCGGCGACGGACGCGTCCCATCCCGCGTCTCTCGTCAAGTCAGCGGCGACCAAGGACAACCGGCGGCCAGGCTCCACTTGGGTGGAGATCGCCGCGCGCAGTCCCGGTTCTCTGTTTAGGCTGCGCACCGTGGTGCGAACCGCGTAGCCCCGTTTCAACAATTCCACGATGGTCCAACCGGCGAGAAAACCGGTTCCGCCGGTGACCAGCACGGTTTCTGGTGTGGCTTGTGCGTGCGTTGATGCGTCCATAAATGATTGTCTAGTCAGTCATTTATTGTCGGAAAAAGATCAGGCGACCATCCGCCACAGGGCATCGAACGCTGCTCGGGCATGTTTGTCGGCATTGGCTGGCTCACGGATGATGAAGTCGGTCGTTGCATCGGCCAAGGCGTTCATCAGGGTAGCCACGAACCCGAGTGGCGCACGCCGCAGGGGACCGTCCTTGCGACTTTGTTCCAGGAGTTTCGCGATGGGAGCCATCGTTTGTGCCGCCCCCCGGCGGCTTTCGGCGGTGATGTCCTCTGAAACTTCGAGCTGCGCGAGCGCCCGACGCTTCTCGGGGCAGGAGGTTGCCCAGCGCAGCCAGCGTGACCACGCGTGGAACAACTGCTTGCGGGTGTCATCGTCGGATGGGAGCTTGTCCAAGGCCGCATGGGCCATCTCGGATTTGAGTTCGAGATAGAGTTGGTTGAGCAAATCGGCCTTGGTCTCGAAGTAGGTGAAGAGTGATCCGTTGGAGACACCGGCCTTTTTGGCAATGGTGGCCGTCGCGGCACCCAACCCTTGGGAGGCGATCACACTGGTTGCCGCCAGCATGATCGCGTTCCGTTTGTCGTCGCTTCTCGGCCTCGCCATCGCTTTATTTCCCGTACAGAACGGTCAAATTATAGGAGAGTGTCCGGTCAGTCAACAGGATGCCTGCCTTCTAAAAGACAACGGATGACCGGTGCCCGGCTGCCGACCCAGCGTCTGGAGAGAGTCGCCGCCTTGCGCACCTCCGCTTCAAGCCCGCGAGGGCAGCAGGCCGAGTTGTTTGCCCATCAGGCGGTCGAGCAGCCGCTTGGGCAGGTGCGAGGGAATCGTCCAGTTCTTGAACTTCCCCTGTACGACCGTGTAGGAAACCGGCGGCTTGCGCGCGGTCAGCGCGGTGTGCACGGTCTCCCCGATGGCTTGCGGCGGCAGACCCTTGCGCCCCTCCCCGATGAAGTACCGCGCGAACCGATCCAAGCTGGCTGCGTAGTCGGTGTGGCGGTAGGGCGCGAAGTCTTCCGCCTCAGCTTTGTCGAGGATCGGAGTGTTCACGTAGCCGGGTTCGATGAGGACCACGTCGATGCCGTAAAGAAGCAGCTCACGGCGCAAAGCTTCCGACATCCCTTGGAGAGCGTGTTTGGAGGCGGCGTAAGCCCCGAGAAAAGGAGCCGCCATCTTGGCTCCGACCGAGCTGATGTTGACGATGCGCCCGGGACCCCCCTCCCGGGTGCGGTAGACTCCCAGCAACCTGGCGAAGGCCTGGGTCACCAGCAAAGGAGCGATGAGGTTGACTTCGAGTTGCCGACGAAACTCCGCCAGCGGCAGGTGCAGGAGCGGACCCACTACGGAGATCCCGGCGTTGTTGACCAGTCCGGCGAGACGATGACCGCACCGATGATCTCCGTTGAACCTCCTGTCGGCACACACTCGAAGGGGTTGTTGCTGCGTAGCGGCAGGGTTGTGGCCGCTTTTGACGATGGCGCCGCGGCCGCAGGTCGCACAGCACGGAGCAAGAACGTGCATGCCTGCTCATCGCCGAGAAAATCATCTTTGTCGCTCGGCGTGCTACCACTACCCGAGATCGCCGCGGATGGGATCGTTGCCCCAGACCACCTCCGCCGTCCGAGCGGCCTCGACGGGAGTTTGCGGCACGGCGCGGAGGCGTCGGAGGATGAAGCTAGCGAGCGTGGGTGGCCAGCCAGCGCAGGACGGGCTGGAGAGCCTGGTCGGAGTTCTTCTCGTAGATGAGGCCGTGACCGTTGCCGCGTACGCCGTGATCCGGCAGGTGCAGGGACTCGGCCGCCGCGCCCGCCCTCTGGAGGAACTCGCCCATGGCGGGCGCGTAGGTGGCTTGCCCCGAGGTTTCCCCGCTGACCACCGCCACCGGGATACCCGCCCGCGCCGGGATCTTCAAGGACGAAGGATCGGCCGCACGCACCTCGGCCGGGTGGGCGCGCGGTGGGTCGTAGGTGACGGGGGCCGCGGTCAGCCCCCAACCCAGCGTGCCGATGTTTGGCGTGGTGGCGAACGGAGGACCCATCGGCTCGACGGTGACGATGGCCACGACCGAGCGCGGACGCCGGTCGGCGACGAGCCAGCCGTCGGAGCCGGAGGCCGAGTGGGTGACGATGATCGCCGGCCCGATGCGGTCGAGCAAACTGGCGAGGCGATCCGCGTCCATCTGCTGAGAAGCCACCAGGTCGGCCGGCAGCGGTCCGAAGGGCGCGATGAACTCGTCGAGCAGGGTCGGGGCGGCCTCCGGGTCAAAGGGAAACTGCGTGTGGGCCGCGGCCGCCTTGGGCGGGAAAAACACCTCCTTACCCTCCTCGTACGGGAACGAGGGACCTGCCGGGCCGATCACGTCGGCCTGGTAGGGCGAGCGGCCGTGGCCGGGCCGGTCCACGATCAGGACGGCGTAGCCCGCCTCGACGAAGCGTTGCGCCCAGCCGGGCCGTCCGTCCGGAGTGTCCATCCATTCGGTGCCCTGCAACGCGCCCCCGTGCACCAGCACGACCGGGTGGGGTTGCGTCACCACTTGCGGCGCTTCCCAGGCCACGAACATAGGACCATGTTGGTAGGTCTTGCCATTGACCGTGACGCGTTCGCCGGAAATCCAGAAGCTGCCTCGGCGTGTTGCCCTCACCGGGGTTTGCGCCCAGAAGGCCTGGGAACCACCACCGGTTCGGTTTGGTTCGAGTTTGCTTTCAGCCATCGTTTTTTCCTGGGAGCAGTTGCCCCGCGTTCAGTGTGGAAGCTCCGCCTCGCTGGGTACATCGAACGCGTTCAGCGTGATGCAGACGCCGACGTACAGGCTCACCCAAAAGACGAGTTCGTTGAGCGCCGGTTGGCCCAGCCGCTCGCGCGCGGCCTGGTAGGTCGGCCCCGGCAGCACGCCACCGTCCAGCAGCGCGGTGGTTACCTCAAAGGCGCAGGCTTCGTCGGCCGCCAAGTCCAGCGGACGAAGACCGGCGCAGAGTGTGGCAACCTTCCCGACACTCAGACCGGCCGCACCGGCGACCGCCGCGTGGGCGTAGAGTTCGTAGGCGGCTTTGAACCGCGCACCCACCACCAGCAAGGCCACCTGCTTGGCGGCATCCGGGAGCCGCTGGAGCTTGGTGACTGCGTCCACGAGATCGCAATGGGCCTCGCCGACCGCCGGTTCCTGGATGAACACTCCCCAGGGGCCGAGCAAGGCTCCGTCGGCGTCCGTCGTTTTGAACGCGGTGAAGCCGTGCGCGATCTGCCGCCGGCAGCGGTCGTAGAGGGCGCGCTGTTCGGCCGTGAGTTGGTCGGGCGGAACGAGGGGCAGACGCATGGGAATGTCTCAAAGTTCAGATGGCCAGTGCTTTGTCCAGGGTGATCGGCAGCTCGCGCACGCGCCGGCCCGTGGCGTGCCAGACGGCGTTGGCGATGGCCGGAGCCACCCCGCACAGGCCCAGTTCGGCCAATCCTTTCACGCCGAGCGGGTTCATCACCGTGTCTTCTCCGGGCACGAAGAGCGCGTCCAGCTCAAGGACGTCGGCGCAGGCGGGCACGTGGTACTCGGCCAGGTTCGCGTTGACCACCCGGCCATAGCGCGGGTCCCACACGCCTTCTTCCAGCAGCGCCATGCCGATGCCGCCCACCATGCCGCCGATGGCTTGGCTGTGCGCGAGCTTGGGGTTGACCACGCGGCCGGCATCGTAGGCCCCGATGACGCGGCGCACGCGGATCGTGCCGATCTCGGCGTCCACATGCACCTCGGCGAACACCGCGCCGAAGCCGTAGCTCGAATGCGTCTTCTGTTCGTTGCCGGGTTTGGTGCCGCCCTGCGCGTCGAGCCGTTCGAGGCCCGCGCGCCGGAGCAGCGCCACCGGGTCGTCCACCCCTCCACCCTGCTGCCGCGCCAGATCGTCCAACTTCTTGCGCAAAGTCTGGCAAACGTCACGCACCGCGTTGCCGATGCTCGCCATCGTCGTCGAGCCGCCGTGCTCCTTGGCTTTGGGCAGCGTCGTGTCGCCCAGCTCAAAGCGCACGCGCTCCAACGGCAGCCCGAGCGTGTCGGCGGCGACCTGCGTGGCCGCCGTGTACGTGCCTGGCCCCATGTCGCTCGTCGCGCTGCGCACCACGACCGTGCCGTCGGCGAGCAGCGTGGCGGCGGCCTCCGTGGCGTAGCGGTTGGCGGGGTTGAGCGCGGTCGCCATGCCGAAGCCGACCAGGTCGCGCCCCGAGCGCATGGAGCGCGCTTCCGGGCTACGCCGGCTCCAGCCGAAGCGGTCCGCTCCGAGCCGGTAGCACTCGCGCAGTGCCTTGCTCGACCAAGGGAGGTCTTTCTTGAAGTCGCGCTCGGCGTAGTTGCGCAGGCGCAGCTCCAGCGGGTCCACGCCGGTCTGCTCAGCCAACTCGTCCATCGCGCTCTCCTGCGCGAAGAGGCCGGTCACGTGCCCTGGCCCACGCATGGGACAGGGCGTGTTCGTGTTCATCTCGACCAGGCGGTAGCCCGTGCGCCGGTTGGGGCAGGCGTAGGTGACGGCGGGCGCGTCGAGGGTGGCTTCCGCGAACTCCTCGTAGGTGGAGGTCTGCCCCACGGCTTCCTGGATGATGGCCGTCAGTTGGCCGTCGTGCTCCGCCCCGAGAGCCACGCGCTGCTCCGTGCGCGGACGAAAGCCAACCGACTGGAAAACCTGCGGCCGGGTCAACTCGAGCCGCACCGGCCGACCCACCCGGCGCGCCGCCAGGGCGGCGAGGGTCACGTGCGGCCAGGTGCGCAGCGCCGAGCCGAAGGCTCCGCCGACGAAGGGATTGATCACCCGAACCTGCTCGGGCGGAAGGCCGAAGATCAGCGCGATGGCGTCGCGTTCGTTGCCCACCCACTGCGTCTTGCTCCAGAGCGTCAGGCGGTCGCCCGCCCACTGCGCCACCGTCGCGTGTGGCTCCATGGCGTTGTGGTGCTCGCGCGGCTGCACGTAGGTCTGGGCCAGGCGGACGGCCGCGGTGGCGAACACACCGTCGGCGTCGCCCTGCTTCGTCTCCGGGCCACGCCCCCGCTTGGCGGCGGCTTCGGAGGTGGGACGGCTGCGCGCCGGGTCGAAGGAAGTCGCTGGGGCCGGATCGGGCTCGTAGGTGGGGCGCACCAGCGAGGCGGCGTGCTCGGCTTCGATCTGAGTCCTTGCGACGACCAGGGCAATGGGCTGGCCGCAGAACCGGATCTCCGCGTCCTGCAACACCCTGAGTTGGTCACCCGAGATTGGGTCTACCTCCGGGCGTTCCTTGGGCAATTGGTAGGGTAGTCGGTCCGCGTTGAGGTGGGTAAGCACGAGCAAAACTCCGTCTGCTCGTTCCGCCGCCGACGTGTCCAGGGTGCGGACCCGCCCGGCCGGGACCGTGCTTTCCACCAGGGCGGCGTAGACCAGGCCCGCCGGAGAAAATTCGGCGGAGTACCGCGCGCCGCCGGTGACCTTGAGGCGACCGTCCACGCGGTCGGCGGGTTGACCGATGACGGGTTGGCTTGGCAGGCAGACAGACGGTGGTTCCATGGCCATTTAGATTGCACTCACCTCCGACAAGGCCCGCACGACCGTGCGCCGGGCCAGTTCGATCTTGAAGCGGTTGTACTGGTAGCCCCTGGCTCCGTGCATGGCCTCGGCGGCAGCGGCCCGGAAGGCTGCTTCCGTCGGTTGCTCGCCCACCAGTTTCCGCTCGGCAGCCTCGGAGCGCCACGGCTTGTGGGCAACCCCGCCGAGGGCCACCCGCGCGGTCTTGATCTTGCCGGCGTCGACCTCCAGCGCCGCCGCCACGCTCACCAGCGCAAACGCGTAGCTCGCGCGGTCGCGCACCTTCAGGTAGAGCGAGCGCTTCGCCCACGGCGCGGGGGGCAGGTCCACCGCCGTGATGATCTCGTCGGGTTGCAGGTTGGTCTCGTGCTCGGGGTGGTCGCCGGGCAGCCGGTGGAACTCTCCGAAGGGGATCTCGCGCTCACCTTTGGGCCCTTGCACGCGCACGACGGCGTCCAGCGCCGCCAAGGCCACGCACATGTCGCTCGGGTGCGTGGCGATGCACGCCTCGCTGGTGCCCAGCACGCCGCACACCCGGTTGTAACCCTCCAGCGCGCCGCAGCCGCTGCCGGGCTGGCGCTTGTTGCACGCCGGGAAGGTCGGGTCATAGAAGTAGTAGCAGCGCGTGCGCTGGAGCAGGTTGCCGCCGGTCGTGGCCATGTTGCGCAACTGCGCGGAGGCACCCGCCAAGACCGCCTGACTCAGCATGGGGTAACGCTCTGCGATCAGCGGGTGCGCAGCCAGGTCCGAGTTGCGCACCAGGGCGCCGATCCGCACGCCCCGTCCGCCGGGTAGTTCTTCGACTTTGGCGAAGTCGAGTCGGCTGATGTCCACGAGGCGGTCCGGCGTCGCCACTCCGGTCTTCATCAGGTCCACAAGGTTGGTGCCGCCCGCGACGAAGCGGGTGTCTCCCTGGCCACTGGTGAGGTCTCGCAACGCCGCGTCAGGGTCGGCCGCCCGGGTGATGGTAAATGGATGCACGGAAAGCAGGTCGGTGGAGCCGTCAGGCTTGGCGCTGATCGCGCACCTCCTTGATGGCGGCGACGATGTTCGGGTAGGCTCCGCAGCGGCAGATGTTGCCGCTCATCCACTCGCGGATCTCGGCGTCGTCCCTGGTGTGGCCTTCGCTCAGGCACGCCACCGCCGAGCAGATTTGGCCCGGCGTGCAGTAGCCGCACTGGAAGCCGTCGTGTTTGATGAAGGCGGCCTGCACCGGGTGGAGTTCATCGCCTTTGGCCAGACCTTCGATGGTGGTGATCTCGTCCCCCTCGTGTTGGAAGGCGAGCGCCAAGCAGGAGTTCACCCGCCGGCCGTTGACGAGCACCGTGCACGCGCCGCACTGGCCGTGGTTGCAGCCCTTCTTGGTGCCGAAGAGGTGCAGCCCTTCGCGCAACGTGTCGAGCAGGGTGGCGCGGGGATCGATCTGCAACTCCTGCCGCCGGCCGTTGATGGTCAGGCTCAACGGCAAACGGTTTTCGATGGACGCTGCGCCCCTATGGTCAAGTTCCCCTTCGGCGTTCTCCCCGGCGAAGGAGTTCGAGAG
>CAXTMD010000006.1:24485-32590 GCA_964245035.1 uncultured Chthoniobacterales bacterium
CGACTAAGCGGTGGCTCGTGCGCCGGTTGGGACAAGCGTAGGTAACCGCCAGCGCGTCGAGATTGGCTTCCGCGAACTCCTGGGCCAGCGAGTGCGAGAGCGGGCCGAGCCACTGCGAGGCGACCAAGCCGGCCCCAACCGCGCCGGCCCCGGCGACGAACTCACGCCGACTCAGGCGACGGCCGTCTTCCAAGGACGGCAGATCCTGGTCGTCGGCCGACCCGGTGTTTTTCTCCTCGTGGTGCATGCTAGGATCAGGATGGAGCGGGCGCGTTTGGCAAAGGCGGAAAAGCACCTGGCACGGTTCAGAGTGGGACCGCGCGGCTTTTCGCTGGCTGGATAGCTGTGAACTCGGCCACGTCGGCCATGACCCGCGCACTCTCGGGCGCGGCGAGGGCCGCTTGCATCGCCGCCTCGTCCCGGAACACGCAGGGGCAGATGGCGACGAGGCCACCACCGTCCCCGGAGGGGAAGAAGCCAGCCGCGCTGATCAGGCCATGAGGGCCCCAGCACTCCCGCACAAGCGGGAGGTGGGAGTGGAGCCAGTAGTCCCGGTCGAACGGCGCGTCGGCGGCACCGGCGTAGGTGACGTACATGGTGACGGTCTGGGATCGCCCTTTCATGGGTGGAAGTCGGTGGCGATGGCGACGGCGCGCCAGGCATCCAGATCCTTCTGGAAAGCGGCGAGCTTCTGCTCGGCGATTTGGAAAGCCACGGGCCCGAGCGGCAGGTGCAAGGGCGGTTCCTCGGCGTCGACCGCCTGGAGAATGACCGCCACCGCCTTCTCCGGGTCACCCGCCTGTTTGCCGTCGTTGCTCTCGCGGTAGTGCCGCCGCTGGCCCGCCGTCTCCGCGTAGGCGGCGATCTCCTGCCGGGCCATGCTGATCGAGCGGCCCAGGAAGTCGGTGCGGAAGGGACCCGGCTCGGCGATGATGACCCGCAACCCCAACGGGGCGAGTTCCTGCGCCAATGCCTCGGACAAGCCTTCCACGGCGAACTTGGTGGCGCAGTAGTGGCCACTGCCCGCCGAACCCGCGATGCCCGCGCCAGAGGAAAGGTTGACGACGCGCCCGCCCGGACGCCGACGCAGGGACGACAGTGCGGCGCGGGTGGTCTCGATCAAGCCGAACACGTTGGTCTCGAACATCGGCCGGTACTCCGCGGGCGTGGCCTCCTCCACCGCGCCAACGAAGCCGAACCCGGCGTTGTTGACGAGCACGTCCAGCCCGCCGAACGCCCCCTCAGCTAAGCGCACCGCGTCCGCCGCCGACCTTTCCCGGGTCACGTCGAGCGCGGTCACCCGGACGGTGTCTGGGTAGCGCTCGGCCAACTCCTTGAGTGGGTCCGTGTGTCGTGCGGTCGCCACCAGGCGGTCGCCGCGTTGCGCCACTGCTGCGGCGAGTTGTTTGCCAAGGCCGCTGGAGCAGCCCGTGATCAGCCAAGTTTTTTGCATGGAAGATGATCTTTCTCCGAACCCACAGGGCACAGGCGCAGCCCAGTGCCTCCCGCCTGACTGGATTCACGCTTGTCTTGGCTCTCCGCAAATGCATTGATTTCATGCGATGGATGCACAGAGGGTATAACCCGCCGGAGCGCCGTTTATGCGTTGACACAAACCCGTCGTCGACGCCGCACCGACGCCTCTCCATCCGCCCCTACCATGGCCTTCGACACCCGCCTGCTTGCTGACCTCGACGTGCTGGCCGCCGTCGTGCAGGCGGGTGGCTTCGCGCGGGCCGGCAAGCTCCTCGGCCTGAGCCAGCCGGCGGTCAGCCGCGCCGTGCAGCGCCTGGAAGCACGCCTCGACGTGCGCCTCTTGGAGCGCTCGGCCAAAGCCACCCGCCTGACCGAGGAAGGCAGCCGGTTCTGCGCTGAGACCCTGCCGGTGTTGCAGCGGCTGGAGGAGGCCGTCGAGCACACGGTCGGAGCCGGCCGTCAGGTGCGCGGCTGCCTGCGCGTGAACGTGGAGCCCGCCTTCGGCCGGCTGCTGATGGCCACGCGGCTGGGGGCTTTCCTCAAAGCCCATCCGGGCCTGAGCCTGGAACTGCTCGCCCGCGAGCGCCTGGGCGATCTGGTCGCCGACGGCTTCGATGCTGCCATCCGCTTCGGGCGCCAGGAGCCCTCCAACCTGGCCGCCTGCAAGCTCTTCGAGGTGCGGGTCGTCACCTGCGCCGCGCCGAAGTACCTGCAAGGACGTGACCGGCCACGCGTCCCCGCCGACCTGGTCCGCCAACAACACGAGTGCCTGCGGCTGACCAACCCGGCCACCGGGCAGCCGTACACGTGGGACTTCGTGCGCGGCAAACGCCGCCTCGCGGCGCTGCCGGTCAAGGGCCGCCTGCTGGTCAACGATGCGTACACCTACCGGGAAGCGTGCCTGGCCGGGCTGGGCGTCGCCCAGTTCCTGCACGTCGGCATCGACGCCCTGCTGAAAGCGGGCAAGCTCGTCGAGCTGTTCCCAGATTGGGCAGACGAGCGTTTTCCGCTCTGGGCCTACCATCCCTCGCGGCAGTACGTGCCCGCCAAGCTGCGGGCCTTGCTGACCTTCCTGGAAGCCCTGCCCAAAGCGGGCGTCGTCCAATGAGCGCCGCGGAGTACTCAGGGTGAGAAACCCGCCCGCTGTCTCTTTGGCCGCACGCTAGGAGAACCTACGATGCACGGATTGCATCCGACGCATGATGCAAATGCATTGGACGGGTCAATCTAGGTGCCCATGATGTGCTGGTGCAAAGGAGGCTTTGTGCGGGATCGTGGGGGAAACCAAACTCGGGAGAGCGCAAAAATGAACATCGGCTTTATCGGCGTCGGCAGCATGGGGGCCGCGATGGTGCCCAACCTCGTCCAGGCAGGCCACCAGGTGGGCGTGTGGAACCGCAACCTGGACGCGGCCAAGAAGCTGGCGCGGGTCACGGTGCTGGCCTCGCCCGCCGCCGCGTTCGAGCGCGACGCGGTCCTCACCATGCTCGCCAACGACGAGGCGGTGCGCTGTGTGATCCTCGACTCCGGCGCGCTCGCAGCGGCGCGCCAGGGCTGCGTGCACGTGATGATGGCCACGATCTCCCCCGCGCTGGCGGGCGAACTGCACGCCGCGCACCGCCGGGCAGGCCTCGCCTACGTGGCGGCCCCGGTCTTCGGCATCCCCTCCGTGGCGGCCAAGGGCGAGTTGAACATCCTGGCGGCCGGTGACCCTACGGCGTTGGCGACCGTACAACCCCTGTTTGACGCCCTGGGGAAAAAGACGTGGCCGCTCGGCGACGATCCCGTGCGCGCCAACGTGGCCAAGATCGCGGGCAACCTGATGATCACCCTCGCCATCGAAGCCATGGGCGAGGCCACTGCCTTGACGGAGAGCTACGGGCTGCAGGCGGGCGACTTCCTGGAGGTCGTCACCCAGACGATGTTCGCCTGTCCGAGCTACCAACGCTACGGCGGCAACATCGCCAAAGATTCCTACGAACCCGGTTTCAAGCTGACGCTGGGCCTTAAGGACGTGAACCTGGCCCTCGACGCCGCCAAAGCCAGAGGTGCCGCCCTGCCGGCGGCCGAGGTCGTGCGCGAGAACATGAGTCAGGCCATCGAGCACGGACTGGGCGACAGGGACTGGTCCGCCCTGGCCAAGATGGTTCACCAGCGCGCCGGCCTGGAGAAAGGATCATGAAAGAAGAACAGCCCACCAAGATGATCGTGGTTTGTGCGGGCGACAAAGGCATGCGCTTCGACCGGGAATACTACGCCACCAAGCACCTCGCGCTGACGCGGGAGTGCTGGGGTCCGTACGGCCTCGAAGCCGCCGACGCCTTCTTTCCTGCCGGGGAGGGCGACGGCTGGGCATCGGTCGGCGTGTACCGCTTCCGCTCGCGCGCGGCCATGGACGCAGCCCTGGCCGCACCCGAGACGGCGCGCGTCATGGCGGACGTGAAAAACTTCACGGACACCACGGTCGTGCTGCGCAGTCTCTTCTCCCCGCTCTAGCGCCGCCCGGCACCGTGGTAAGCGGACCCGCATCGGAGCGGCTCAGGTCGGCACAACGCTCGCAGCGCGGTGCACCTCCAACCCACGCCGGCAGCGCATCGTACGCTGGAAGGGAGCAGTGATCTTTATGGGCGATCAGACCTGGGTCGCGCCGCCGTCCACGAACAGTTCGACGGCGTTGACATAGGCGCTGTCCTCGCAAGCCAGGAAGACCACGGCGCGGGCGATCTCCTCCGGTGTGCCCCCCTCGCCCATCAGCGGCAGCGCCCTCTGCACGGTGAACACCACGCCCTTGACGTTGGTGCCGTAGATCGTGTCGAAGTGCTCCTCCGTGATCTGGTCCAGCGGCACGAACGAACCGAAGCCCGCGTTGGCAAACACCACGTCCAAGCGGCCTTTCTGCTCCTTGATGGCGGCGAAGATGCGGTCCAGGTCCGCGAGCTTGGAGCTGTCGCCTTGTAGGCCGGTGGCGTGCTCTGGCCCGATGTCCTTGACCGCTTCCTCCAGGTTGGCCTGGCGGCGACCCGTGATGAAAACGTAGGCGCCTTCGGCGACGAACCGCTTGGCCGTGGCCAGACCGATGCCGCTGTTGCCGCCGGTGATCAGCGCGATCTTGCCGGCGAGTTTGCCGGAGTTGTTCAGAGCGGCAGAGGAAGATGGGAGCGTGTCCATGAGTCGCGGATGGAACTACGTCAGTTGCGCTACTTTGCCGCCGTGGCCGCGCACGGCAGCTTCAGCCGGGCGGCCGGCTCCCTGCACCTGACGCAGCCCGCCGTGAGCCGGCAGGTGCAGAACCTGGAGGAGGAACTCGGGCTGGCGCTTCTCCACCGCACCAGCAACACGGTGGCGCTCACGGCCGCGGGCGAACTGTTTTACGAGGAAGCACGCGACCTGCTCGGCCGCGCCGACCGGGCGGTCCGGCGGGTGCGTGCCCGGACGGGCGGCGACGCCCTGCGAGTGGGCTACGTGGCCTCCCTGGTGGCGGGCATCCTGCCGCGCGCCATCGAGCGTCTTCAAGCGCTGGCCCCGCAGGTACGGTTGGAACTGTTCGACCTGACCCCACAGGCCAACGTCGACTGGGCGGCCAGTGGCAAGTTGGACGTGGTCGTCCTGCCCCAAGGCCTGGAAGGCGCGCTGCCGCAGTTCCAATGGATCGAATTGCATCGGCTGGCCCCGCTCCTGATCATGCCGCGCCGGCATCCGCTGGCACGCCGGCGCGCCATCCATCCGGCGCGGCTGCGCGAGGTGCCGCTCCACGACATGGGCCGGGCGAACCATCCGGAGTATGCCGTGAGGCTGCGCGCCATTCTCAAGCCCTTCGGGGTACGGCCCCGGCTCGTCTCCCCGCCGGCGGACAGCGTGGCGACGCTCTTTGCCGCCGTGGAGGCAGGCGGAGGCTTGGCCGTGCTCAACGAGGGGATCTCGGCGACGCTGCCCGCCGCGCTGGTGAGCCGGCCGTTCTCCCCGCCCCTGGCGCCGCTCGCCATCGTCGCCGGCTTACCGGCAGTGCGGCCGAACGGACAGGCCGAGACGTTCGCGCGACTCTTGCACGAGGAAGGGCTTCAACCTCTCCCCATGCCGTCGCTTGTTCGCCGCCGCTCCCACGTTCGCAAGGCCGCGAGGAGGGCCTAAACCACTAGCCGCCTGTCCAAGGCACAAAGAAAAGCGGCGAGGACGTGAACCCGCTCATCCGGCATCCGTGATTTGGCTTCTTGACGCTGGTCGCTTGTCAGCCAAAGTTCCTGGCGGTCTGTTGACAGGAAGGCAATGGGGTTTGCCTGCTCCCACACACGTGGGACAAAAACGCCCGTGATCTTGCGAGATCATGGTGCTGATGACTCCTACTGAGGTCAAAGCCAAGTCGCTTCAGTCAGGAGTCATCTATGTTATTTAGCACCATCTCGGTCGCCATCGGCGGCGCGCTCGGCACGGCGGCGCGCTACTTCTGCTCGCTCGCGCTCGCCCGCTGGTTCGGCGAGGTTTTTCCGTGGGGTACGCTGTTCGTCAACGTCACGGGTTCGTTCATCATCGGCTTCTTTTTCACCCTGACGGCCACCGGTGGCCGATTGCTCATCAGCCCGGACTGGCGCATCTTCGTGACGGTGGGCTTCTGCGGCGGCTTCACGACGTTTTCCTCCTTCAGCCTACAAACGCTCGCGCTCCTGCGCGACGGCGAGTGGCTCCTGGCCAACCTGAACGCCTTTGGCTCGCTAGCCCTTTGCATGGCCTCGGTCTGGCTCGGCGTTTTCTGTGCAACCGCTCTCAATCCCAGGGTTTGAATCCCCAACCACTCCGCGCTCCTTATGCAAATTCCCGAAGCCGCTTTGCTGCTGCGCATCTTCATCGGTGAATCCGACAAGCACGGCCACCACCCACTCTACGAGGTCATCGTCAAACAGGCGCGCGCAGCCCACCTGGCCGGGGCCACGATGCTGCGCGGGCCGATGGGCTTCGGCAAGTCCAGTCACATCCACACCGAGAAAATCCTCCAACTCTCCATGGACATGCCCGTGGTCATCGAGATCATCGACAGCGAGGAAAAAATCAACGCGTTTTTGCCCACCGTGGATGAACTCCTTTCAGAAGTCGGTGCGCTCGTGACTTTGGAGAAGACCCAAGTTTTGCACTATCGCGCCAAGGGCCAAACTCCGGAGGAACCGTCCATCCCAACTCCAGAGAAGCCCCCCGTCGAGCAAACCCCCGAGAAACCAGCGGTGAAGCAAGATCCGGACAAACCCGCTGTTGAGCAGGTTCCAAAGGAACCCTCCCTCGCCGAGACGATTGAGGAGGGTTAAGCCCAGGTAGTGAAAGGGTGGTCTGCTCCACAGGACGAGCGGATCGGCGGGCCGCATTTATCCTGTCAGTTAATTACTACCCACTACCTTTTTAGCTTATGCCCTCAGCGGCAATTTTTTGCATGCCTGCGAACCGCTCGGGATCTGTTCGTCGTTATCAGTGAGTTCTTGGTGCCGCCGTGCGCAGCGTGGCGCGATCCGCACCAGCGCCTGCCGCAAACCCCGTACTAGCGGTAGCTGAGGAAGACACTCTTAGCATTACCGAGGTTAGACACGTTCGGGTTACATCACACTCTGCGAACCTTCTCGTAGGCCAACGCCAGTTTCTGCGGCAACGCTCGGGCACGAAAATCCACCGGTTCCACCCGCAGCCTGAAAAAGGAAAAATCAGGCAAACTTCTCCGAATCCTTTTGGGAAAAACTGCGGAGAAAAGGTTGATGGGCTCCCGCACGTCTACTCCCAGTCAAGGCCGCCACTCCATGGCGGTCCCCTCTCTGCCGTTGCCTTGTACGCTGACACCAAGGTCACGGACGGCCCAGTGGCCGGCGCGGTTCCGCAATCGTCCTGCCGCCGACAGCGGGTCCACAGCCATCCACGCGCAATGCAATCATATGTAAATATCTATCATGGAATATTTTACGTTGACACTTCGCTCCAACTTTTCCAAAACAGCTTTCGATGAAGCGTCGCCCCGGATTTATTTTCCTCACCGCTGCGGTGATCTCCGTATTGCTGGGGCCGTTGCTGCGTGCCGGCGAGGAGGTCGTGCGGTCTCCTTCTGGTCGGGCGCTCGTTTGTTTTTACCGGGAGGTCGCCTTTGAAGGAAACCTCTTCAAATATCGCTTGAGAGACGGAGGCGCGCCGATTGGCTCCCTGGCGGCCGAGTCCTGTTTGTTTTACGAGGCCAAGCCCGGTTTGCACACCTTCCGGATTGGTTTGCTGAGGGGCGGTTCGGTCGATCTGCAAGTGCAACGCAACCACATCTACTACCTGCGATGTGACCCCGCGCCGGAAGTCTTCTACGCCCGACCGCAGTTGACGCAGGTGCCGGTGGTGGAAGGCGCGTCCGTCGTCGTCACGCTGCGCCGCGAACCCGACGCACGTTAGCAGGCTTTCACCGAAGTTGTCCAAGCTCCCCGTCGTTCGGTCGCACTTACCCACTTTTGTTTTGTAGCTAGAAATTCAGGCGACGTTTTGCCTGCCGCTGGAACCAGTGTCGGCGCTCTTGCTCGCCGCCGTCACCGCGTTGAAAACACGCCTCCGCTGCCCGTTTATGCCCCCCCGCCGAACCACCCACCAACGAGCCTCCGTCGAGAGGCTGCCGGGCGTCTTCGTCC
>CAXTMD010000007.1:0-15783 GCA_964245035.1 uncultured Chthoniobacterales bacterium
TGAAGGTCAGACCATCGGAGTCCGCGTCGTAGAACGTGCCGCTCGGGGCAAGGAGGTTGCCCGAGACCTTGCCATCATTGACAATCTCGCCTGTGTAGACGGGCTCGGAGCCGTCGGCGAAGGTCAGCGTGACCGTGCCTGCGGCCGACGCCTCGCCCAGCCCCACGCCGGCCGACGCGGCCAACGCGCCGGACAACAAGCCGGTGCTCACCGCGGTGCCCGCGACCTCCAGCCGGCTCGTCTTCCACGTCAACACGAAAGAAAGCTACCTCGAAGTCCGCGACGGCGACCGGCTCGTGGCCTGTTTCCCAATCACGCCCGGCTCCGCGCAGATCCCGACGCCCAAGGGCAACTGGAAGGTCGTGGCCAAGACGCTCCTGCCGTCCTTCCGCTGGGACAAATCGGTGCTCCTGTACGGTAAACGAAGCTCCAACGCCTACGAACTGCCGCCCGGGCCGAACAACCCGGTGGGCATCACCTGGATCGCGCTCGACCATCCCGGCATCGGCATGCACGGCACGAGCGACCCGGACTCCATCGGGCGTTCGGCCAGCCACGGCTGCATCCGGCTTTCCAACTGGGACGCGTTCAAAGTCTACGGCATGGTCGCCCGCGGCACGCAGGTGATCATTGAATGAACGCCGCCTGGCTGATCGATCTCGCCGTCGTCCTCGTCTACTTCACGGTCATTATCGGCATCGGCCTGTACATGGGCCGGCGCGAGGACAGCCTGCATGATTTCGCGCTGGGCGGCCGGCGGATCCCGTGGTGGGCGGTGCTGGCGTCCATCATCGCGGCCGAGACGAGCGCCGGGACGTTCTTCGGCGCGCCGGGAGAGGGGTTCAAACTGCGGGACTTCACCTATCTCCAGCTCGCCATCGGTACGATCATCGCGCGGGTACTGGTCAGCTACCTTTTCCTCAAGCCTTACTACCAGCACAACGTTTATTCGATCTACGAGTACCTTGCCACGCGCTTCGGCACACGAACCAAAAACGCGGCGAGCGCCGTGTTCCTGGTGACGCGCACGCTGGCGTCGGGTTCGCGCATCTACGTGGCGGCGATCATCCTGGTGCTCGGCTACGAGATGTTCCGCGGCACGCCGCTCGACGCGGGGCAGAAAATCCTGGTGTACGTGCTCACCAGCGTAGGCATCACGGTCCTGACGGCGATCTACACGACGCTCGGCGGCATCAAGGCCGTGATCTGGACCGACTTCATCCAGGCGACGATCATGATGGGCAGCGCGCTGGCGGCCGGCGCGATCCTGTTTTTGTCGATCCCGCACGGTTGGGCCGACGTGAAGGCGATCCTGCCAAGTGACCACGCAGCCGACCTGTTTTTTGCCAGTGGACTCGACCCGGCGCGACATGGCTGGGACCAGGTTAAAGGGATGTTCGAGACCGAGTACACCGTTTTCGCCATCGTGGGAGCGATCTTTCTGAACATGGCCACTTTCGGCACCGACCAGGACATGGTGCAGCGGATGCTCACCGCGCCGGACGTGCGCCGTGCCCGCCGCTCGCTCATCCTCTCCGGGCTGGCGGACATCCCGATTGGCCTGACGTTTGTCGGGATCGGTGTGCTGCTCTTTGCTTACTTCCACGCGCGGCCGGACCCGGAGCAGCCGCAGGCCAACAGCGAGATGTTCGCCTATTATATCTTGCACCGGCTACCGGTCGGGATGCGGGGATTGTTGCTGGCGGGGATCTTTGCGACGGCAATGGGCTCGCTGAGCACCGCGCTCAACGCTCTGGCGACCAGCTTTGTGCGCGACTGGTACCAGCCGTTCATCAACCGCAACGCGGACGAGCGGCAATCCCTACGCGCGGTGCGCGGGGCGACGGTGTCCTTCGCGGTGCTGCTCGTCGCGGTGTCGTCGGCGACCTCGTACCTCGTCATCAAAAATCCGACGCTACGCATCATTCCCATTATCCTGGGGATTTTCGGCTACACGTACGGCTCGCTGTTGGGCATCTTCTTTGCCGGGATGCTGACCAGGAACCGCGGCAGCGACGCTGGCAACCTCCTCGCCATGGTGGCCGGGTTTCTGACCGTGGCGGTGTTGAGCGGGCTGCCGAACCAGGTCGCCGGGATTTTTGGCGGCCACGTCTACGGACAGCCCGCCTGGCTGCCGGTGATGGAATTTCCCTGGTGGGTGATGTTCGGCTCGCTCGTGACGTTTTTGGTGGCGATTTGCTTCCGGACCCCGGCCGCCGGTGCGAAAATCGCGTGAAAAGTTGTTGAATCCAAAACCGGTCGCTTGTATGGGTGCATTCCCGCCGCGGCCATGGCTGCCGGTTGGAAAAGAGGAGCCTTAGCTCAATTGGTTAGAGCGCCGCCCTGTCACGGCGGAGGTTGCGGGTTCGAGCCCCGTAGGCTCCGGGTTTTCATCCCACCAAGGTGAACCCAAGCAACGGTTGGCTGCGGCCGTTGCTCCAAAATATGCCTCCTCCTGCTTCCCGCACAGGCATGCTTTTGGCGTGCGTCCTCGCCGTTTGTCTGGGGTGCGGCGCGTCGCGGTCCTCTGCCCAGACCGAAGCAGGCGACGGCAAGGCAGACGTCGGGTGGCCGAGCTACGCCGGGGACAAGGCAAGCTCCAAGTACTCTCCACTCGCCCAGATCGACCGAAATAACTTCCGGGATCTCCGGGTGGCGTGGAAATGGCGTTCGGCGGAGGCGGCGATCACTGACGCACACCCGGAGATCAAGACGTGGACCTGGGAGTGCACGCCGCTCATGGTGGACGGCGTCCTCTACGTCAGCACGTCGCTCTCGCAGGTGGCGGCGCTCAACGCCGCCACCGGCGCGCCGCTCTGGGTCTACGATCCCGAAACCTGGAAGCACGGCACGCCTCCCAACCATGGCTTCGTCAACCGCGGGGTGACCTACTGGGCGGACGGGAAGGACCGGCGGGTTTTCATCGGTACGGGGGATGCCTACCTGATCTGCCTGAACGCCGAGGACGGCAAACCGGTCGCTTCCTTCGGCCAGCAGGGGCGCATCGACCTGACCCAGGGACTCGGCCGCCCGGTCGAGCGCAAGCTCTACGGGGTCAGTTCGCCCCCGGCGGTCTGCCGCGACGTGGTCGCCGTGGGCGCGAGCATCCTTGATTATCCGATGAACGCCGCGATGCCGCCCGGCGACGTGCGCGGCTTCGACGTGCGCACCGGCGAGTTGCGGTGGACCTTCCACGCCGTGCCGCACGCGGGCGAGGCGGGCTACGAGACCTGGGAGAACGGTTCCGCCGAACACACCGGCAGCGCCAACGTCTGGGCGCCGATGAGCGCCGACGAGGAACTCGGCTGGTTCTACCTGCCGCTCAGCACGCCCTCCAACGACTACTTCGGCGGCGCGCGGCCCGGCAGCGGACTCTTTGGTGAATCGCTCGTCTGCGTGGACGCACGCACCGGCCGGCGCGTCTGGCATTTCCAAATGGTCCACCACGGCCTGTGGGACTACGACCTGCCCGCCGCGCCGAACCTGCTCGACCTCACCGTCGGCGGCCGCAAGGTCCGCGCGGTCGCGCAGGTGAGCAAACAGGGGTTTTGTTACGTCTTCGACCGGGTCAGCGGCGAGCCCCTCTGGCCCATCGAGGAGCGTCCCGTGCCGGCCTCCGACGTGCCGGGAGAAAAGGCGTGGCCAACCCAGCCTTTCCCGACCAAGCCCGCGCCATTTGACCGTCAGGGCATGACGGCGGACGACGTGGTGGATTTCACGCCGGAACTGCGCCAGGAAGCTCTGAAGGTGCTGGAAAAGTACCACCACGGCCCGCTCTTCACCCCGCCTGCCACGGACAAGCCCACCTTGCTGGTGCCGGGGGTGGCAGGCGGCGCGAGCTGGGCGGGCGCGGCGGCCGACCCGGAGACGGGGACCCTCTACGTGCCCTCCAACACTTTGCCCTTCGCCGCGCAGCTCACCACCGAGGTTCCGCCTCCGACCAAGTACACTGGACGCTACTTCTCGCCGGAACTGGTCCGGAACCTACCCCTGTGCAAACCGCCCTGGGGCCGGGTCACCGCCATCGACCTGAACACCGGCGACCAGCGCTGGATGCGGCCCATCGGACGGGTCCCGGCCATGGAGGCCCACCCCGCCTTTGCGGCGCTGCACCTACCTCCGACCGGGCGGCCCTCACGCGGCCACGTGCTGCTTACCAAGACCTTGCTCCTGGTGGCGCAGGAGGGGACCACCCAGCGCTCCGAGCTGGCGCTGGAAGGCTACGCCATCGTCAACCAGTTCGCCATCATCGACCCGAAGCTGCGTGCCTACGACAAGGCGACGGGTGAACTGCTCGGTGAGGTGGACTTGCCGCGTAATGCCACCGGCGCGCCGATGACCTACCTGTTCGAAGGCAAGCAGTACATCGTCGTGCCGACCGGCGGCGCCAACCTGCCGCCGGAACTGATCGCCCTGTCGCTGCCCTGACCTCCGCGAACCAGGAAACCGCCCGATGACCACCCGCCCGCGTTGCTTCGCGCTCGCCGTCCAGACGGCGGCTTTTCTGTCCCTGACCATGTCCGCGTCGGCTCAGACGCCGGCCGCCACCCCCTTCGTCCCGCCAGAGGAGGTGAGCTACCGCACTGAAGACGTCCACAGCGAGGGCGTCCGCCTGACGGCCGAGGTTTTTGCTCCCAAGGGCGCGGCTGCCGGCGAGAAGCTGCCTACCATCGTGATGTGCCACGGTTGGGCCGGGCTGGCCGAGTACCTGCGCCCCGACGCGGTCGTCTTTGCAAAGGCGGGCTACCTTGTCGTCACGTTCGACTACCGCGGCTGGGGTGCCAGCGACGGGCGGTTGGTCGCCGTCGGCAAGACCGTCACGTCCGCGGACGGCAAACGCACCGCCGAGGTCAAGGAAATCCGCGGGGTGGTCGATCCCATCGACCAGACGACGGACCTGATGAACGTGATCAACTGGACGGTCGGCGAAAAACAATGCGACCCCGCCCGGCTCGGTCTCTGGGGCTCCTCGTACGGGGGCGGACACGTGCTCTACGTCGCCGCGCGCGACACGCGGATCAAGGCGCTGGTCAGCCAGGTCGGCGGCATGGACTCGCGGTGGGTCACGGCCGACCCGCAGCTGCGGGCGCTGACCTACCAGCAGGGCACCGCCCGCGCGCGGGGAGAGCTTGACTACCCCAAGCCGGGCGAGAAGTTCGGCCCGCTGCCTGCCTGGCCGGTCCTGGAGAAGCTCGTCGGCTACGCCCCCGTCGAGGACGTGGGCAGGATCAAGGATTGTGCGCTACTTTTTCTCCTGGCGGAGCACGACGAACTGGTGGACAACAAGGCGAACGGCTTGCTGGCGTTTTCGCGGGCGGCGGAGCCGAAAAAGCTGGTGGTGATCCCCGGCATCACGCACTACGGCGTCTACTACGAGGCGCGCGGTCGCGCTCAGCAGGAGGCGCTTGTCTGGTACGACGAGCACTTGAAGAAATGATGTCCGGGGGATGTCACAAATCCGGAGCGAGAACAACGCGGCCGCAAAAAAGCGGCGCGCCGCCTCATCCTCCGAGCACCGACAGATAGCGGCGAAGCACGTCCTCGCACCCGACTTTGCCGCCGAACACCCGGGCCGCGACCTCGCGGTGGTTGTTATAACGCGGTCCTTCCGCCGCCCGGGCCATCATCTGCTCCGCCAGTTTGTCGGGTTGACCCATCGCGGTCCAACGGACATCGTCCAGCGCGTGTTCACGCAGGTCCACGTTGCCGGGACACTCCGTGAGGATCAGCGGCAGGCCGCAAGCCAGCGCCTCCAACAACGCCAGGGCAAAGCCTTCGTAGCGGGAAGGGAGCACGAACGCGTCCAGAGTCCGGTAGAACCCCGGCAGGTCATCGCACCGCTCGACCTGAAGGATGCGCGCGCGCACTCCGGCCGGAACCGTCTGGAGAAGATCGGCGACGGCCGGCATCAGTTCGCCGGTGCCGAGATGGGCGAAGTACGTCCCCGGCGTTGTGGCCAGGGTCTCGGCGACCGCGCGATAAAGGGTCAGTGGGTCTTTCTGCCCGCTGTAGCGCGCCACGGTGCCAAAAACCCAGGCGTCCGCAGGTAAATCGAACCGACGGCGCAACGCCGCCTTCTCGTCCGGACCGTCGACGGGTCGGAAGCGTTGGCAATCAACCCCGGTGCGGGTGTACCCTTGCCGATCCTCGGAAACGCCGAGTACCCTGCGCGCGTAGTCCGCTTCGCTGCGCGAAGTGTGCAGCGTCACCCCGCGACGGGCCAGCAGTCGTTCGACCGTCTGGAAGAACCATTGGCGCAAACTCGCCGGACCGTACATCTGGTAGTAAGCGTGCGGCGTGTAGACCACCGGCACGCGGACTCCCGTCCACGCCAGCAAGCGTGCGAGCACGCCGGCCTTTGAACTGTGGGCGTGGATCACGTCAGGTCGCGCCGCCAACGCGAGCCGCCGCAGCCGCGCAAACGCCGGGCCATCCGCGGGCTGCGGCGCGTTGGTGGTGCGCAGATCGAGCGTCTGTGCGCCGCGGCGTGTGAGGGTTTGGACGAGCGTCTGGAGATCGGCGCTGCCGCGCACGCTGGAGTAGGCCAGGTGCACCGACACGCCGGGCTGCTCCAGAAGAAAGTAGGCTAGTTGCTCGGCGAACCGGAACGCGCCGTCGCGGCCGGGTTCGATGACTAGCAGCACGCTCAAAGGCTTCATCGGGCCGCCTCCGCAGGGGTTACCCGCGCGAGGGTGCGCGCGTAAAGGCGCAGGAGCGCGTCCGTGTGCGCGGACACGGTCCAAGGATTTTCCCAGTACCAGTCGTATGCGCCGCGTCCCAGCCGGGCGGCGAGATCGTCGTCGCGCAGCCGGGCGAGCGCCTCGGCCAGTGAGTCTACCGAGCCGCTACGGAAGTGCAGCGCCGTCCGGCCGTGCGCGAGGAACCGGCTGGCCGCGCAACTGTCCGCCACCGCGACGGGTAATCCGCACGCCGCCGCTTCCACCGCGACCAGGCCGAGCGTTTCGTACCAGCGCGAGGGGAAAACCAGCGCGCGGGCGCGCCGCATCCGGTCTTCCACGCCGCGTTCGTCCAGCCAGCCGACGTACTCGTGCTGCGGGTACTCGGCCTGCAAGGGTCCGCGCATCTCGCCGTCGCCGACGAAAACCGCCTTGATCCCCAAGCGCTGCGCCGCCGCGGCAAACAGATCAGGACCCTTCTCCGGCACGAGCCGGCCCACGAAAAGGAAAGCGTCGTGCGCGCGGACGTCGGCCGGGCCGCCGTCGTTCCGTTCGCAGGGAGGGTGCAGCACCTCCAGCGCCGCGCCGGCCGGCAGGTGCCGGCGGATGATCTCCGCGCTGAAATCCGACACGCCGATGAACTGGTGGGTACGCGCCGGGACGTGCCACCAGACGTTCTGTGCCCAGGTGCGCGCCGTGCGCCAGATTTTGTGGAGTTCGCTGCGGCGGTCGCAACGGCAGCCCAGGCACGACGGCGACAGCGGCGTGCGCTCGCAGCGTTCGAGCCGCGGGTACACGAAGAACCCGCCGTTGGGACAGGTGACAAAAAAATCGTGCAGCGTCACCGCCAGCGGGAAACCGCGGTCGAGGGCTTCCGCCAGCACGGCCGGGGAGAGGGCCTTGGTCCACTGGTGCGCGTGGACTACCGTGCGGGCCGGGTCCTTGCCGGCCAGCAGCGTACGCAAGGCCCGTTGGGCGGGACCGTTCTTCACGCCACGCGCGAACGCGCGCAGCAGGCGCGGATCGCGTACGATTTCCTCCTGGCCGAGGCAGATCACCGCGAGGTTCGGTGTCGCCGTCAACGCCGGGTCAACCGGCCCGACCGCGCTGAACACCGTGACCGGTATCCCGGCATCGGCGACGCCGCGCGCCGTCTGGAGCGCGACTGCCGGAGCGCCGCCGTTGGCACGCGCGAAGTCGCTGAGAACGACGACTTCGAAACCATCGGGTAGAGCCGGACTCATGTCGCAGAATCCGCCGTCCGCCGTCCGCCGGCCTGGAGCACGTCCAGGCTGCGGGCCAGGCCGACCACCCGCAGGCGGGCCAGGTAACGGGGCAGGTTGCGGCAGCGGTAGCGCCAGCGCGCGAAGCGTTTCGCCTGTGGGGACACCGACACCGGGAAATGCCGCCGTGTGATCTCGGCCATTTGCTCGCTCAACCGGGACACCGCGCCCGAGATTTGTCCGCGATGGACCCGGAAGCACCCGGCTTCCAAACCGTGATGCCGGAAGGGAAATCCTCCCGCGTACGCGCGCACCCAGAAGTCCAGATCCGCGCACACGGAAAACCGTTGGTCGTAGCCTCCCAGCGCACGCACGACGGGTGCGCCAAAGATCATTCCCTGTTGCCCTACGGGGCTGATGCCTCCTTGGAGCAGCGCGGGAAAATAGGAGGGGGTCGACTCGACCGTCATGCAGCCGAGGAACGCGCCGTGTGCGTCGATGGTGCGCACGTCGCCGTAGCCGACGCTGGCGAGATCGTGGCGGGCATCGTGGCGGGCGAGCAGTTCAGTAAAATTCGGCGTGAGCAGATCGTCGTCGTTGAGGTACGTGAACCAATCCCAGGCGGAGCCGGCGGTTGCGGACAGTCCGGCGTTGAGCGCGCCGTAGAGTCCGCCGTCGCGGCCGGCGTCGGCGACGATGCGTCGGCCGGGAAAACGCTCGCCGAGTTCGGCGGTCTTTCCGGCCGGGCAAACGAGCACGTGCTCGGTGGGCCAGTCCAGCGCTTCTACCGACCGCACCGCCTCGTTCAGATACGGAGACGTGCCCAAGGTGGGAGTGAGGATGAGCAGGCGGCGTTTCACGGGAGTTCGTGGCGTTTCCAGCCGCTCTGGATGACGCGCCACAGAGAAAGCATCGCGATCAGAGGCAGGCCGGGCAGGGCGTAGTGGCCGCAGCCGAGCGCGCGCAGGAGCGAGCCGAGGGCCGTGCGGTGGCGCAGCCAGGCGGTGTGCGGAGCCAGTTGCGCCTCGTAGCGCCGCGCCAGCGTCAGGTAGGGCGAAATCTCCAAAAACAGGCGCTCCGTGAAGGCATTTCCAGCCCGGCTTTCCGGTGCAGGATCGAGCATCTGCCAGGCTTTGGTGGCGGACAGGTTGTGCAGGATCGGCGCGATGGGCGAGAACAGCCCGCGCAGCCGTTCCCGCGTCGAGTAACTGCGACCGCGTCCGCTGCAGTGGATGATGTCGCGCCCGCCGCTCAGGAAGCGCACCGGCACGTGTGCGAACTCTTGCGAACCGAGCAGCGCATTGAGCAGTTCTTGGTCGCCGCGCAGATGCAGGGGACGGTTCCAGTAGGGCTCCGCCTGCGCCGCCTGGTACGGTGGGGTGGCGATCAGTTCGCACCAGCGTCGGAGCAGCGACCGGTGCGCCGGGGTCACGCGCAGCACGCAGGAGTTGATGGTTGCCGCGTGACCTTTGCCGGCCGGCAGGTGCCAGGCTGCCGTGCGGGCGCGCGTGCCGCGCGGCACCGCGAACTGCATGTCTTCCGCCGCCACGAGCGTCTCGGCAGGCAACCCGTCGAAGAGGTAGGTGAACGGCCGGGTAAACGCCAGGTCCGAGTCCAGCCAGATCACTTCCTCGTGGCCCGCGTTCAGCAATGCTTCGAGTGCCTGGGGTTTGCAGTTCCAGTTGTCGGCGCCGGGCAGGCGCTGGTCCACGAGGGTGACCTGCGCAAAGCCTTGCAGCCAGGCGCGGAACTGCGCGGTCGCCCCGGGCCGGAACAGCGTCAGGGGCACCTGCGGGCACTGCGCGCGCAGGCTCAGCAGCGCCAGGCGCAAGCTGGTGTCCTCCACCCGGTCTTCGGCCATGCAAAAGGTCAACATGGGGAGTCGAGTTTCGTTGCCGCACGATCTGAGCGTTGCTCACTTGGGCCAGCCGCGGCTCTGGATTGTAGGGCAGGCGCTCCGCGTGCCGCGCTTCGGGAAGCTGGCTGCCCGTTGCACGCCTCCCCGTCTTTGCGTCGGTGCCCAAGCCACCCCCCGAAACGCGGCAGGCGGAGCGCCTGCCCTACAATCAGCAGGCTCGCTCGTGAGAATGGTACTCCAGGTGCAACCATCGTGCGGAATCTGGCCAGGACGCGTTGCAGCCATTTGCGCACCGACAGCGGGATGATCAGGGGCAGGCCGGGCAGGGCGTAGTGGCCGCAGCCGAGCGCGCGCAGGAGCGAGCCGAGGGCCGTGCGGTGGCGCAGCCAGGCGGTGTGCGGAGCCAGTTGCGCCTCGTAGCGCCGCGCCAGCGTCAGGTAGGGCGAAATCTCCAAAAACAGGCGCTGTCCAAATGAAGCCGACGACGATGGGTCCAGCGCCTCCGAAGCCTTTTGCGAGGGATTGTGCAGGATCGGCGCGATGGGTGAGAACAGTCCGCGCAGCCGTTCGCGGGTGGAATAACTCCGACCCCAGCCGCTGCAATGGATGAGGTCGCGTCCGCACTCCAGGAACCTCACCGGTACGTCGGCGAACTCGCGCGAGCCGAGCAGCGCGTTGAGCAGATCCTGGTCGCTGCGCAGATGGCAAGGGCGCTCTCCGACCCATTTCGCCTGCGCTTCGCGGTAGGCTGGCGTGGCCATCAGTTCGAGCCAGCGCGCCAGCAGCGGCCGGTGGTACGGGGTCACGCGCAGCACGCAGGAGTTGACTGTGGCCGGGTACGCGTGGCCGAGCGGCAGTTGCCAGCCGCGCGTGCGCGGCTGCGTGCCCTGCGGCAGCGCGAATCGCAGGTCTTCGCTCACCACGATGGTTTCCGAAGGCAACCCGTCGAAGAGGTAGGTGAACGGCCGGGTAAACGCCAGGTCCGAGTCCAGCCAGATCACTTCCTCGTGGCCCGCGTTCAGCAATGCTTCGAGTGCCTGGGGTTTGCAGTTCCAGTTGTCGGCGCCGGGCAGGCGCTGGTCCACGAGGGTGACCTGCGCAAAGCCTTGCAGCCAGGCGCGGAACTGCGCGGTCGCCCCGGGCCGGAACAGCGTCAGGGGCACCTGCGGGCACTGCGCGCGCAGGCTCAGCAGCGCCAGGCGCAAACCCGCGTCGTCCGGGCGGTCTTCAGCCATGCAGAAGGTTCGCATCTTCAAAAGGTCGGGTGGGTCGCCGGGGCAACCTCCACTTGGGCGGACGGCTTCCGCGACGTGGCGGCCGCGCGGGAAATCATCTCCTCGTACAGACCCTCCAGCGCCTGCGTCTGGCGGACGAGATCGAACTTCTCGACCACCCGCGCGCGGGCCGCCGTGCTCATCTGCTGCCAGCGGGCCTCGTCCTGGCAGAGGACGGTGAGGTTGGCCGCGAGCCCGCGCCAATCGCCCTCATCGCTGAGCAGTCCGGTGACGCCGTGCGCCACCGCTTCTGGGATGCCGCCGTGGCGGAAACTGACCACCGGCACGCCCATGCTCTGCGCCTCAATGAACACGATCCCGAAGCCCTCGCTGTCGCCCGAGGTTGCCTCCACGCTTGGCACGCTGAGCAACCGTGCGCGCCCCAGCCAACCGCGGATTTGCTCGGGCGACTGCCGGCCCAGGAACCGGTAGCGCCGCAGCTTGTCCTTGGCCAGCGCCTCCAAAGACGGACGCAGCGGACCATCGCCGATGACGATCAGTTCAGCCTCACCCAGTCCCGGGGCAGCTTCCGCCATCGCGCGGATGAGGTGTTCGCAGCCTTTTTTCTCGACCAGTCGGCCGACGAACACGACAAGCGGTTCGCGCTGCGGCGTGTCGGCGGGCGGGGCGAATTTTGCCGTGTCCACGCCGATGTAATGCACGCGCGTGCGCTCCGGCGGATATCCGCGCGCGAGCATCTGGCCGCGGATGAAGTCCGACACCGCCAGAAACAATGCGCCCTCCGCTTGCAGCCGCCGCCGCCGTCCGGCGTGCAGCCGCCGGCCCAACCAACCCGACTTCTCCTCGGCGCGCTCGGTCACGTCCTTGCCGTGGCAAGTCACCACCAGAGGCACGCGCAGCGCCCGCGCGAGCGGCAGCGCGTCCTTGCCGCCCCACTCGAAATGCGCGTGCACCAGCGCTGGCCGCAGCCGGCGCAGCCCGGCGGCCCAGACGGGGTCACGCTGCGTCAGACGGTAGTTTGCCAGCCGCAGCCGACCCAGCGCGGAACCGTCTGACAACACCTGCAACCGCTCGGCAGGCAGGCGGGTTTCGTTTACTTCGCGGAACCCGGCATAGTACGGCACGAAATCGCACAGCGCCTCGCCCTGCTCGCGGATGAACGTCTCCGAGTACGGGAGCAGGTCGCGGCGATAGATGAGGACGTTGCGATCAGCCATGAACCGCGGAAGGTGTTCCCCACCTGGGGGCGAGTGTCGAGACCGGGGCTGCCGTGCGGCGTGCGGCGTATTCGTTCCACAGCAGCAGCAGCAGCCCGCAAGCCGTGGCGATGTACACGCGGTGTACCCCGGAGAACGGTGACATCAGCAAATTAAAGAGCGCCAGCAGCAGCAGGAAAAGGTAAACCACGCTGTACGGCGACCACGGGCGCAGGACGACGTGATAGCCGAGGCTCGCCACGATCAGCGCCCCGTACAGGAGGAAGAACGCTCCGCCAAGCACGCCGCCCTCGGCCAGGGCCACGAGGATCTGCGAATGGATCGTGTAGGATTGCGCCTCGTCGAGCGGGGCGTACTCCTGGCCGATGCCACCGAGGTGTTCGTCCTGCGCGGTCGCGTAGCGGATGGCCAGGTAGTCGTTGATGACTCCCGAGCGGCCCAGCCACGAGCCGTTGCCGATGAACGGATGGTCCTCGACGCCGTGCCAGGCCGCCTTGAGCATCGCCTTGCGCGAGATGTCCGAGCGCAGGTCGTGCGAGCGGTTCGCCGTCGCCGAGCGTTGGGCGATCCAGGCTAGCGAGCCCGCCGCCAGCACCGCGGCCAGCGGGATGCACACGGCCCGCCAGCGCAGGGGCATCCGCTGCAAGACGAGCAGTCCGCTCAGGACGAAGAACAACCCGCCCAGGCTGCGGAAATTTAGCGCGAAGTGCAGCACGCTGAGCCCAAGCGTTGCGCCGAGACTGAGCCAAAAACCCATCCCGGGCAGCAGCAACAATACCGCCAGCGAGACCGGCAGGCCAAAACCGAACTTCCAGTAGTCGCCGAACAGCGGCCGGAAGAGGAGCGGGTAGATCATCCCACCCACAGCCTCGCCCCACAGCAGCCAGAGCAGCGCCCCGCCGCCACCGACCGTGAACAGGTAGGCGAGCGTCAGCAGGTCGATGGCGAGGAAAACCATCCGCGCCCAGCCGCGCAGTTCGTCCACCGTGCGGCTGTGCCAGACCATGTCCGAGGTCACGTAGCCCACCAGCGCGATCCCCTGGCAGACGAGCATCCAACGCAGCAGCGGGTGGGCGAGCAGCCGGCCGGGCAGGCGGTGGTCGAGCACGAGGACGGCCGCCATCCAGCCGAGCACGGCGAGCAGCACGAGTTCGCCCACCGGCATCTCGCCGACGAGCGAGACCGTGAAGGGCGAAAACAGGCCGACCAGAAACGCGGCGGCGCGGGCGTGCGAAGCTTTCATCGGTGGCTCAGAAGCGTTGGCGCAGGCGGGTCAGAAGCTGGCTGACGCGGCCGCGTTGGTGGTAGCGATGGTAGCGCGAGCGCGGCGGAAAAGGCGACCACATCTGGTCGGCCGGCGCGCGTTCAAACGTGCGCACCGGCCGGGCGGGCACGCCGGCGACCACGGTGTTCGCTTCGACCGGCCGCACGACCACGGCGCCCGCGCCGATGATCGCGTCGTCACCGACCGTCACGCCAGCGCAGATCGTCACCCGTGCGCCGCACCAGACCCGCGCGCCGATGGTGACCGGCCGGTTGCTCGGCACGAGGTTCCAGGGTTCGTGGCCGCCGGTGTTGATCGTCAGGTCGTCGGCCGCCAGGAAGTCGTCGCCGATGGTCACCCACGTGTAGCAGGAGAACGTGGCGTTGGCACCCACCGAGACGCCGCGGCCCAGCTTCAGGCGGAAGCCGTCGCGGATGATCGCCCGTGGGCCGAACGCCACCGGGCCGGCCACTTCCACGCCCATGCCGCGCAGCAGCCATTCCTGAAAGAGGCTGCCGGTGTGGGGTTGGTTGACGGTGGCGGTCAGCGACAACATGCCGTTGAGAGTTTTGCGATAGAGGTCAGCGGGCCCGATCATTTGGGAAGGGCGCGAAAGTACTTCCAGACCTCCAGGGCCGAGCCGAGGAGGGCGAACAGCGTCATGCCGACGACGAGTCCCCACACGATGCCGCTGACCCCGAAGCGCGGCGCGAGCGTGGGCATGAGCGCGCCGGCGACGACGGCCGTCAGCAGAGAGTAGACCGTGTTGCGTCGGACCTCGGAGACACCCGCGAGTAAAAAGCCCAGCGGCTGCTGCAACGCCTGGACGACGTTCCACGCGAGCAGGGCCACGATCAGGCCCGTGCCGGGGAGGGTCGATTCCGTGTGCGTCCACAGGTGGATGAGCGGCCGGGCGACGAACGCGATCCCGACCATCGGCACGACGGCGACGCCGACGGTGGCGAGCATCGAGCGGCGGAACGTGCGCGCCATCCACGGCCAGTCGCGCTTGGCCTTGGCGTCGGCGTAGGCGGGCCAGAGCGGCAGGAGAAAAGCGTTCTGCAACATCTGGAAGACGTTGAACACCTGCTGGGCGAGGTTGTACGGCACGACCGCCGCCGCGCCGAGCAGCGTCGAGATCAGCATGGGCGGCGCGCCGAAGAGCACCAGCGTGCAAAGTTGCTGCACGCCGAAGAACGCCCCGAGGTTGACCATCCCCCGCAACGCGTGGCGGTCAAACCACGCTCCGCCAGCGCGCAGCCAGGGGAGCCGCGCCCACTGGTAGGCGAGCAGGCCCGCGCAGACGACCATGCCCGGCAGCCAGGTGGCGAGCACGTAGCGGGTGAAATCCAGGCGGAAGTACCCGGCGAGGAAGATCGCCACGAGGCCGGCGACGCTCATGACGGCGGAGTTGACGTTGTCGAGCCACGCCTGCTGCGTGGCGTAGGTCAAGCGACGGGCCAGACCGAGCGGGATGTTCACGCACGCCAAGACGAGGAAGAGCGTGACGGCGCGCGGCACGGCTGCGGCGAGCCCCGGGTCCTGGAGCTTGAAGAGTCCTGCCCACGGCAGCCGCAAAAACACCGGCACGCCGATCAGCGCCAGTCCGGCCCCGACCGCGCAGAGGAACAGCAGCGTCGTGGTGAACAGGCGGCGTGCCTTCGGTTCGTCGCCGGTGCCGAGCGCCTCGGTCATCTGGTTCTGCGCGCCCATGCCGATCCCGAAGTCGCTGAAGCTGACGAGGTACGAGATCGAACCCAGCGTCACCCAAACCCCGTAGGCCTCCTTGCCCAGGTAGTTGAGGGCCAGCGGCACCTGCACCAGGCGGCACACGATGCCCAGCACGCGTCCGGAGAGCGACGTGACAAAAAACGCCGCGATGGATCGGTTGCGCCCTTGGCGGACGGAGCGCTGGAGCGAGCGGGTGAGCGTGGCGATGGACATGGCGGGCAACGTCACGCGAGCGCGGACAGCAAACCGGCGACGGTCTCGGCCGCGCGCGGCCAGCAGAGGCGCTGCCGGTATTCCTCGAACGCGCCGGCCGCGAGCGCGTGATACCGCGCCGGGTCGGCCCAGCAATCGGCGATCCAGTCGGCGTACGCTTCGCCCGGTGCTTCCAGGGAGAAGAGTTGTCCGTTGACGCCGTCGCGCACGGCCGTCGGCACGCCGCCGACGTTTGTGGCGACGCAAGGCAGCGCGAAGGCGTTCGCCTCGCAGAACACCACTCCGAAAGCCTCCGCCCGCGTCGGCACGATGAAAAAGTGGCTGCCGCGGTACAGGTCTTCCAACCGGCGGCGTTGCTTCGGCCC
>CAXTMD010000007.1:15793-29902 GCA_964245035.1 uncultured Chthoniobacterales bacterium
CAGGAACCCGACCACATCGACGCACGGCGGCAGCGGCGCGCGTCCGTGCGGAGGCTGACAGCCGACCACGCTCAGGCGGGCGGGGACGCCGCGCGCGTTGAGCGCCACGACGGCAGCGACGGCGATCTCGACGCCTTTGCGGTCCCAATCGACGCCGACGCACAGGAGCTGACACGTCTTTGGGTCGCGTGCGCGAACGACCGCTTCCACTTCGCCCGGCGCAAGGCCGCCTTCGAGATTTGCGCCGTAGGAGACGACCTTCACCTTGGCCGGGTCGGTGCCGTAATCCTCCACGGCGCTGCGTGCGCCCCACTCGGACGCGTAGATTGCCAGCGCGCAACGCTCCAGCGCCGCCGCCTCGGCCGCATGCCCGGCGGCGAGGCTCGGGGGAGCCAGGTTCGTGAAGTCATCGTAAAAACCGAGCATCGAAGCGAAGGTCGCCCCGGTCCAGAAAACGGTCGGCACGTCGGTCTCGACCTCGGCCAGCAAACGGCTGCTCGGGCTGAACAGTACATCCACTTCCAGCGTCCGCACCCGCCGCTCGATCTCGCGGGCGTACGCGCGCAGCACCGCCGGCTCCACGTCGCGCAAGTAGCGTTTGCCGCGCACGTACTTCCACCACGCCTGCCGCACCTGGCGTGGGAACAGCGGCGGCTCGGGCAGGTCGTAGATCGGCACGATCTCGCAACCGGCCTGGGCGAGGCTTTTCGCAAAATGGTACGGGATGCCCGACCACGAACCAACCCGGCGCGGGTCCATGTACCGGTTGGCCACGAAGCCGACCCGCAAAGGCCGGCGCGCGGCGAGTGTCGTGGGCGCGGCGGTCGTCCGCTCGGGTGTGGCGGTCATCCGGCTTTGCTTTCCGCGGGCTGCCGCGTTTGGCGTTCTTCCTCGCGGAAGTAGGCTTCGCCGTAATAATAGTGGGAATACTTAGCGCCGATGCCGACCGGCAGCCGGTTGAGCACGAAGCCGGCGGGCGTCACCTTCGCCATCGTCAACAGGCGGCCCGCCCGCCACACGGCTTTGACGGGCGTGCTCAACGCGCGCACGACCAGGCACACGGAGTCCACCTGCGGCGCGACGAGCAGGCAGTCGCTGACGGCGTTGATCGGCGGCGTGTCGACCACGACCTTGTCGAAGACTTGGAGAGCCTCGCGCAGCCGGGCAGCGAAGTTCTCGCCGGTCAGCAGGCCCGCCGGGTTGTCCACGCGTTTGCCCGCCGGACAGAAGAACAGGTTCGGCACCTCCGTCGGATGCACCGCCTGGGCCAGCGGCACCGCGCCGGTGAGGCATTCGGTCAAACCCGCCGTGCCGTCGTGCAGGAGCGTCTTGTCGAACGGATAGGTGCGTCGCAGGTCGGCGTTGATCAGCAGCACCTGCTGGCCGCGCGCAGCGAGGTTGGCGGCGAAGTTCAGCGAACAGAAGCTTTTGCCCTCGTCCGGGACGGCGCTGGTGAACAGGAACGAACGCGCCTCCGGGCTGCGCGGGATGCTCGCCAGCGTGGCGCACAGCGTCCGGAAGGCTTCGCGTTGCGGGGCCTCCGTGGCCACGGCACCCGCCCCGCGCTGCAGGCGGAGTTTCTTGCGCTCCGGCACGGCGGCAAGCAGCGGCAGGCCAAGGGCTTGTTCCGCCTGGTCGACGGTTTGCAAGGTGTGGTTGAAAAGCTCCAGCACGAAGATCACGCCTGCGCCGAGAAGCAGGCCGGCCGCGCACGCCGCAGCGAGGATTTTCAACCGCGACGGTTTGGAGGGGCGGCCGGGCACCACCGGTGCGCCGATGGTGCGCACGTCGTACGAGGACTGTTGGTGCACGCCGGTTTCCTTCAGGCGCGCGAGCACGTTTTCGTAGAGTGTGCGGTCGCTCTGCGCCTGCCGTTCGAGGCTGCCGTAGGGAATAGAGGTCGTTTGCAGCTTGAGGGCTTCGCTCTCCTGATCGTGCAGGGCCTGGGCGAGGTTGTTCTCCGCTTCGGCCGCGCCCTGGTACGAACGCCGGACCACGTCGGCGGCCTTGCCTACTTCGAGGTCGAGGGCGGCGCGCAGCTTCTGGAGGTTGCTCTCGGCTTCGATGTACTTGATGTGCTTGTACATGTAGCGCTGCTTGATCGCCGCGAACTCTGCTTCTTTCGCGTTGATCTGCCGGCGCAGGTCGGCCACCTCCGGCGCGTCGGCGATGCTCGCCAGCGACAGGAGGGCTTCCGGCTGCGCCTTGGGCATCGACTCCAGCTTGTTGTAATCCGCTTCGAGGGTGAGCCGCTTGCCCTTGGCCTCGGCCACCTGCGCGTTCAGGTTCTTGAGCTTTTCGACGACGATGTTTTGCTTGTCCTCCAGGGAAACTGCCTGGTTTTCCGCCCGGTACTTGGCGAGGGCTGCTTCCGACGCCTCCGTGTTGGCGCGCAGCCGCCCCTCCTCGGCGACGAGGAAGCCGCTGTTGCCCTGCGCGACTTCCAGGCTCTGCTCGTTGGCCAGGACGGTGTACTGCTCGACGACCGACCGCGCCAGCTTGGCGGCGCGCACCGGGTCCGGGTCGTCCACCGACACGTCGATGAGCCGGGTGCCGCGGCGCAGTTCCACGGTCACTTTGCCCAGCATGCGGTCGATGACCTCGCTGTCGGTCAGCGGCGGGCTGCCGGGCTTCTTGGGCAGGAAACCGTCGGTGCCGCGCAGGCCGTTGACCTCGGCGACGCGCAGAAGCAGCGGGCCGCTCTGGAGGATTTGCTCAAAGGTCTTGAGCACCTCCGCGGCGCGGTAATCCTCCTCGTGCGGCTCGTCCTGGAACACGACGGCGTGCTGCGCGGCTTGTTCGACCTGGACGGTCACGACCGCCGTGTAAACCTTGCGCGCGTACAGCAGGTAGGCCACGCCGCCGCCGACGGTCAGGGCGACACACAGCGCCAGCAGCCAGACGCGCCGCAGCGCGATGCCCAGCAGCCGGGAGAGATCGAAGCTGCCCGCGGGCGGGTCGGAAGGGTCGGGTGCTTTGGTAAATTGCATGGCGGTCAGTACGCGTTGCTGCGGCGGAAGAAGGTCATCAGCAGGATCTGAAACTCCATGAGGAGGTTCCAGTTTTCGATGTAAAAGAGATCGCACTTGATCCGCTCGGTGAGGTCCGTGTCGCCGCGGAACCCGTTGACCTGCGCCCAGCCGGTGATCCCGGGCTTGATGCCGTGCCGGGCGTTGTAGTGCGGGATTTCCTCCTTGAAGGTCTGGATCAACTCCGGCCGCTCCGGGCGCGGTCCGACGAGGCTCATTTCACCCTTAAGCACGTTCCAGAACTGCGGCACCTCGTCGATGTTGAGCGAGCGCATCAGCGCGCCGATGCGCAGGCGGCGCGGGTCCACCTTCTTCGACCAGCCCACCATCCCGCCCGCCTCGGCGTCCAGGCGCATGCTGCGGATCTTGACGATCTGGAAGCGCGTGCCGTCGCGTCCCAGGCGGGTCTGGCGGTAGAAGATCGGTCCGGGCGACTCCCGGTAGACCAGGAAGCCGAACACCGCGACCAGCGGGGCGCTGAACACCAGGCCGACCAGCGCGCCGGCCACGTCGAGCGCGCGCTTGAGGAACCCGTTCCAAAACAGGTCGAGCGGCAGCCGCGAAACCCCGAGCACCGGCACGCCGCCGGTGGTTTCCACGTGCAACCCGGACAAGAAGACCTGGAAGCCCGACGGCACAATTTGCAGGTGCACCATCTCCTTCTCGCAGCAGTTGATCAGGTCGTACAACCCGCCCTCGGTCGGATCCACGCTGGCGACGAGGACGAGGTCGATCCGCAGCCGGATCAGCAGGGACTTCAAATCGCTGTAGGCACCGACCGCCGCGACCTGGTCGGCCGGGTCCAGTTCGTAGCTGCCGCCCGGCGAGGGCACGCAGCCGATGATCTGGTAGGGATGACGCACGTCCCCGCGGATGTGCTGGGCCATGCGGCGCGCCTGTTCGCTCCAGCCCACAAACAGGATGCGGCGTTGGAGGCGGGCGGCGACGGCAGGCAGGCAGAAAAACCGCTGCAACAGCCAGCGCCAGGCGGTCAGCGTCGCCAGCGTGCACCCGCAGGCGCACAACAGAAAGACCCGGCTGATGATTGGCTGCGCGTTCAGCTCGAAGCTCAGCGCCAGGTTGGCCAAAAACCACACGAGGCAACTGGTGAGCAAGATCGCGTTGACCCGCCGCAGGGGCAGCGGGCGGCCGGAGCCGTACAGCCCGAACCAGAACAGGATCAGCATCATCGTGACGCCCGAGAAGGCAAAGTGTCCGTGGTACTGGGCCGCCGTCATCGCCCCCGTCGCGCGCCGGCCCAGCGCCCGCACGGGGGTGTCAAACCGCAGCCAAAAGGCGAGCAGCAACCCGCCGTAGACGGCCAGCAGGTCGCCGGCGAGGCCCAGCCCGACCATCTGGCCCGCAAACTCGCGGCTGTTGCGCACGACCTCGGGCGGCGGCGCAGCACAGATTGACAGATCCGAAAAGAAGACGCGCGGTCCCTCGTCTTCGTCTTTGATCGTAGCGTCCCCGGCTACATTCATGGCGTGTGTTGGGTCCAGTTAGAAGATGGTTTCGCCGACGGTGATGGTGTCTCCGGGGAGGACTTTGAAGGGGGTGGCTTCGCGGCGCGCCATGCGCTTGGCGTCGACGGTCAGCACGACCTCGCGGTCGTTGACGCGCCGCTTGACGTAAACGCGCGCCGGGTTGGCCTGCTTGGTGTAGCCGCCAGCCATGCCGAGCGCCTGGAGCACGTCGAGGTCGGCGTTGTCCGGGAAGTCGATCTGGCCGGGCTTATTTACCTCGCCCAGGATCGTGAAACGGCGTTTGGAAAACTCCAGCACGGAGACGGTGACCTGCGGATGGACGAGCCAGCCGTCGTGCAGCTTGGCCTTGACGACCTCGCCGAGTTCCGCCGGGGTCTTGCGCGCGACTGCGACCGAGCCGACGAGCGGCAGGTTGACGGTGCTATCCTTCGTCACGCGGACCGTCCAGTCCATGTCGTCCTCCTGGAAGACCTTGACCTCGACGAGGTCGTTCGGACTCAGGACGTAGTTGGCCGGGGCAACGGCCGGAGCCGGCGGGGCCGCCGTCGTCACGTCGCCGCGGACCATGGTCTGCGCCGGGCACGACCAGGCCGCGCCGACCAGGAGAACGAACACGAGGCCGGCCGCCGTCCGGCGAACGTCAGAAAAGGAGGTTAGATTGCAGGTAAACACGGTTGCTGGTGAAGGAATAACTCGCCAGGGACGAGTCGTTGCGCTGGTGGACGTAAAAAAAGCCCAGGTCGAGGTACTTGGCCGCGTGGTAGCCCAGGCCGCCGCGCAGGGAAAAGTAGTCGTCCTCGCGCGAGGGTAGGGCGGTGTTGCTCACGTCCTCGTAGTCGCCGTGCGTGTAGCTGGCGCTGGCGAGCGCGTAATACTGCCGCAGGAACCGGCGGCGCAACGATACGGCGATGGTCGAATTGACGTACTGCTCGCCGACGATGGACTCCGATGCGTCCACGCGCCGAAACCCGCTCGCAGTGACCGTGGTGTTGTCGTCCGGCGTCCAGGTGCCTTCGAGGGCGAAGACAGGCGTCACGGTCTCGCCCGAGCGCCCGCCGCGGTCGCGGATGTCAGCGCCGACCTGCGTGGCCACGGTGATCTTGTCGGTGACCTCGTACTGGAAGCGGGCGAGCGGCTGGCCGAACGTCTCGCCGGGCACGTCCTCGATCTCCAGGCGGCCAACCACCACGCCGAAGCCGAGCTTGATCTTGCTGGTGACCAGATAATCGACGGAGTTCTCCCAGGCGTACTGCTGGTTGCTGGCGGCAAACGCCGGGTCCGAGCGGTCGTAGCTCAGGCGGCTTTCCAGAAAGGTTTTGTCCCCGTAGAGGTACCGGAAGGTCAGCGCCTCGTCGAACAGGTAGCGACGCTCGCGCTCGGCGGTGTCGGAGACGGGGTCGTGCACCGCACGGAAGTTGCTCGTCAATTCGGCCGACAGCCGTTCCCAGACGTAGCGCACGTCCAGCATGGCGTCCTGGTCGAAGTCATCCTCGGACGAGTGGATGGCGAACAGGTTCTCCGCCGCCGAGTAGCTGAAGGTCAGGTAGCCGTTTTGCTTTTTGACGGCGTCGCCGAGTGAGAGCGACGCGCCGCCCGAGAGCATCGTGATCTCGTCGGCCTGCTTGCGGACGCCGGTGGAGACCCGGATGTTGTCGTCGTAGGCCACGCCGAGGCCAAAGTAGAGGTCCCACTTCGTCAGCGAAAACAGTTTGCTGGGGCCGAGCGGTCCAGCCTCGCGGCGATATTGTTCGATGAGGCGGTCCGTGTCTTCGGAACTCGGCGCGCCGGGGGTGGCTGGCGGCTTCGCGGACGGGGTGACGGCGTCGAGTTCATCGGTCGAGACGATCTCGCGCGTCGGCGTACCGCTGCTCTGCCCCGATGGCGGCGTGGATCGTACGAACACCTGGGCGTGTGTGCGCGGTGCAAACAAGCCGAGAAGAACGCCTGCCGCGAAGCAGGCTTTCCGAAGTTGGACAACTCGGACTGGACGTTGGGCGTCGATAAGCTTTTTGCGACCGCGCCGGAGTTTAGCACGATCTGTACCCAGCCATGTTCTCAGAAAGACACGCACAAATGCGCGGTTAATGGCTGGCTAGATTTAGACAACATCGTTTGTGGCTGCGCAATTATCTCCACTTGCTTGTTGCCTTGAAACAATGCTTGCACGAACCAATTTGATTGTTGCACAATGTTGCAATGTTGCGTCACTCGCTGGTGAGAACCTGTTTCTTGTTCGCGAGAATGAGAGAAGGGGCGCACCTTTCGGTCATTTCTTGCTCTCGGCAAGTCGAAATGCGTAGGTTTGCAATGGCGTGGGGCTTGTGTTCACGAAACACTTCATCTAAAGCTCACCTGCACGCGTGCGCCCTAATGTCCTATGACGGAGAGTGTTCTGGCCTCTGATCCGTTGTTGAGCGGAGAGCAGCTTGCCTTTCTGAGCAAGCACGGCTTTGTGACGATTCCGAAGATCACGTCCGACGAGGAAGTGGGCCGCCTGCGGCAGACCATCGCGCATCTGTTTGGCACCAAGGCCGGGCACGATCAGGGCGCACACTTCAACTTCGCCGGGGCGGAGGAAGATCCGGACGCGCCGAACATCCCGCAGATCGTCGGCCCGCAAAACTTCGCCCGCGAATTGCGGCGCAGCGAGTTCCGCCGTAACGCCGCCGCCCTGGCGCGGCAGATCCTCGGTCCGCAGGCGCAGTTCCACACCGACCACACTCTCATGACGCCGCCCGTCGACGGCGCGGCGACCCCGTGGCACCAGGACGAGGCGTTCAAGGACCCGCGCTTCGAGTACCGGGAGATCAGCGTGTGGATGCCGCTCCAGCCGGTCAACGAACGCAACGGCTGCATGGAGTTCATCCCGGGCAGTCACGAGCGGGGAATCTTGCCGCACCGCACGCCCAACAACGACGCGCGGGTGCACGCGGTGGAATGTTACGACGGCTTCGACCCGGCCGACGCGGTGGCCTGTCCGCTGCCGGCGGGGGGATGCACGATCCACTTCGGCCGGACGGTGCACGGTGCCGGGCCGAACCGCTCGGACGATCCCCGGTACGCGTACGTCCTGATTTTCAACGTGCCGCCCCGGGAGAGCACCGGGGAAAAAAGCTTCCCTTGGTTGCAGAACAAAAACACCGCCCGTATGCAACGCTCGCGGGAGTGGCTGCGGCACGGCGGCAAATTCGTCAATCTCTGGCGGCGGATCAGGAACAAGGAACTGCGCGACTACCGGCTGGCCTTTGGGAAATTGCGCCGCCGGCTGGCGGCGCGTTTCCACCGTTGATCTCAAGCCAGGACCCGCCGCAGGGCGCGCCGGAAGCCAGCGTGCGCCTCCTCGCGCCGCAGGTGACGCCCGTCCGCGACGTACCGCCGGCCGCGGACCCAGACGTTCCTGACGGCGTGATCGGCCGCGAAAATGAACCGGTCGAGGATCGTGTCGCCGCGCTCGCGCGCGGTCAGGGCAGGGTAGTCACAAGACAAGGTGACGAAGTCCGCCGGTTGGCCGACCGCCAATCCGCCGGCCGGGGATTGCAGCGCGCGGTGCCCGCCGGCAAACGCACGCCCGAAGAGGCTGCGTCCGGTCGAGGTTCCCGGAACCTGGGCGAAAACGTTGCGGGCGCGGCTGGCCAGGCGTTGGGAATATTCCAACGCGCAAAGCTCCGCGGCGGCACCGATGCGAACGTTCGAGTCCGAGCCCACCCCGAAGTGGCCGCCGTGCGCGAGGAAGGATGCCGCCGGGAAAACGCCGTCGCCGAGGTTGGCCTCGGTCATGGGACACAGCGCGACGGTGGCACCGCTTTTCGCCAGGCGCTCGGTCTCGTCGGCGGTCAGGTGGGTGGCATGGACCAAGCACCAGCGCCGGTCGAGCGGGAACTGCTCGAGCAGCCACTCGACCGGCCGCGCGCCGGTCGCCGCCAGGCAATCCTCGACCTCGCCCGTTTGCTCGGCGGCGTGGATGTGAATCGGACGGCCGCCGCTCAGCGCCACGATCTGCCGCAACTCGTCGGCCGTGACCGCGCGCAGGCTGTGCGGAGCCACGCCGACGTTTGCCCCGGGAAGGCCGCGCACCGCGCGCTCCGCGCCCTCCAGCAGCCGGGCGAACGCCTCCGGCGTGGTCACAAACCGGCGTTGGCCCAACGTCGGCGGTTGCGCGCCGAAGCCGCCATGCGCGTAGAACGACGGCAGCAGCGTCAGGCCGATGCCCGCCGTCTGCGCGGCGCTGCAAATCCGCTCCGTCAGTTCGGCGGGGTTGGCGTACGGGGTGCCGTCGTCATCGTGGTGGACGTAATGGAACTCGCCGACGCGCGTGAAACCTCCCTCCAGCATCTCGACGAAGGCCAGGGTGGCCAGCGCTTCCAGGTCTTCCGGCGTGATCCGGTCCAGGAAGCGGTACATGACCTCGCGCCACGTCCAGAAACTGTCTGCCGTCGGTCCACGGGTTTCGGCCAAGCCGGCCATCCCGCGTTGAAACGCGTGGCTGTGCACGTTCGCCAGCCCGGGGATGCCGACCGCGTGCCGCTCGTCTCCGGCCAGCGGCGGACCGTCCGCCTGGACACCGGTGATGACACCGTCGGCGGCGGTCACCCGGACGTTTTCCGCCCAGCCTTCCGGCAGCAAGGCGGTCTCGAACCACCAGCCATTGTTTTCACTCGCCACATCCATCACGCGTGCCTTTAGTAATAGCCTGTGTTCAAGCACGAGGCGACTCCCCGCCGCTGGTGGCGCAACGCGAGGCTGGCCACGCTCCGCGAAGGCGGGGCCGGGCTCGGCGTCGTGGACGGGGGCACAGTTGTCGCCGAAGGCGGACGGATCGTGTTCGCCGGACCCGAGCAGGATCTTTCTTCATGGCCGGAGGGTGAACCGACGGATTGCGACGGACGGCTCGTCACCCCGGCACTCGTGGACTGCCACACGCACCTGGTTTTCGGCGGGCACCGGGCGGAGGAGTTCGAGCGGCGATTGGAAGGCGCGACCTACGAGCAGATCGCGCGGTCGGGTGGCGGCATCCTGTCCTCCGTGCGTGAGACCAACGCCCGGAGCGAGGACGAACTCGTCGGCGAAGCGTTGCCGCGCCTGGATGCGCTGCTGGCCGAGGGGGGTGGCACCGTGGAAATCAAGTCCGGCTACGGGCTGACGGTCGCGGGTGAATCAAAAATGCTGCGCGCCGCCCGGCGTCTGGCGACCCTGCGTCCGGTGCGCATCCGCACGAGCTACCTCGCGGCGCACGCCGTGCCGCCCGAGTACGCCAACCGTCGCGACGCGTACCTCGCCGAAGTGGTCCTGCCCGGACTGGAGCAAGCCCGGGCTGCGCATCTGGTGGACGCGGTCGACGGCTTTTGCGAAGGAGTCGGGTTTTCGCCCGCGGAGATGCGGGCGGTGTTCGAGCGGGCGCGTGCGCTCGGGCTGCCGGTCAGGCTGCACGCCGAGCAGCGCTCAAACCTCGGGGGCGCGAAGCTGGCGGCCGAGTTTGGAGCCTTGTCCGCCGACCACTTGGAATACCTCGACGACGAAGGCATCGCCGCGCTCGCCCGTGCCGGCACGGTTGCGACCCTGCTGCCAGGGGCGTTTTACACGTTGCGCGAGCGCCGGCCGCCGCCGGTCGCGACGTTGCGCGCCGCTGGCGTGCGCATGGCCGTGGCGACCGATTGCAACCCGGGCACGTCGCCGCTGACCTCCCTCCTGCTGGCGATGAACATGGCCGCCACCTTGTTCGGGCTGACGGTGGCGGAGTGCCTCGCCGGGACCACCCGCGAAGCCGCCCGCGCACTCGGCCTCCTCGACGAGACGGGGACGCTGGAGCCGGGCAAATCCGCCGACCTCGCAATCTGGAACGTCGAAAGTCCCGCCGAACTCGTCTACCGGATCGGGTTCAATCCACTCCACCAGCGCATCTTTCAGGGAAGGGGAGGAGAACGGTGAGCCTGGTTCTCCAGCCGGGCAGCGTCCCGCTTTCCGTGCTCGAAAAGGTGTACCGCACCGGTGAACCGGCCCGGCTCGATCCCGCCTGCGACGAACGCATCTCCGCCGGAGCGTTGCGTATCGCGGAGATCGCGGCGGGCGACTTCCCGGTTTACGGGGTGAACACCGGCTTCGGCAAGCTGGCGAGCATCCGCATCGACGCGGGCGACTTGAGGACGCTCCAGCGCAACCTGATCCTGTCCCATTGCTGCGGCGTCGGCGCGCCGCTGGCGGAGGACATCGTCCGGCTGATCCTCACGCTCAAACTGATCTCGCTCGGCCGCGGCGCGTCGGGCGTGCGGTTGGAGATCGTCCGCCTGCTCGAGGCGATGCTGGAGCGTGGCGTCGTTCCGGTGATCCCCGAGAAAGGGTCGGTCGGCGCGTCCGGTGACCTCGCGCCGCTCGCGCACCTGAGCGCGGTGATGATGGGCCAGGGCGAGGCGTTTATCGGTGGAGAGCGGCTGCCCGGGGACAAGGCGTTAGAGCGCGCCGGGTTGGAGCCGACCGTGTTCGCGGCCAAGGAGGGTCTTGCCTTGATCAACGGCACGCAGGTCTCGACCGCGTTGGCGCTGGCGGGGTTGTTCCGCGCGCATCAGGCTACCCAGGCGGCGCTCGTCACCGGCGCGCTGTCGACGGACGCGGCGATGGGCTCGCCCGCGCCGTTCCGCGCGGAAATCCACGCGCTGCGCGGGCACCGCGGGCAGATCGACACCGCCGCGGCGCTGCGACAGCTCTTGGAGGGCTCCGCGATCCGCGAGAGCCACCGCGAGGGCGACACCCGCGTGCAGGACCCCTATTGCATCCGCTGCCAGTCGCAGGTCGACGGTGCGTGCCTGGACGTGCTGCGCGCAGTGGCACGGACGCTTGAAACCGAAGCCAACGCCGTCACCGACAACCCGCTGCTGCTCGCCGACGGGTCGGTGGTCTCCGGCGGCAACTTCCACGCCGAACCCGTCGCGCTCGCCGCCGATCAGATCGCGCTGGCGGTGTGCGAGGTCGGCGCGATTGCCCAGCGGCGGGTCGCACTGCTGGTCGACCCCTCGATGAGCTATGGCCTGCCGGCGTTTCTGACGCGCAAGCCGGGCCTGAACTCCGGCCTGATGATCGCCGAGGTCACCTCCGCGGCACTCATGTCGGAAAACAAACAGATGTCGCATCCGGCCTCCGTGGACTCGACGCCGACCTCTGCCAACCAGGAAGACCACGTGTCGATGGCCTGCCACGGCGCACGGCGGCTGCTCGCCATGACGGAGAACCTTTTCGGCATCATCGGCATCGAGGCACTGACCGCGGCGCAGGGCGTGGAACTGCGCGCGCCGCTGACGACCAGTCCGCTGTTGCAAGACACGCTCGCGTTGATCCGCGGCGTCGTGCCCGCGCTGGCCGAGGATCGTTACCTGGCGACCGACCTGGAGCGCGCGACCGAACTGGTGGCCTCCGGCGCGCTGAACGCGTCCGTGCCGGCCGGCGTCCTGCCGACCCTGGAGGGGGCAACGTGAACCCGGTCGAAGTCGTTCAGGGCAGGTTTCCCGTCATCCTCGCTTTTCCGCACACCGGCACCTGGATGCCGGACGCCATCCACGAAAGGCTCAACGACAACGGCATCCTGCTCGCGGACACCGACTGGCACGTCCATACGCTCTACGGACTGGAGGTCGCACCTCATCTTTCCAGGGTGCGCGCGAACTTTCATCGCTACGTCATCGACGCCAACCGCGATCCCTCGGGCGCCAGCCTCTATCCCGGTCAGAACACGACGGGGTTGGTTCCCGTCACCGACTTCGACGGCAAACCCATTTGGCAGGCAGGGCGTGAGCCCACCGCGGAGGATGTCGCGGCGCGGCTGGCGGCGTTTCACGCACCTTACCATGCGGCGTTGCGAGCGGAGATCGGAAGGGTAAAAGCCCTGCACGGCATCGCACTTGTCTACGACTGCCACTCAATCCGTTCGCGGATTCCGTTTTTGTTCGATGGCACGCTGCCGGACTTCAACATCGGCACGCACGACAGCCAATCGTGCGCAGCCGAGATCGAACGTGTGATCGCCGGGACCGCCGCCAATGCCGCGGGTTATACCAGCGTCCTCAACGGCCGCTTCAAAGGCGGGTGGACCACCCGGCACTACGGCAAGCCAAAAGAAGGGGTGCAAGCCCTGCAAATGGAACTCGCGCAATCGACGTACCTAGTCAGCGAGTCGCCGCCTTTCGCGTTCGACGCCGCGAAGGCTGAGCGGCTCCGTGAACCCCTGCGCTGCTTCGTAGAAAACATTGATGCCGTTGCGCGCCATCTCGTTCTGCGAGAACGTCGGAGATGATGCCCTCACGCTATGACAGCCGGGTGGTTCGTGCGCCACGCGGTCCGCAGCTCAACGCCAAAAGCTGGCTGACAGAGGCGCCATTGCGCATGTTGATGAACAACCTCGACCCTGAGGTGGCCGAAAACCCGGCGGAACTCGTCGTCTACGGCGGCATCGGGCGCGCGGCGCGGACGTGGCAGGACTTCGACCGGATCGTCGAGACCCTCAAGACGCTGGACGGCGACGAGACGCTGCTGGTCCAGTCAGGCAAGCCGGTCGGCGTCTTCCGCACGCACGCCGACGCCCCGCGGGTGCTGCTCGCCAACTCCAATCTCGTCCCACGCTGGGCCACGTGGGACCACTTCCACGAACTCGACCGCAAGGGCCTCGCCATGTACGGCCAGATGACGGCCGGTTCCTGGATCTACATCGGCACGCAGGGCATCGTGCAGGGCACGTACGAGACGTTCGTGGAAGCTGGCCGCCAGCACTACGGCGGCAACCTGCGGGGCCGCTGGCTGCTCACGGCCGGGCTCGGCGGCATGGGCGGCGCGCAACCTCTCGCCGCCGTGATGGCTGGGGCGTGCTGCCTGGCGGTCGAATGCAACCCGGCGAGCATCGACTTCCGGCTGCGCACCCGGTATCTGGACGCGCGGGCTGACACGCTTGACGACGCGCTGGCCATGGTCGCCAAGTGGACCGCGGCGGGCGAGGCGCGTTCGGTCGGCTTGCTGGGCAACGCGGCCGACATTTTGCCCGAACTGGTGCGCCGCGGCGTGCGGCCCGACCTCGTCACCGACCAGACCTCCGCGCACGATCCGATCAACGGTTACCTGCCGCAGGGTTGGACGGTGGCCGAGTGGCAGGACAAGCGCCGCGGCGACCCGCGGGCGGTGGACCGGGCCGCCCGCGCGTCGATGCGCACGCACGTCGAGGCCATGCTCGCCTTCCGGCGGGCGGGTGTGCCGACGTTCGACTACGGCAACAACATCCGGCAGGTCGCCCGCGATGAAGGGTTGGAGGACGCGTTCGCGTTCCCGGGTTTCGTGCCGGCGTACATCCGGCCGCTGTTCTGCCGCGGGGTGGGCCCGTTCCGCTGGGTGGCGCTGTCCGGCGACCCGGAGGACATTTACCGCACGGACGCCAAGGTCAAGGAACTCCTCCCCGACGATGCGCACCTGCATCGCTGGCTGGACATGGCGCGCGAGCGCATCGCGTTCCAGGGGTTGCCGGCGCGCATCTGCTGGGTCGGGTTGGGGGACCGACACCGGCTCGGGCTGGCGTTCAACGAAATGGTAGCGCGCGGCGAACTGAGCGCGCCGGTGGTCATCGG
>CAXTMD010000008.1:0-4429 GCA_964245035.1 uncultured Chthoniobacterales bacterium
CATCAGTTCTTCCGCCGCGGGGCGGCCGCGCCTTTCGTCGCGCGCGCCGATGAGCACAGTCATGCCGTGGTCACGGCCGAGCTGGCGCGCCACCTCCAGGCCGATGCCCTTGTTCGCGCCGGTGATAAGTGGGTTCGGCCCCGAGGACAATCGGGCTGGTCTTAAAGAGGCAACCTATGAATCGCCAGATCGACAAGCCTTCCCGTGGGTCAGGACCGCCTGCGCGAACTGCGGTGGCCGCGGTAGGACGTGGTCTCGCCCAACAACCAAGCGGTCGAAACGCCGAGGCATTTGGCCAAGGCGACCGATTCATAATCCGCCATGTAATGCCCACCACTTTTGATTCTGGAGACCATGATGCGGCAGACGCTCATCCCGCATTGTGAAAGCCGCACCTGTGAAAGTTGCATGCTTGGACGCTGCCGCGCCTGCCGCACGTGCAGTCTGATCAGGTTCTTGGCGGGGATGGACGGCGGCTCTTTCATAAATCGGGGCAAATTACTCCGCGTCGGCCATCGCTCTTGTTTGCCTCCCCGGACCACCGTCGAGCAGCGGGGCGCTTTCCAGCCGCTGTTCGTGGTGGCTGTGGTTGACAGGGCGCATCCGGCCGGTGAGACGCTTCTCCAGCGTGCGCAGCACCACGTAGAACACCGGCGTCAGGAACAGCCCGAACACCGTGACGCCCAGCATCCCCGAGAACACGGCGACGCCCATGGCTTTGCGCATCTCGGCTCCCGCTCCGTGCGAGACCACTAGTGGGATCACTCCCATGATGAACGCCAGGGAAGTCATCAGGATGGGACGCAGCCGCAGCCGCGCCGCCTCAATGGCAGCAGCGAGCGTTTCCTGCCCTTCCGTCTCCAGTTCGCGGGCAAACTCCACGATCAGGATCGCGTTCTTGCAGGCCAGCGCCGCCAGCACGAAGAAGCCGATTTGCGTGAAGATGTTGTCGTCCCCCTGGCTCAGCCACACTCCGACGATGGCCGACAGCAGGCACATCGGCACGATCAGGATCACCGCCAGCGGCAGAAACAAGCTCTCGTACTTGGCCGCCAGCACGAGGAAGACCAGCAACACACAGATGGGAAACACGATCAGCGCCGTGTTGCCGGCGATCTCCTGCTGGAAGGTCAGCTCGGTCCATTCGAAGTTCATGCCCTTGGGCAGCGTTTCCTTGAGGATACGCACGATGGCGTTCTGCGCTTGACCGCTGGAGAAGCCGGGGGCCGCGCCGCCGTTGAGGTCCGCCGAGCGGTAAGCGTTGTAGCGCATGGCTGCTTCCGGTCCCGTGGAGTCGCTCAGCCGGAGCATCGCGCCGAGCGGGACCATGTCGCCCGCCGCGTTGCGGATCTTCAGCTTGAGGATGTCGTCGGGTTTGGAGCGGAAAGCCTTGTCGGCCTGTGCGATCACCTGGTAGGTGCGCCCGAACTTGTTGAAGTCGTTGATGTAGAACGAGCCCAGGTAAATCTGCATCGTGTCGAACACGTCCTGCGGCGTCACGCCGAGTTGCTGCGCCTGCGTGCGGTCCAGGTCGGCGAAAAGCTGCGGGCTGTTGATCTGGTAGGAACTGAAGACCCCGGCGAGTTCCGGCGCTTTCGCGGCCTTCGCCTGCACCTGCTTCATGACATTATCAAGCGCCGCGTAGCCAAGGTCACCGCGGTCCTCCACCTGGAGCTTGAAACCGCCGATGGTGCCTAACCCTTGCACGGGTGGAGGTGGGAACACGGCCACAACTGCGCCCTGCACCGCGTTGAACTTCGCTTGGAGCTTCTTGGCGATGGCCACGCCGCTCAGGGCGGGGTCGCGGCGTTCCTCGAAGGGCTTCAAGGTCACAAAGACGATGCCCGCGCTGGCGCTGTCGATGAAGCCGTTGATGGACTGGCCCGGGAAGGCCACCGTGCTCTGCACGCCGGGTTCCTTGAGTGCGATGTCGCTCATCTCGCGGATGACTGCTTCCGTGCGCTCCAGGTTCGCGCCGTCGGGCAGTTGCGCGAAGCTGACGAGGTACGCCTTGTCCTGCGTCGGCACGAAGCCGGGCGGCACGCGCAGGAAGGCGAAGTACGTCCCGCCAAGCAGCACGACATAGAGGCCGAGCGTCAGCCCCTTGCGGCTTACGATGCCGCGCATCCCGCGCCCGTAGCGGACGGACCCGCGCTCAAACAGGCCGTTAAACCACCGGAAAAACGGCCCGAATACCCTCTCCATCAGCCGCGTGAGTACATCCTTTTTCTCGCCGTGCCCCTTGAGCAGAATGGCGGCGAGCGCGGGCGAGAGGGTCAGCGAGTTGAAGGCGGAGATGACCGTCGAAAACGCGATGGTCAGCGCGAACTGCCGGTAGAACTGCCCGGTCAGACCGGAGATGAAGGCGATGGGCACGAACACCGCGCAGAGCACCAGCGTGATGGCGATGATGGGGCTCGTCACCTCGCTCATCGCCTTGATCGTGGCGCCGTGCGGAGATAGGCCCTCGTGGATGTTGCGCTCCACGTTCTCGACGACCACGATGGCGTCGTCCACGACGATGCCGATGGCGAGCACCAACCCGAACAAGGACAAGGCGTTGATGGAGCCGTGCACCAAGTTCATCACGGTAAAGGTGCCCACGATGGACACCGGCACCGCCAGGAGCGGGATGACCGACGCGCGCCAGGTCTGGAGGAAGAGGATCACCACGACCACCACCAACGCCAGCGCCTCCAGCAGCGTGTGGACGACCGCCTCGATGGAATCGCGCACGAAGACCGTCGGGTCGTAGACGATGGAGTAATCCACGTCGTCCGGGAAGTCTTTCTTGAGTTCGGCCATCGTGGACCGCACGCCGTCGGAGATGTTGATGGCGTTGGCGCCCGGCAGCGCGAAGATGGGGATGGCCACGGCGTCCTTGTTATCCAGCAGCGAGCGCAGGCCGTAGGCGGCGGCGTCGATCTCCACGCGCGCCACATCTTTGAGGCGGGTCACCACCCCGTCGGCGCTGCGCTTGACGATCATGTCGCCGAACTCTTCCGGGTTGCTGACGCGACCCTCCACGTTGACGGGCACCTGGACCTGCACGCCGTGCGCGTAGGGCGGCCCGCCGATGACTCCGGCCGATGCCTGGACGTTCTGGCTGCGGATGGCGGCGACCACCTCGTCCGCCGTCAGCCCGCGCTCGGCCACCTTCTCCGGGTTGAGCCACACGCGCATGGCGTAGTCGCCCGAGCCATTGAGCTGCACCTGGCCGATGCCGGTAATCTTGCTGAGCTGGTCCTTGACGTTGAGGACGGCGTAGTTACGCAAATACAGCATGTCGTAGCGCCCGGTCTTGGAGATCAGGTGAACCACCATCGTCAGGTCCGGCGAACTCTTGAGTGTGGTCACGCCGATGCGCTGCGTCACCTCCGGCAAGCGCGGCAACGCTTGGTTGACCCGGTTCTGGACCAACTGCTGCGCGAGGTTAGCGTCCGTGCCGAGCTTGAAGGTGATCGTCAAGGTCAGCGTGCCGTCGCTGGCGGCTTGCGAGAACATGTAGAGCATGTCCTCGGTGCCGTTGATCTGCTCCTCCAGGGGCGTGGCGACCGTCTCGGCGATGGTCTTGGGGTTGGCCCCCGGGAACTGCGCGGTGACGACCACCGTGGCCGGGACCACCTCCGGGTAACTCGGAGATCGGCAACTGGAAGGCCGCGATCAACCCGGCCAGGAAGATCACCACCGAGATGACCCCGGCGAAGATCGGCCGGTCGATGAAGAAGCGGGAGAGATTCATGAGGCAATCGGTTGTGCGGACACGACAGGCTGTTGCGTGGAGTCGTTGGCTTCGGCGGGCGCGATCAGGGTGTTAGGCCGGATCCGCTACAAGCCATCGGTCACGACGCGCTCGCCCGGCTTGAGCCCCTTGAGGACGACTCGTTCCCCGCCTAGAGCGCGGCCCAGTTCCACCTCCCGGTAGGCCACCTTGTTGTCCGGGGTGACGACGTAGACGTACTTCTTGCTCTGGTCGTAGCCGATGGCCTGTTCCGGGATCAGGAGCAACTCACGTTCGCGGCTGCTCGCCAGCCGCACGGACACGAACATGCCCGGCACCAGCGAGGCGTCGGCGTTGGGAAACTTGGCGCGCACGCGGATCGTGCCCGAGGCCGGGTCGATGCGGTTGTCGAAGTTCTGCACGAAGCCCTTGTAGGTGCGTCCGGCCTCGCCGGGCGTCGTGATCTCCACGGGGATTTTCGCCTCCTGCGCGTTGCCGTTGGCGGCATCGCGGATGGTTGCGAGGTAGGTCTGCTCGTCCACCTCGAAGTCGGCGTAGATGCCGTCCTCCGAGACGATGGAAGTGAGCAAGGGGGCACCCGCGCCGCTCTGCACGAGGTTGCCGACGGTGAGTTCGGCGCGGCTGACGCGGCCGGCGATGGGCGCTTTGACGTAGGCGTGGTCCAGATCGACGCGTGCAGTCTTCAGA
>CAXTMD010000008.1:4439-16474 GCA_964245035.1 uncultured Chthoniobacterales bacterium
GTCTTCAGGTCGGCCTCGGCCGCGAGCACGTTGGCGGCGGCGGCTTGGTTGGCGCTGTCGGTCGTGTCGAAGTCACTTTGGGAAATAACCTTGGTGCGCAACAGGCCGACGTTGCGCTGCTGGTTAGCCGCGGCGAGTTGCTGGGCCGCCTTGGCCGACTCGACCCGGGCCTCGGCACGGGACACGGCGGCCTCGTAGGGCTGCGGCTCGATGACCATGAGAACATCGCCGGCCTGGACGGACTGACCGTCGTGGAAGCGTACCTCGGTGATGCGCCCGCCCACCTCGGGCCGGACATCGGCGGAGTCCACGGCGCGCAGACGGCCGGAGAACTCGTTCCACAAGCGCAGGCTCTGTGAGCGGGTGGTGTAAACGCCCACTGGCACCGGCGGAGGCGCGATAGCCGATGCGCCGACGTCCCCCGAATGGCTCAGAAAGCGGGCCCCAGCCCAGATGGCAGCGGCGAGTCCCGCCAGGAGCAGCGCGCGGGCGGCGCGCCGCCAACCCCACCGAACAGCGGGTGGGTGGGTCGCGCCGCCGCGTGCCTTTGGATGGGGAACCGCCCCGTTCAGGTGGAGCGGCAGCCGGACGTTGGGTGGATCAACGGAGTTCGGGTTGGTCATGGGCTTGGACGGTCTGTGGTGAAAGGCTCGACTGGCGGACGGGTGAAGGGGACCGGCTTAAATCCGGCGAAGGCGGGCTGGTTTGCCGAATGGCGTCAGGGCGGGCGGGTCCGGAGGCACCTCCGTGTTTGTCACGCGGCGGTTGCGCCCTCCTTGGCCACGCTCTTTTTGCACAGCCAGACGATGACGGCGCCAGCCACCAGACTGATGCCCACGATCAGGAACGCATCGTTGAAGGCCATGACGAACGCCTCCCGGGTCATCAGCCGTTTGACCGCGCCGTAGGCCTGGTTCATCGCGGTGGCCGCGTCGAAGCCCCGGCCCATGAACGCGCTTTGCTGGCTGGCGAGACACTCCTGCACGGCCGGGTCGTAGGCGCTCACCCGCTCGCCGATGCGGAAGTCGTGGAACTGCTCGCGGCGCACCACAATGGTGTCGAGCAGGGACGTGCCGACGCTGCCGCCCAGGTTGCGCAGCATGTTGAAGAGCGCCGAGCCATCGGGCGCATCCTCCGGGTCGAGCGTCGCCAGCGCGAGGGACGTGACGGGCACGATGGTAAACGCCTGCCCGAACGCGCAGACCACGTTGGCCCGGATGAACTGGCCGAAGCCGTAGTCAAAGCTCATGAAGGCGTCCATGAAGCAGCTCGCCGCGAACAACACCGTGCCAACGCAGGTGATCAGGCGCAGATCGAGGCGTTGCATGAGCAGGGGCAGCACCGGAAAGACCAACATCTGGGGCAAGCCCATCCAGACCAGCGTCTGCCCGATCTGGAAGGGGCTGTAGTTCTGCACCTCGCTCAGGTAGAGCGGGATCAGGTAGAGCGTGCCGTAGAGGCCCAGCCCCATCATGAAGCCGACGACGCAGCCCATCGCCAGGTTGCGGCTCCCCAACAACCGTAGGTTGACGAAGGGCCGCTTGACGACCAGTTCGTTGACGATGCAGAGCGGGATGAAAATGGCTGCCAGGAGGCCGGCGTTGCGGATGAAGGGGCTGCCGAACCAAGTCCTTACGCTGGCCTTCCTCCAGCATGGCGATGAGGCTGCCCATGCCGATGGACATGGAGGCGATGCCCAGGTAGTCGCCGCGCTTGAGTTCCTCCAGGTGCATCTTTTCGGCGGGGATGGCGTAGAGGATGGCGGCCAGCATCACGACGCCGGGGGCGAAGTTGAGAAAGAAGTTCCACTCCCAGCCCAGGTTGTCGGTCAGCCAGCCGCCGACGTACGGGCCGACCGCCGGCCCGAGCGTGGCCGTGACCCCAAACAGGGTCTGGCCAACGGGCTGGAGGTTCTTGGGCATGGTCGTGGAGATCACGGTCAGGCTCATGGGGATGAGCACCCCGCCGGTGAAGCCCTGCCCGGCGCGGAAGGCGATCATCTCGCCCAGGCTGTGGGACACCCCGCACAGGCCCGAGAAGAGCAGGAAAAGGAGGACGTTGCCCACGAGGTACCAGCGCACGGAAAAGACCCGCGAGGCCCAGGCCGTCAGCGGGATCGTGATGATCTCGCCGATGAGGTAGCTCGTGGAGATCCACGATCCCTCGTCGGTGGTGGCAGCAATGCCGCCCGAGATCTGGTTGATGGAGGCGTTGGTGATCTGGATGTCGAGCACTGCCATGAAGGCACCCAGCGTGGTGCCCAGCACCGCAATCCATTTCTTGAAATCCATTTTTCGTGCGGTGTGTCTGGTTTGAGGCGGGGCACGCGGGTACCTGCCGACCTAATCATGGGGATGCCCGCGACCCTTCAGAGCGAGTTGGGAGAGACCTGGATGACCGGAAAACGCCTCCAGGTGGCAGGACCGTGGCTCTGGCGGGACGCAGCGAGGCTGTGGCCGCGAGAACCGCCAGCGGCTCGCGCCGCACCGTTCTCGCGGCTGCTTCGTTTCGGCCCCGGGATCGTTCCGGCTCTCAGCCCTGGCCGGTGATGGAGAGGAAGTTGGGCTGGCCGTTGGAAGCACCCAGACCGCCGTCCACCGGCAGAATCGCGCCGTTGACGAGGCGTGCATCCTCGCTGGCGAGAAAGGCGATCACCGCCGCGATCTCGTCGGGCGCGCCGGGCCGGCCGAACGGCAGGCGCTGACGGAAGGCGTCCAACGCGCCTTCCATCTGCAAGAAGTCGGCCGTGGCGTCGGTCGTGGTAATACTCGGGGCCACGGCGTTGACGCGCACGCCGCGCCCGCCGTACTCCAGCGCAAGGGCGCGCGTGAAGTTGTTGACCGCTCCCTTGGCCGCGTTGTAGGCGCTCATCCCCCAATCGCCGCCCACGCCGGAGGCGGAGGAGACGTTGATGATCGAGCCACTCGTCTTCTGGAGATGAGGCAAGGCCTCACGCGCGCCGAAGAAGACGCCGTCCAAGTCGGTGGCCATCGTCTTGTGCCAGTCCTCGGTCGTAGTCTGCGCGAAGGGCTTAAAGATGGCGAAACCCGCGTTGTTGACCAGCACGTCGAGCCGCCCGAAGCGGGCAACGGTGTCTGCCACCAGGCGCGTGACGGACGCCTCGTCGGACACGTCGCCGGGGTGGATGAGGACCCGCGCGGCATCAAAGTCGGCGGCTGTCTCGCGCAGCTTTTCGTCGCGTCGGCCGTTGAGGGCGACGAACGCGCCCTCCTGCAAGAAGCGGCGCGCGGTGGCTGCACCGATACCGGTGCCCGCTCCTGTGACGATGACCACTTTTTCTTCGAATCGTTTCATGATGTTTCTTGCCGTGGACGCGGTGGACTGATGCGTTCTTGGCGTTCTCCTGTTTGAGGCTTGGTGGAACGTCCGCCCGGCGAACGGCTTTGGGAAAGACGATGTTTCTTGACTCAGCATAAGTTGGACTTATGCTCGGGCCATGGAACTGCGCCACCTGCGCTACTTCGTCGCGGTGGCCGAGGAGGAAAACGCCTCGCGCGCGGCGTCCAAACTCCGGGTTTCGCAGCCGGGCGTCAGCCAACAAATCCGCGACCTGGAAGAGGACATCGGCTTCCCGTTGTTCGAACGCACCGGCAGGTCCATGCACCTGACCGGAGCCGGCAGAACTTTCCTGCGGGAAGCCCGCGACATCCTCGCGCACGTTGCCGACGCGGTGGAACGCGCCCGCGCCGACCTCGCCTCCCCGACGGAGATCCACGTCGGCTACGTTCCCTTGGGCACGGCGGAGATCGTGCCGCGTGCCCTGCGTGCCTGCAAGCAAAGCTTCCCCGACGTGCGCGTGACCCTGCACGATCTTTCCGCCGAAGAGATGCTGCCGCTGCTGCTCGCAAAGAAGCTGGACGTGGCGCTGACGCTGCTGCCGCGCAAGCTGCCGGGCGAGCTCGACATGAAGGTGCTGGCGCACTACGAGACGTTCGTCGTGGTCGGAGCGAAGCACCCCCTGGCGAAAGTGAAGTCCATCAGTCCGAACCAGGTGGCGTCCGGGCTCATCGCGGCCCTGGACCGCCAGGAGTATTCCGGCTATCACCAACGCATCCGGAAGATGTTTTCCGCGGTCGGCCGCAAGCCGCCGCGCATCGGCAGCGAGTACGACAGCGGCATCAGCTTGCTCGCGGCCGTGGCGGGCGGCAGCGAGGTCACCCTGCTGCCGAGTTGCGTGAGCGGCATGGCCGGGCGGCGTATCAAGCTCCTGAAGCTGCGTCCCGCGCTGCCACCCTGGTCGGTCGTCGCGCTCTGGCGCAAGGACGCCGAGGCGAAACCGGTGAGAGCCTTCCTCGACGCCACGCTTCCGAGCAGGCGGACGGGTAGTCGGTCAGCCCGTCGGGGTTCGGCAGGAAAGCCCGCTGTCCACACCAAAGGCTAGCCGTTCGAAGAGAGGCAGAAGATCTTGCCGTGGTCTGCCCTTCCTCTATCGGTGTTCCTGCCGATGAGAGACAACGGCGCTCATCGTCCAGCACGCTCCAAAGCGTCTTCGATCCGCGCCCCGCCCAAGACGATGCTCATGTGCGTGAAGCCCTGCGGGAAGTTGCCAAGTGCCTCGCCCGTCTGCGGGTCGATCTCCTCGGAGAAAAGCCCCAGGTCGTTACCGCGCGCCAGCAAGGCCTCGAAGTGTTCCTGCGCGCGTAGTGCCTCGCCCGCCAGCGCCCGGCAGCTCGCCGCCCAGAAGGCGCAGGCCGTGAACGCCCCTTCGCGGCCCGGCATCCCGTCGTCGGACAGGTAACGGTAGCACAGGCTGCCGTCCTCCCCGGTCCCGAGTTCCCGCTCAATGGCCCGCAGGGTCGCGCGGACCCGCTCGTCCTTCGCATCCAGGGCTCCGAAGAGCACCGTGCGCAGCACGGCGGCGTCCAGATCGTCGGAGCCGTAATCCTGCGTGTACGCCCCGCGCCGCGCGTTCCAGCCTCGCTCCAGGTAGTCCGCGCGGATAGCCCCTGCCTCGCGCCGCCAGCGCGCGGCTTCAGCCGGGAGCTTGAGCGGTCCGTCCCCCAGCTTGGCGGCGCGGTCCAGCGCTACCCAGCACAGCGCCTTGGAGTGGAAGTAATGCTTGGGATCAATGCGCGGCTCCCAGATACCGCTGTCCGGCTCCCGCCAGTGGTCCAATACAAAGTTCACCGTGTTGCGCACCCGTTCCTGCAGGTGGCTGTTTTCCAGTTCCTCGGTGGGCGTCTCTCCGGTCATCTCCCAGTAGGAGCAAAGGGCGTTGAGCGTCTCGCCGTACACGTCGTGCTGCGTCTGCTCGTTGGCCTGGTTACCCACGCTCACGGGTCGGGCACCTCGGTAGCCGGCCAGCGCGTCGAGTTGGAACTCCTCCGGCGGCGGTTCTCCCTGGACGCCGTAGAGCACCGGCAGCCGCCGTCCTTCCTCGCGGTCCGCCCGGGCCACGAAGTTCAGATAAGCCCGCGCCTCGTCGTGGTAGCCGCACTGCAAAAAGGCGCGCACGGTAAAGCCGCTGTCGCGCAGCCAAGCGTAACGGTAGTCGTAGTTGCGCACGCCGCCGGGCGCCTCCGGCAGCCCCAGGGTGGGCGCGGCGACGATGGCCCCGGTGGGCGAGTACGTGAGTGCCTTGAGCGTGAGGATGCTGCGACCCACCGCTTCGGAGTAGCGGCCCCGGTAGGTGGAACGGCCGCTCCACTCCTGCCACGCCGCCGTCGTTTGCTGCCGCACTTTCTGCGCCTCCTCCATGCCGCGCAGTTCGGCCAAGCCCGAGTCTGCTTGGTCGCCCGCGAGCACGAGCACGGCTTTGTCCCCGCGCCGCAGATTCACGTGGAACCGGGCCGCCCCCGCGTCCGGGTCCAAGAAAAAGGCAGCGTCCGGGATCGCCCTTGCCACCAAAGTGAAGGCCGTCCGCTGTTCCGGGCCGGGCCGGTCACGATCCGCGGCGAAAACTACCGTACGGTCGTCGTCTAGGACGACCGGGCCCCGGGTTTGCGCGCGGGCGTAGTCGAATGAAGGCCGCACGACGATCTGGAAAGTCACTTCCCCGCCTTCCAAGCACTCGAAGTGCCGCAGGATCTGCCCGCCGTCCCTGGACGCCGGGGCGGCGGCAGCGCCGTCGGCGCGCGCGGCGGCGGGGCGGAGCGTCTCGCTTTGAACAGGCATGTAGTCGGTGACAACCAACCGACCGCGGCCCGGACTCTCCAAGATGGTCTCCAAGACGAGGGTGCCGGGGAGATACCTGCGGGAAACCGGCCGCAGGGGCTCGCCGTCCTCTCCCACGAGGGAGCAAGACCCGCCGCGTTCCGGGTCCAAGAGCGCCAGAAAAACGGCCGGGCTGTCGAAGCGCGGCCAGCAAAGCCAATCCACGCTGCCCCAGCGGCTCACCAGCGCGGCGGAGCGGGTGTCACCCAGCAGGCCGTAGTCGCTGATGGCTGGAAGGGGAGCTTGCATCGGGGGGATTAACGCACCGGGCCGAGTCGTCGGTTGCCATTCGCGCTCTGTCCGTACTAGGCGAACCCCGGTTAGGTGGATGCTCTGGCAACCACCCGGCTCACCTGACGGCCACATCGCTCGCGGTTGGTCCATCATCATCAAATGCCTCTGTGTCAGAGGATTGACATCCGCCGTCTCGGGCAGGTAGATGGCGCGCATCCACGGATCGAGCATAGGTAGTACTTATGCTGAGCCAAGAAACATTGTCTTTCCCAGAACTGCCCATCAGGTGGACGATGGAGTGTCGAGGCCAAAGCTCGCGTCCTCTTGTGATCCACGATGAGGAACTCTCGCCGTGGGTCCCGATGCAACCAGCCCCCCACTCCCATGCCAATCTCCACTTCGATGAATGCTTCCGTGCAATCTCTACCCCGCGTTGCGGTCGTCGCTGGCGTCGGCCCCGGCCTAGCCGCGTCGCTCGTGCGCCGCTTCGCCCGCGAGGGCTGCCGCGTGGCGATGTTGGCGCGTTCAGCCGACTACCTCGGACGACTCGCCGCCGAGATCGACGCCGAGCACGGCCCGGGCACCGCGTTGGCTCTACCCTGTGACCTGGCCAGCCAGTCGCAGGTCGAGGCGGCGTTCGGGCGGGTGCGCGCGGAACTCGGCCCCACGGATTTGCTCGTCAACCACGCCAGCGGCGGCAGCCCGCGGGGGAACAGCCTCTTTGAACTGGAGCCGGCCGACTTCGAACACGCCTGGAGGGTGGGCGTCTTCGCCGCGCTGCTCTGCTCGCGCGAGGCCGCCAAGGACATGCTGGCCGCAGGCCGGACAGGGGGGACGATCCTCGTCACCGGGGCTACCTCCTCGTTGAGAGGGGCAAAAATCGCGTTCTCCAGCGAGAAGTTCGGCCTGCGTGGGCTGGCTTGGTCGCTGGCCCGGGAACTCTGGCCACGCGGGGTCCACGTGGCCCACATCATCGTGGATGGCGTCATCGCTAAACTGCCCGAGCAGGCGGCCAGCGACGAACCCCTCTTGAATCCGGACGCCATGGCCACGGTCTACTGGCAGCTCGCCTGCCAGGAGCGCACGACCTGGACGTGGGAACTCGACCTGCGTCCAAACCGAGAGCCGTTCTTCGAATAGGTCCAGAGCGTTGCACGGCAACCGCCAAAATCGATCAGCAAACCACACTATTTATGAGCATTGCAAAATCCATCGGAGAGGCCTTGGGGCTCGGCGGCCCCGACAAGAAGGTGCGCTACGCCATCGTCGGGTTGGGTGACATCGCACAGGAGGACATGATGCCCGGCGTCGCGCACACCGGCAACTCGGCGCTGACGGCGCTGGTGACCGACGATCCGCAGAAAGCCAAGGAACTTGGCGAAAAGTACAAAGTGGAGGCGACGTTCACCTACGAGGAGTTCCCCCGCGCGCTGGCCAGCGGCACGTTCGACGCCATCTACCTGGCCACGCCCAACTGGCGGCACGCGGAGTTCGCCATCCCCGCTTTGCAGGCGGGCATCCACGTCCTGTGTGAAAAGCCACTGGAGATCTCGACGGCGAAGTGCCAGGAGATCCTCGATGCGGCGAAAGCCTCTGCTGCCAAGCTGATGGTGGCCTATCGCCTGCACTTCGAGCCGGGCACGCTGAACACGATTGAGCTGGTGCGCTCGGGCAAGCTGGGCGAGGTGCACACCTTCACCTGCGCCTTCGCCCAGCCGCTCGACCCGGCCAACCATCGCGCGAAGTCGGGCGACTTGGCCGGCCCGGTGCTCGACATGGGTCCCTACCCCGTCAACGCCGCGCGCTACATCTTCGGCGCGGAGCCGGAGGAAGTCGTCTCCGCCGTGGGCACCCGGCACCCGGAGAGCGGCCTCGGCCAGGACTTCGACGACACCGTGGCGGTGACTCTGCGCTTTCCCGGCTACCGGCTGGCGCAGTTCAACGTGAGCTACTACGGCGGTCCGGTGAACTCCTTTACGGCCGTCGGCCCGAAAGGCAGCGTGACCCTGGACCCCGCCTACATGTTCGGCCAGCCCATCGAGCAGACCGTGGCCATCGACCAGGACAAGGACAAGACCAGCTTCAAAAACACCGACCATTTCGGCGGCCAGATGAAGTACTTCTCGGATTGCATCCTGGAGAACAAGGATCCCGAGCCCGATGGCGAGGAAGGTTTTGCCGACGTGCGCGTGTTAGAAGGCGTGCTGGAGGCGCTTAAAACCGGCGGCCCGGTCAAGCTGCCGCCGTTCACCCGCACCAGGCGCATCGACACGCAGGCGCAAAAGATGGAGTTGCGCGCGGTGTCTACGCCGGAGTTGGTCAACGCCTCCAATACCAGTAAGGACATGGACAAGCAGCCGAAAAACTGAGGTGGCAAGTCTCCCAACGCACGAGGGCGGGGACTGACGCGGCGTCGGCGTTCCATCGTTCGAAGGAACTGATCGCCATAGATGACGAGGGAGCAGTGAAAAGGCAAAATGTTCTACCCTGACACCATGAAGACCAAGGGCGAGATGGTGCCCTTCTTCCTCCAGCGGCTGGACGACGCGCTGCCGCCGGCGGTCACCGGCCTCTCGCGCACAATCAGCCAGACCTACCGCGACCAGGTGTACGTGACACCCAGCGGCATGCTCTACGGGTCGAACTTCCGCTTCTGCCACGAGGTGCTTGGCATCGAGCGGATGCTTTTCGCGGTGGATTACCCCTCCCTGACGATGACGGGTGCACGCGCCTGGCTGGAGGCTCTGCCAGTCAGCGAGGTCGAGCGCGCCGCCCTTGCCCACGGCAACGCCGAACGGCTCCTGCGCCTCGCCTCCTCGTGAAACACGATGATCATCCTTGAAACCCATCTGCTTTTCTATGGCCAACCTGCTCGCTCCCAATGAACAATCTGAAGATGGTCAGTTCACCCGGCAGGAGGACGCCTTCCGCGGCTGGGTGCGGGCGGATGGCGCGGGGCCGTTCCCAGCCGCGCGCGGACGCTACCATCTCTACGTGTCGCTGGCCTGCCCGTGGGCGCACCGCATCGTCATCGTCCGCCGGCTCAAGGGACTCGAAAGAGCCATCGGCCTGACGGTCGTCGATCCCATCCGGGATGAACGCGGCTGGGCGTTCCGCGACGGGCCGGGCCGTTCGCACGACCCGGTCAACGGCTTCGCGTTCCTGAGCGAAGCGTACCGCGCCACCGACCCGGGTTTTCAGGGGCGCGCCTCGGTGCCTGTGTTGTGGGACAAGGCCACGTCAAAGATCGTCAACAACTCCGACGACGACCTGCTGCGGATGCTCAATTCCGAGTTCAACGCCTTCGCGGACCACCCGGCTCTCGACCTCTATCCTCCCGAGCACCGCGCGGACATCGACGCGCTCAACGCGACGATCTACGAAACCGTCAACGATGGCGTGTACCGCGCGGGCTTCGCCACCGCGCAGCCTGCCTACGAAGCGGCGGTTGGTCCGCTCTTTGCCACGCTGGACGACCTGGAGGCCCGGCTCTCGACCCGGCGCTACCTGTTCGGCGCGCAGCCCCTCGAAACGGATTGGAGGCTCTTCGTGACGCTGGTGCGCTGCGACGCCGCGTACTTCGGTCTGTTCAAGTGCAACCTGCGGCGCATCGCCGACTACCCCAACTTGTCCGGCTACCTGCGTGACCTCTACCAAGTGCTCGGCGTGGCGGAAACCGTGGACTTCAACCAGATCAAGCGAGGCTACTACTGCAACCACGACGATCTCAACCCTACGCGCATCGTTCCCGTTGGCCCAATCCAAGACCTGACCGTTCCGCATGGCCGAAATAAATAGTGGAACGCCCTTGGCTGGCCGTCACACGGTCCGCTATACTTCATAAGTTGTGGGAAGTGCAGGTTGGTGAGGTAAGCTTTTTGCGCCCAAACCGTTTCTGAACAGGAAACCAATGGGGGTTCAGAGGTGGTGATGGTTCGACCGGCAACCAGAACGATCCTGGCCGGGATAAGCTGCTAGCATCCTTGCCGTGGGGTTGGTGTCACATAACCCAACTCACCACCCCGAAGTGGCACGTCGATTTGTGAGATGAGTTTTGGTACACGCCCATGCTTCCGCGGCGTTGTTTTCTTTAGAGATACTCCTCCAAGTCAGATAATCGATGTTTTTTATGCGGATGTCGTTCGGCTTCAGCCCGCAACTCTCGTTCTTTTCCAAGGTGCAAGCCGCCGTCTCGAGTTTTCCAAATCATCCCGTAACTTTGGCTGGAGATCGATTTCCGTTTAGACCAGCCAGAAAAATGAAGACCAAAAGCCTCTTGGGGCTCCTCCTTTTCTCTTGCTTCGCCTGGGTGCACGGTGCGCCACCCGGCGGCATTGATCTCGCCGTCACCACTTCCGATGGGGCCAGGATCAGCTTGGCTGACTACCGGGGCAAATGGGTGCTGGTGAACTACTGGGCGACCTGGTGCGGCGCTTGCACCGAGGAGTTGCCAGCACTCTCCAAACTGGTCCGGGAAGAGCCGAACCTGGTCGTACTCGGATTGACGGACGAAAAGCTCACCGCACAAAAGCTCCAAATTTTTCTCCAGGCGCATCCCGTGTCTTATCCCCTGGCCATCATCGCCAAAGACGCCGTGCCCGAGGAGCTTCCCACCTCTGCGTTCGGCCTGCGGGTGCGACCGCTCAGTTACTTGATTGGACCGGATGGAAAAGTGGTCGACCGTTTTGTTGGCGAGATCGATGCGGACAAGCTCAAGCAGCGCATGGAAGACCGTCACCACTAAGTGCCAGGCCAACATAAACTGCCGCATAACATTCTAGAAAACGGTAGTTTCGCCGCTTTGCAGTCGCTTGTAAACTACGCGTCTCATCAAAGGAGGTCTTGCGCCCCACTTGGGGATGCCATGCGCTGTTCAATGGTCGATGGGGATTAGGGCCACCGCGGTTCCGGGTGGGTGGTCTGCCCCGGAGTGGAAGCGGCCTCGACACGAGGTATGAAGTGCAACCAGATGGAACCAAACCTTGAGCAATCGTCGGCAAAAGACCTCGACTTGGCCCTGCGGCTCTACCGCCGCCTAGTGTTTCGGTTCGCCGTGCCCTTTGTCCTTGGCATCGCCACGATGATCGGACTGGATGCTCCCGGCACCTACTTATCCCCGCCTTACGGCATCTATGTCTTCGGAGAAGATTTGGGCACTTGCGGAGCAACGGTTTTCTTTGTCTTGGGGATCGCGGAGTTCTGGTGGGAGGGCCGCGCGATTGGCCGCGTCTTGCGGGACTCCATCCTTCTGCGCTCGCCCATCATCGGGCTGCTGTCGGTGCCCGGCGAAGTTTTGCGCCGGGCCAAGGCTATCGGCATGGAGCGGAGCGGTCTCTTTGGACCGCTGCGACCACAAAGGAAACAACGGTGAGAGCTTTCGTCGTCGCCGCTCTCTTGGGCCGCACGAAGGTAGCGTGAACATCCTCTACGGTGGCTCATCAACCGCCCGGCCCGCGGACAACGCGCGCAGCCGCACGAAGGCGCGCTCCAGGTGCACGCCCAGACCCTCCGAGGCGTCGTCGAGCCAGGCGGCCAGTGCGTAGCCGAACGCCGCCCCGCCGACCTGGGCGGCCAGCGTCGCCAGCCGTGCCTCGACTCCCCTTCCTTCGAGAGCCAGGGCCATCGCC
>CAXTMD010000008.1:16484-29780 GCA_964245035.1 uncultured Chthoniobacterales bacterium
CCATCGCCGCCGTCAGTGCGGCCAGCTTGCCCGCTTCGCGCTCCCGCAAGGCCGGTGTCGCGGCGATCACCTGCTGGCGCGGCTCCGAGAAGGGACGATTCTCCTCGAAGATCGCCTCCAAGGCGTGGAAGGCGAGCCGCAGGACCGGTATCGGCTGAAGATCGGGCGGCGCACCCACGATGGCGGCGGTCAAAGCGGTTTGCAGGCTTTCCTGGCCCTCGAAGAGGATGTCGCGTTTGTCCGCGAAGTGTCGGAAGAACGTGCGCTCGGTCACCCCGGCGTGCGCTGCGATCTCGGCCGCCGTGGTCTGCTCGTACCCACGCTCGCGGAACAATTCCAGGGCCGCTTGCTGCAAGCGGCGATGCACCTTTGGACCATTGCGGGACACGGGGAATGATTCTAATAGTCAGTCACTGACGATTGGGCTATGTTCAGCGAGCAGCGGATTCAATCCCTGCCACCTGACAGTTTGAAGCAAATCCGATGAAACGCATCCAATACCACCGTTACGGCGGCCTCGAAGAACTGCATCTGGAACCATTTGAACTTCCCGCACCCGGCCGTGGCGAGGTTCGCGTCAAGGTCAAGGCGGCGGGCGTCAACCCGATGGATTGGGAGATCCGCAAGGGCAAGGTCAAGCTGCTGACCGGGCGGCGGTTCCCCCGCGGCCTCGGCCACGATTTCGCCGGCGTCGTCGAAGCGGTCGGTCCCGAGGTGACGCGGCTCCAGGTCGGCGACGAGGTGTTCGGCGCCACGGGGATGAAGGAAGCGGGCGCGTTTGCCGAGACCCTCGTAGCGGAAGAAAAACACGCCCTGTCCAAGCCGGCCGCCCTCTCTTTCGAGCAGGCGGGCGCGCTGACCATCGTGAGCGCGACGGCGTGGACGGCGCTGGTGGACAAGGCGAAGGTGCGCGCCGGCCAGTCGGTCTTCATCGGCGGCTGCCTGGGCGGGGTGGGCCGCGCGGCGGTGCAGATCGCGCTCCTGCACGGGGCCGAGGTGACCGGCAGTTGCCGCGCGTCCCGGTGCCAAGACGCGCTCGTGCTGGGGGTCAGCGAAGCCGTGGATTACCGCGGATTTGACTCTGGGCAATATCAGGGCCGCTTTGACATCGTCCTGGACACGCCCGGCGCGCTGTCGATGAGCCAGTGCGGCGCGATGCTCAAACGCGGCGGCGTCGCGGTACACATTGATGCCAAGCCTCTGAAGATGTTGCGTTGCCTGTTCTCGCGGCAACACGTCTTGGTGATTGCCAATCCGAAGCCGGAGACCATGGCAGGCATCGCCGAGGCGGCCGGGCGGGGCAAGCTCGTGCCGGAAATCGGCCGAACCGTGGGGCTGTCGGACGCGATTACGGCCCTCGCCGAACTGGAAACGACGGGTTTGCCCAAGGGCAAACTGGTGATCGTTCCCGGGTGATCGTGGCCTCCGTATGCGCCCACATCCGGTTGAGTCCGACGAGCACTTGGCAGCGTCGGTTTCTACCTTGGCATTTGCTCGCAGTTAGGAAAAGTTGCCAGCAATGACAAAAGTCATCGCCATTGAGGAGCATTTCCTAACCACCGACATCCGCGCCGCCTGGGCAGCGTCCGCCCTCGGGCAAGAGGGCACCGACAGGTTTGACCGTGGCGAGATCGAGGAGCGGCTCGACGATTTGGGGGAGCAGCGGCTGGCGCTCATGGACGAGAGCGGCGTCGATGTGCAGGTCCTTTCCGTGACCACGCCGAGCCTGCACAACCTCGAAGCGGCCGAGAGCGTGCCCCTGGCGCAGCGTACCAACGATCTGCTCGCCGCCGCCATCGCCAAGCACCCCACGCGCTTCCGAGGCTTCGCCACCCTGCCAGTCGCCGCTCCGGCGGAGGCCGCGCGCGAACTGGAGCGGAGCGTGCGCCGACTCGGCTTATGCGGCGCGATGCTCTGTGGCCGCACGCGCGAAAAGCATCTGGATCACCCGGATTTCCGTCCGATGTTCGGCGTGGCGGCGTCTCTCGGCGTGCCCCTCTACGTGCATCCGCAGGTCCCGCAGCGCGCCGTGCGGGAGGCGCTCTACTCCGGCTTCGGGGACGAGGTGGACACGGCGTTCGCCGCCTTCGGTCTGGGCTGGCACTACGAAGCCGGCATCCAGTTCGTCCGGCTGATGCTGGCGGGCGTCTTCGATGAACACCCTGATCTGCAAATCATCCTGGGCCATTGGGGCGAAGTCGTCCTCTTCTACCTGGAACGGCTGAACTCCCTTGCGCGGGTGACGAAGTTGCAAAGACCGGTGGCCGACTACTTCCGCCAGAACCTCTACGTCACCCCGAGCGGCATGTGGAGCCAGGCGTACCTGCAACGCAGCCTGGAGACGTTAGGAGCCGAGCGCATCATCTTTTCCACGGATTACCCTTACCAATATCGTCCGGGTCGCCCGGGACGCTCCTTCCTGGACGCAGCGACGCTCTCGCCGGAGGACAAAGAGTTGTTTGCCCACGGCAACTGGGAGCGTCTGACGCGTTCGGTGCCTCGATAGTTCTACATCAATTGGGGGGCGACTCCGGCGAACGCATCGCCACGTCAAAAGAATGCGCAGATCGTGCACCGAAGGTTTGATTTCAGCGGCATCGACTGCTCCCCCCCCCGGCCACCCGTCGCGCTCCCCAACAACTTCGCAACCACCTTTGGTGACAGCTTGCCCCGCATCTTCGGACCCAACAGCTACCTGCGCTTCATCCCCATGCCACTGATGACCGGAGTGGCCGGGCAGTTTGTGGGAGCCCTTTTCACCTCGCACTTTGCGCCGGGATGCCGTGCGTAGGATACTGCTTCCATTGGCGGAATTTACTTTGGCCGCTGAGCAGGCGAACAGACGTGGTATGACTGGGAAGTCAGCAAACCGGGGTCAACGCGCACCAGCACGGGAACGAACCCCGCGCCGCAAGCGCGCCGACGCCGAACGCAACCTCGACACGCTGCTGCGGGCCGCCGCCGCAATCTTCGCCGCCTCTGGAGTGGACGCCCCCGCGCGCGAGATCGCTGACGAGGCCGGGGTCGGCGTCGGCACGGTCTACCGCCACTTTCCCCGCCGCGCGGACCTGATCGCGGCCGTCTTCCGCCGGGAGATCGACGCTTGCGCGGGCGCGGCCTCGACCTTGTCGGCCAAGCATCCCCCGGGTGAGGCGCTGGGGCGCTGGATGCAGCGCTACGCGGGCTTCGTCGCCACCAAGCGCGGGCTCGCCAAAGCTCTGCACTCGGGCGACCCGGCCTTCGGCACGTTGCGCGACTACTTCGAGCAGAGGCTTCGTCCCGAGTTCAGAACCCTCTACGAATCGGCGGTCACCGCTGGCGAGGCCCGCAGCGGCGTCAACCCCGAAGACCTGTTGGATGCGGTGGCGGGCCTGTGCATGCAGGCCTTCGACAAAGGGCCCCGCAACGCCCGACGCATGGTCGCCCTGCTCGTCGACGGCCTCCGCCACGGCAGGGATTGAAGCAGCCGGCATGTGCGGTAAACAGGTCTCGCTACCGGCGTCATTGCGCGGAACGACCGCGGGTCGAAAAGGCTCCCCGAGTTCTGTTTCGTCCGATGCGCGCCCGGCGCAGGCGATCCCTGTCGTGAACGTCTCTGCGGTGATGATCGAGCTGCATTTCTGCTTGAAAACGGAAAATGTTTCCGTTTATTTTCCGGAATGACGTTCCGTTTGCCCCGACTCTTACGTGGCTCGCCGACGTTAGCATCCGCTGACACCCAGAGGAAATTCTCAATGACGAACCCATCTGTTGCCGTAGTTCCTGGAATTCATCAAGGAAGCGATCCGCTAGCCTTCAACGACCGCTCGCTGACCGGCCGGGCCGAGCAGATCCCGGTCCACTCGCCCACCCCCGTCGCTTCCGTCAGTCCGGTGGTGCTGCCGGTGCCCGGCCGAGCCGTGGATCTCCAGATGCGCGTCGCCGCGCCCACCACGGGGCGCGACCTGCCCGTCCTCCTGCTCTCCCACGGCCACGGTCGTTCGAACTACCTTTCCTCGCTGCGCGGCTACGGCCCGCTCGTGGATTTTTACGCCGCGCACGGCTTCGTCGTGATCCAGCCTACGCACCTGAGTTCCCGGTCGCTGGGTCTCGATCCCAAGGGTCCGGAAGGTCCCTTGTTCTGGCGGTCCCGCGCGGAAGACATGCGCTTCATCCTCGACCACCTCGGCGAGATCGAAGGGGCCGTGCCGGGGCTTGGCGGACGCGTGGATCGCAGTCGGATCGTCGCCGTCGGCCATTCGCTGGGCGGGCACACGGTGGGCATGCTCGCGGGGATGCGCGTCACCGATCCAGTGGACGGCCAGGAAGTGAACCTGACCGACACTCGCATCCGGGCGGCGGTGCTGCTCGGCGCGCCGGGCAACGGCGCAGACCTCGCCGCGTTCGCCTCCGAGCACTTCCCGGTGTTGCGCCACAACCGCTTCGCGCAGATGGCGACGCCTGCCCTCGTGGTCGCGGGCGACAAGGACGTGAGCCCCATGTTTTCGGAGCGCGCCGACTGGCGGGCGGATGCGTACACGTCGAGTCCTGGCCCCAAGAGCCTACTCACTCTCTTTGGCGCGGAACACTTATTCGGCGGGGTCTCCGCCTACGACGCGGCGGAGACCACGGACGGGAACCCCGAGCGGGTGGGAGTGGTCCAGCGGCTGACCTGGGCTTACCTGCGCACCGCCCTCTTCCCGGCAGACCCCGCGTGGCCTGCGGCCTGCGAGGCTTTGGCCAAGCTCGGCGACGTGGGCCGGGTCGAGAGCAAATGATGCTCTCGTCGCGGGGGCGGCAGATCTTCGCGTCCAGAAGGCCGTGCCCATTTTGCTCGGTCTTTGAGGGGCGGCAAGCCGAACATCCGGCCGTAGTCGCGCGTGAACTGCGGCACGCTCTCGTAACCCACCGCGTAGGCCGCGCCGCTGGCCGAGGTTCCCTCCGATAGGATCAGCCGCCGCGCTTCGATCAGGCGCAGTTGCTTCTGGAACTGCCGGGGCGAGAGCGAGGTGGCCGCCTGGAAGTGGTGGAAGAACGACGACGGGCTCATGCCGGCCACCGACGCCAGGCGCTCGACCCGCAGGGGCCGCGCGAACTCCGCCCGCACCACGGCAACCGCGCGCGCCGCGCGCCCGTGATGGCTCTCGGGCAGCCCGAGTCGGCGGATGGCTGCCCCATGCTGCCCCGACAGGAGCCAGTAATGCAGCTCGCGCGTGAGCGGCGCGTGCAGCACCGGCAAGGCTCCCGGACGCTCCAGCAGCCGCATCAACCGCAACGCCGCGTCGGCAACCTCGACGTCGGTCGGCTCGACCCAGACGGGAGGACCGTCTGCGACCGGCACGGCTTCCATTTGCACCGTCAGTTCGGCGATGGTCGCCGGGTCGAGGTCCACGACGAGCGAGAGGTAAGGAGCCGCGCCGCTCGCTTGCGTGATCTGGCTGACGGTCGGCACGTCAGCGGTGATGAGCAGCGAATCGCCCGCGCCGAAGTCGAAGGTCTCGGTGCCGAGCGTCACCTGCTTGCGTCCCTGGAGCACGAGGCAGACGATGGGCCGGGAGACTGCGTGGACCAGCCCGCTCGGAACGGTCGACCGGATGGTGGTCAGAGCGCGGATGGGAGTCTGGGCCAAGCCTGCCCGGTCGGCGTGAGTGGCCGTGTAGCGATGTACGGCGTCGAGCAGCGTTCCAGTCATCCCTCCGATTCTAGCGGACCATTGGGCGCTTCACAGACTTTTGGAGAAAACAGCAAGGAGCCTGGAGCGCGTGGATCAAGTATTACCCCGGGTTTGAAGCAACTGCGCTCGCAGGTACGAGTCCGCGTGGATGGTCCTCGCCCGGACGGGACCGCAGAGGAAGCCAATGGAGGAGTTGGCAAAAGTCCTGGAGGTTCCGGCAAGCCGATTCGCTTTCGCGTCCGCAGTCGGCGGTTTAGGTGGAGAGAGCAATGAAAAACGACCAAACTACCAAGATCACGCTCGTCACCGGCGGCAGTCGGGGACTCGGCCGCAACACCGCCCTCAGCGTCGCCCGCCGCAGCGGCGACGTGGTCCTCACCTACCAGAGCCGGGCCGAAGACGCGCAGGCCGTCGTGACTGAGATCGAAGCGCTGGGCCGCAAGGCGCTCGCCTTCCAACTCGACGCCGGCGAAGTGTCCGGGTTCGCCCCGTTTGCGAACCGCCTGAAAGAAGCACTACGCGAGACGTGGGGGCGCGACACGTTCGACCACCTGGTCAACAACGCGGGCCACGGCGACTACGCGCTCATCGCGGACACGACCGAGACGCAGTTCGACGGCCTGATCAACGTCCACTTCAAGGGGGTCTACTTCCTGACCCAGGCGCTGCTGCCGCTGCTCGCGGACGGCGGGCGCATCGTCAACCTGTCCTCGGGCCTGACCCGGGTGTCCTATCCCGGCTACGCCGCCTACGCGGCGGCCAAGGCGGCGGTGGAAACCCTCACCGTCTACCTGGCCAAGGAACTGGGGAGCCGCAAGATCGCGGTCAACACGGTGGCACCCGGTGCCATCGAGACGGATTTCGGCGGTGGTGCCGTGCGTGATAACCCGGAACTGAACAAGGTCTTCGCCGACATGACGGCGCTCGGCCGCGCCGGGCTGCCCGAGGACATCGGCCCGATGATCGCCAGCCTGCTCACCGAGGATAACCGCTGGGTCAACGCCCAGCGCATCGAGGTATCGGGAGGCCAAGCCATCTAAACGCGAGGAAGCAAAGGAGGCTCCCGGTCCGGACTGCGCGTCCGGGTGCCTCCATGCAACCGCTGGCATCGTCCGGCAAAGCCGGCCAGGTCATGCGAACCAACCTCCGTCCATGCCACTCATCCACCTCCATTCCTCCTTCGGAACCTTTTCCGACGCCGCCCGTGACGCGTTGGCAGAAGAACTTACCATTATCGCCCGGGAGTCAGAGAAATTACCGCTCTACCCCTTCGGCAACAGCACCACCTGGATCTACTTCCACGAACTGCCGCCCGGCCACGTCTACCACGGTGGCCAACCCGCCGGCACTCGGGTCATCGCGCTCGAAGTCAATGCCCTTGAGGGCGGCCTGGACGAAGCGGCCAAACGCTCGCTCTACACGCGCTTCACCGAGGCCATCCGCCGACACGCCGGGATCGCGCCGGAAGCACGCGCCCCGGTGTACATCGTCCTGCGGGAGATCGCCCCCATCGACTGGGGTGTCTTCGGCGGCACCACCCGCATTGAGGAACTACGCGTGGCCCACCCGGAGGAAAGTCCCATCTAGAACCGCCCGCGCCGCATCCAAGCGAAAAGCCCGGTCGACCTCGAAAGGAAGCGAAGCAAGGAGGCTTTTTTAGAACGAGGAGTCGGGAACTTGGCTGGGCTTTTACCGCAGACCCTTGGAGCCGAGCCAGGCGCTGATCGCAGAGTTCACCTCGGCGGGACGTTCCAGCATCAACTCGTGGCCACCTGCGATGGTCACTTCGCTCAGGTCGGTGCAGTCGGCGCGCATCGGCTCGGCCAAGCGACCGCGCGCACTCTCGCAGACGGTGTCCCATTCGGCGTGGAGGAACAGCACCGGCAGCGTCAGCCGTCCAAATTCGGGGGCCTCGGCGGCATAGGCGAGGTTGGCGGCGTCGTTCAGGTACCAGGCGTTGGCCCCCCGGAAGCCCGTCCTTTGGAACGCCACCACCAGCGCGTCGTAGTCCTCCTGGGAGAGCATCCCTTCGGCGCGCGGCACGGCGGGTGCGCGGTGCGCCGGTCCGAACCAGCCGCCCTTGGCGCGGATCGCGGAGGTGATGGCCGGTTTGCCCACCGCCTCGGGCTTGCCGGGTTGGTAGAGCAGCGCCAGCGTCGCCGCCACGTCGGCCTCGTCGTCCTGCGCGGCCTGCGCGAACTGCTCCCGGTAGAAGAGCCAGTAGTCCCACTGGCCCGCCGGGTACTCGTCCTCGGGATACAGCTCACGATCCACCAGCGGCAGGAGCGTGGGCAACGCGAAGCCGCGCGCGAGGTAGGGCACGCAGAGGTTGACGACGCCGCGGCAACGGGTCGCGTGGTGGGAGGCGAGCGCCCAGACGACCGGGCTGCCCCAATCGTGGCCCACCCACACGGCGGGTGCGCCGCCCAGCGCGTCGTGCAACTCCCTCATGTCCGCCACGAGTTCACGGACCGCGTAGGCGCCCGTGCTGGTGGGCACCGACGAGCCGCCGTAGCCGCGCATGTCGGGAGCCACGCAACGCCAGCCCGCCGCGGCGAAGTGCTCGATCTGCTGGCGCCAGACCAGGCCGAGTTCGGGCCAGCCGTGGACGAAGATCAGCAGCGGGCCGTCGGTGGGGCCGGCTTCCAGGTAGGCGGTGCGGTGCCGGGCGGTTTCCAGGCGGCGGGTGGCGAAGGGATCGGCGTTCATCGCGGGAGTCGGATGTGGGGGGATCAACCCGGGAGGTTCACCTTGTCGGTGGCGATGAGCCGCAGGTCGGCCAAAGCCGCGCGACGGTGGGGTTCAGCCTGCTCCTTGTACTCGGCGCTTTCCGTGATGCGGCGGAAGGCGGCGAGGTTCGGGTACTCAACGATGCCCACGTCGTCCCAGCGTTCCTCGTCCTCGGGCGCGAGCACGTTGGCGACCACGCGACCCAACCAGTAGGCTTTGATACCCGTGCCGGCGGCCAGCTGGTTGAAGGTGGCCGCATAGCGTTGCAGATAGGCCTCGCGACCCGAGCAGGGCGGCAGGTCGCTGCCCTCGCGGCCGTAGTCGGCTCGTTCCTTGTAGCGCAGCAGGTTGACCATGAAAACAGGCTGATCGGCGGGAACGATCTGTTCGGCCGCGCGCAGCATTTCTGGGTTCGGTTCGGTGGTAGGCATGGGATTGGATGGGGCGCGTTGGACGCTGTGGTATAGTTTCGGCGTGGCCATCGGCGTTACGCCTGAAGAGCTTCTTCAGTTTTACACAATTTGAATAATTGTAAACAGGTCTTTCGTGAGCGTTCCTCCCAGTCATCCCAAACGAACAGAAATCGTGCGCGTCGCCGTGGACGTGTTCCTGCGCTACGGCTATGCGCGCACGACCATGGGCGACATCGCCAAGGCGGCCGGGGTCTCGCGGCCCACGCTCTACGCTGCCTATCCAGACAAGGAAGCGGTTTTCGCCGCGGCGGTTTTCGAGTTGGATGCGCAGAGCTACGCCCAGATGCGCGCGGCCCTGCCGCGGCACCGCACCCTGGAGGCGAAACTGCGCTACGTGTGCAAGAAGTGGGGCGCGCACGGCTTCGACATCACCGCCGTGCACCCCGACGCCAGCGACCTCTTCGACCTGCGCTTCCCGGCGGTGCGCGAGATGTACGAGCGGTTCTGTGCGTTCGTGGCCGGGTTGATCGGAGAAGCGGTGGCTGCCTCCGGCGTACGGGCAAGCGCAGCGGAACTGGCGCGTGCGCTCGTGTTTTCCATGCGCGGCCTGGAGGAAACGGCTGTCGACGGGGCCGACATGCGCCGTTTGATCGACTTGCAGGTCACCGCGCTACTCGCCTTGCTGGGCTGATTTGTCGGGCCCTGGCGGGATCGTCCGGCCGCTTTTCTTGGAGGAAGCCATTGGCCGCAGAGTGATGAGGGTGGGCTTCCATGCCACTTTTCTGCCGCCCGTGGATCGGACGCCGTCTCCGGCCTCCGCCGAGCGGCACGCCGGCACGGCCAGCGTCGGTATGGTCTGGGGCTGCACCCATCCGCAGGGTTTCTTCGGCCTGCTAACCGCCGACGAACACCGGGGCAGCAGGGTTACCTGCGCACGGCGCAGAGCATGGATGTTTTGTTTAGCGAGGTTCTTCGAGCAGGTGGGCGGTGTGGCGCGCAGACGCCTGCGCCCACGGCGTCGTCGACGCCCAGCCCAGCGCCAATACCATGACACCGCAACCAGCCATGAGCCACCAGACGGGGTGCGTGGCCTGCGCCAAGCTCACCCCGTAACCGCGGGTCACCCCAGCGACCGTGCCTGCCACCGCCACGCCCAGCGCCGCGCCCACTTGCCGGCTGGTGGAAGCGATGGCCGCCGCCACCCCGGCTTGCGCCTTGGGCATCCCGGCGATGGCGGTGTTGGCGATGGGCGGGTTGACCACGCCCATGCCCAAGCCGAAGAGCCCGTAGGTGCTGAGCAAAAGCCCCAGCGCGCTGTCGTCAGCCAGCTGGGTCAACGCTAGGGCGCTCACCACGATGGCCGCCCCGGCCAGCAGGAGCGAGGGCCGTGCGCCATAGCGGCCGACCAGCCGTCCCGAGACCGGTCCGCCCACGCCCATGAGCACGGCGAGGGGCAGCGTGCAGAGCCCGGTGTGGAAGGCGGACAGCCCCCTGCCCTGCTGGAGGTAGAGCGTGTTGAGGAACAAAAATCCGGAGAAAGCCGCGAAGGAGCACACCGCCACCACGGTGGCGCTGCTGAAGGGCACGCTACGAAAGAAGCGCAGATCTAAAAGCGGGTCGGTACGTCGCGGCTCGTAGACCAGCAGCGCTCCTGCCGCCAACGCCGCCGCGGCAAACAACGCGACGATAGCCGCTGACCCCCAACCCTCGCGCGGCCCTTCGATGACCGCCGAGGTCAGCGCCCCCAGGCCGATGAGCACCAGAGTCTGTCCAACCGGATCGAGCCTCCGCGCCTGCGCGGCCTTTGACTCCCGGACGAACCGCGCCGTCAGAAAGATGGCCGCCACACCGACCGGCAGGTTCACCCAAAAGACCGATCGCCAGCCGAGGCTTTGCACCAGCACGCCGCCGACGACCGGCCCGGTCGCCAGCGCCAATCCCGCCACCGCGCCCCACACCCCGATGACCCGCGCACGAGCCTTGGGCTCCGGGAACGTGTTGGCGATGATGGAGAGCGCCACCGGGTTGAGCATGGAAGCGCCCAGCGCCTGCACGACGCGGCAGGCGATCAGCCCGCCGGTACTCGGTGCGAGGCTGCACAACAGCGAGCCCACGGTGAACGTGATCATGCCCAACTGGAAAACGCGCCGCCGCCCGAAGCGGTCCGCCATGGAGCCGGCCAGGATCAGCAGGCTGGCGATGACGAGCGTGTAGGCGTCGACGACCCATTGCAGGCCGACCAAGGTGGCGTGCAGCTCATGCTGGATGGCAGGCAAGGCGACGTTGACGACCGTCACGTCCATGCTCATGAGCAGCACGCTCAGGCAGCAAATGCCGAGCACGACATCGGGATGGGACGGCTTGCCCTCGGCAGGCGGGCTCATCTCTTTGGAAGGTGCAGCCGATGGGACTGACGCACTCACGAGGCGAGGGCCGCCGACACCTCGGCACTGCTGCGCACCCGGCCCATGAGGGGGAACATCTTTTGGACCGCGAACCGGTGCGCTTCCGCGCTCAGGCTGGTCATGGCGTCTTCCACGAAGACGACCTTGTAGCCCAGGTCGAAAGCGGCGCGGGCAGTAGATTCCACGCCCATGTTGGTAGCCACCCCGCCGAGCACGACCGTGTCCACGCCGCGGCGGCGCAGAAGCTGGTCGAGGCCCGTGTCGTAGAACGCGCCCCACTGCCGCTTGGTGATGAGCAGGTCCGTGCCGGGCTGGTAGCCACTCTCGGGCACGATCTCGGAGGCCGAAGCCGGCGGCTTGGGTGCGCCGGGATCACTCGTCGGCTGGTCGGCGGGCAGGTGGAGCAGGTCGGCCACGTCCACGCGCACGTAGGCCACCGGCACGCCGCGTGCGCGGCAAGCCGTGGCGAGTTCGGCCCCGCGCGCCGCCACCTCCGCCGGACCGTAGGGAGCGAGTGGAAACGAGAAGATGGCGTGCTGCAAGTCGATCAGCACGAGCGCGGTCCTGGACGGATCGAGTTCCAGATCAGGCATAGGTTTTTTCGTATCTGAGTTGATGCTCATGTTCGTTGGCCTACAATGTGAGCATGAACTCAGGTACGTCAAGCGCGAAGAAACGGCGCGTGGCCCAGCGTCCGCGCGGCGAGCAGCGCGTGGCGGAACTGCTGGAAGCGGCGGCGGCCGTGATCGCCGAGGTCGGTTACGAGGCGGCGACGATGAAGGCGATCTCCCAACGCGCGGGCGCTTCCATCGGCGCGGTCTACCAATACTTCCCGGACAAGGAAGCCGTCGTACGCGCCCTCCGCACCCAGTACGGCGCGGAGATCGACGCAGGCCTGGTTCCCCTGTTGCACCGCGCGGCCACCCTCGGGATCGAGGAACTGGTCGAGGAACTCTTCGCCCAGTTGGTCGACTTCATGGAGCGGCGGCCCGCCTTCGTGCCGCTGCTCAGCGCGCCGCGTCGCTACGAGCGCAACCCGGAGGCGCGGTTGCGGCTGCGCGAACAGTTCGGCGCACTCTTCCGTAAAAAGCAGTCTGGCTTGACCAAGCGGGAGGCTTTTCGCATTGCCAACGTTGTCTTGCAGATCATTTGGAGCCTGGACCTGCTCTACGTCGAGGCGGCTGCCGCCGAGCGCAAAGTGCTGCTGCGCGAGTTCACGGCCGTGCTGACCGCCTACCTCGTCGCCCGCTTGAAAGCCGCGCCGTGAGCGGCCCCGCCACAGGTGATCAGGCAGGGGCTTTGTCGGTCGGTGGCAAAAGGACCGCATGGCCTCCTGGCCGCCGTGCCGTTCCATCAACCGGCGCTGATCACACAGGACACGGCCGTCCCCCGAAGGCGATGCTTGCACCTTGTGCGAGTTGCTGTGGACCGGGCTACGTTCGTGCCGGTCATCCCGGATGGACTCGAGGTACCGCCTGACCGCTGATCGAGTCCTCTATCCATTCCTGGAAGACGGCGTGCCACTGCTTCCAAGCCGCGTCGACCAAGCTCATCGCCACGAACCGTGCTTACACGCCGGTGGGCCGCCCGCGGGATCTGTGGGCTGTGTTCGCTATCGTCCTGGGCGCGTGTTCATTCGTGCCAGCCGTCTATTGTTTGAAGTTTTGCCTCCAGGAAGGCGGCACGATTTGGCCGTTCTACGCCGCCGCGATCCTACCCTTGCTGTTGGGTTTGTGGGTCTGTGCCTGGGCTTGCCGGGTGCTGGCGACGGCTAGGTGAGACAGCCTCGCCCCGGACTCGATCCTCAGGGCGCGTCATCCAGGTGCCAAAGCCGAGCCACGCTACCAGGGGAGCGGCCCGTCGGAGTTCGAGTAAGTGCCGGTCGGACCATCCGGCCCGAGCAGCGCCAGGCGCACCGGTTCCCGCGCGCCCTCCTCCACGGTTTGCGTGCCCGCGTAGTTGTTGAGGTTCGTCGCCGTGAAACCCGGACACGCTGCGTTGATCTTGATGTTGGTCTTTTCGAGTTCGATGGCCATGGCCAGGGTCATCGCGTTGAGCGCCGTCTTGGAGGCCGGGTAGCCGGGACCGAAGATGG
>CAXTMD010000009.1:0-2245 GCA_964245035.1 uncultured Chthoniobacterales bacterium
CGTGAGATATAGCGACTGGCGCGGCCACCGGCTCGACGGGGCGCTGCTCGCGCTGCTGCAAGCCTCATGAACGTCCTCGCGGAAACCGCCTCCCCAGCCGTCGAAACGGCCGTCGCCAAGCCGCTGCGCATCCGGCACGTGGACAGCCTGCGCGCCATCGCGGCCGGCTTGGTGGTGTGGACGCACTTCGCCGAGGTGTGCCGGCCGCGCTCGGACCACAACCCTGCCTTCCTGGCGTTCCTGTACGCATCGCCCAAGACGTTCATCCTGGGCCGGCTGGGCGTGGACCTGTTCTTTGCCATCAGTGGATTTGTCATCTGCCGCTCCTTCGGCGGGACACGGGAAGGTTCGACGCGGCGTTTCCTCATCCGGCGTTTCTGCCGGCTGTACCCGGCGTTCTGGGTGTCCCTGCCCGCCGGGATGTTCATGTGGTGGCTGGACGGCGGCACGGTGCCCCTGCGGGTCCTCGCCGCCAACGCGACGATGGCCCCGATCAGCCTCGGGCAGCCGATGCTCATCGGCCTCTACTGGACGCTGAACATCGAACTGTTTTTCTACGGCTTGTGCCTCGTGCTCCACTGGGGCCGGCAACTCGACCGCCCCGGCACGCTGGCGGCGTGCGCCCTCCTCTTTGCCGCCGGCCGGCGCACCGCGCACCTCGTCGGGCATTTCGCCGGCCGGCCGCTGGACCTCGGCGAAGGCGGCGTGTGGCTGCTCAGCTTGGGGTTGATGTTTTGGGGCGCGCTGTTCCGGTGCGTCTACGAGGAAACGGGCGGGTTCCGGCGCGCGCCGTGGCGGTGCCGCGACGCGTGGCTGCTGTTGTTCGTGTCATTCGCCATGCTCGACCTGCACGACCCGCGTTTGAAGACACTGCTGTTCCACCCGACGCCGGATTTCTGGGGCGAACGGCTGGTCACGTTTTACTCCCTGGTGTTCTTCGCGCTCTGGGTGGCCCTGCTGCGGGTGGAGACCCGCGTCCTGACGTACGTGGGGGTTATCAGTTATTCGCTCTATCTCTTCCACCCGCTGGTGTTGGTGCTGGTCGACCTGGGACTGTGCATCGTCAGCGTGGGTGTGCCCCTGTGGGTGACGCTGGTCGTGGGAACCGCCGTGTCGCTCGCCGTCGCCGCCGTGGTCTACCGCTGGGTGGAAGCGCCGGCCATCGCCTTCGGCAAACGCTGGGTGGCGCGCGCTCAAAAGACCTGATCGGCCAGCGGCGTGCCGGCCTCGAACGCCCGCAGGTTCGCGAGAAAGTGGCGCACGAGCCGCTCGTCCTCGTCCGAGTGCGAACCGGCGACGTGCGGCGTGATGTAGCAATTCGGCAACCCCCAGAGTGCATGTTCCGTGGGCAGCGGTTCCGGGTCGGTCACGTCGAGATAGGCTGCCGAGAGCGGGCCGTCGCGCAACGCCGTCGCCAGCGCCCCCTGGTCCACCGTCGCGCCGCGGCCGATGTTGTAGAACCGCGCGCCCGGCCGGCAGCGCCCGAACCGCGCCGCCCCGAAGAAACCCCGCGTGGAGGTGTTGTGCGGCAGGATGTTGACGACGTGGTCGGCCTCGCCGAGCCGCGCGTCGGCTTCCGCCTCGGTCAGGATCGGCACGCCCTCGTCGCCGCGCGGGGCGCGCCGCACGCCGAAAAGCTGCATCCGCAACGGGGAAAGGATTTCCGCCAGCCGCCGGGCAATGGCGCCAAAGCCGTAGACGAACACCGTCTGTCCGTTGAGAAGCTGGCACTGCCGGTCACCGGCCTGGTGTTGGAGCCACGCCCGCGCCCCGCGCTGGTTGTCGAGGCACGTCGGCAACCGCCGGGCGAGGGCCAGGATCATGGCGGCGAGGTGTTGCGCGCAGGGTTCGTCGAAGACGTGCGAACTGTTTGTCAGCAACGCACCGCGCTCCCGGAACGCCGCGCGCAGGTCGTCGCGGTCATAGTGCGTGTAGCCCGCGCTGGAAAGCTGCACCCAGCGCAGGCGGGCGTTGGCGAGCAATCCCTCGGGATCCGGTTGGCCGAAGAGAATCTCCGGGTCTCCGGGCGCGGCGTGCGGGGTGTCGCGCACCGTGCCGGTCTGCCCGTGCAGGGAGAGTTTGTGTCCCCGCGTCCCGTCGCGCAGGAGGCGCGTGGCCGTTTCATCCAGCGGGTAGTTGCACCAGATTCGCAGGGCGGCGGGAGTCGGCATGGCGGATCAACGGACGCGGTGGTCGCGCGGGAAGTCAAATTCCACGTTGGCAACGCGCCGGCTTTCCTTGTAAC